>CAIYZD010000524.1 GCA_903930585.1 uncultured Geobacteraceae bacterium | reverse complement strand
GTTCCAGGGGAAATTCCCGGATTTTATGAATGTTAAAGAACAAGGTGATGAATAGATACTTTCCTTTTTTAGTTCGATGGTGCGCTCTTCGACCTTCTGTTCCAAATCATCGTTATTTTGAAGTAACTTTAGCTCAGCTTCCTTTATCGTTGTGATGTCGGTAAATGTTATGACGACTCCTTCTACCTGACCAGTCTCTGTTCTAAACGGCATAATTCGTCTGAGCAGCCAGGAGTTGCCCCGATTTTGTTCTTCCTGCTCGACCGGTTCACCGCTCGTGAGGACCCGATGGATGTCTGCCAGCATTTCTTCCTGCTGAGAGAGATGATAGGCGATATGATCGATCGGACGTCCTATGTCTTGCGGCAGTAATTTGAAAAAGGCCGCAATAGCCGGATTGTACTTACGTATTCGGAGTTGGCGATCAAGAAACACGGTGCCGATGTCGGAACTTGCCAGAAGATTTTCGTGATCGTTGTTAAGCTGTTTCAATTCTATGTTTTTTCGTTCAAATTCGGAGTTGACCGAATACAGCTCCTCATTTACCGAATGCAGCTCTTCGTTTGTGCTTTGCAGTTCTTCGTTTGAGGCCAGCAGTTCCTCATTGGTGGCCTGCAGTTCCTCATTGCTGGTCTGTAATTCCTCGACGGTGGTCTGAAGGTTTTCACGGGTTGACTGCAACTCCATCTCAAGATCTGCAACATGCTGAGTGACCTGGTTTCCGACATCAAAGTTTGTTGACTCCGATTCTTCCGTATGATCCGGTGCGAATGGATGCTCAGTTGGGCGGACTCGTTCAAAATAGACATGATAATGAGTGGTACGGCTTTTTTCGTCGGGTACCGGAAAAACATTCAGATCGATAAGAAAATCTCCGTCACCTCGTCTGATTCTGACATTTCGGGTAACTACAAGCTGCCTGGCGGAGTCAGCTCTCTGGAGTGAAGTGCTGAGCGCAACATGCAGGGTGTCTTCGGCAAGCGAGAGGATGTTATTATCGGTCCTCCCTTCCGGCATTTTGAGATATTCGGCAACATTACCGAAGTAGTGGACAATCTGGCGGTTTTCGTTGATCAGAACACCCGGAGGAATATGCCGGCGCAGCAATGCGTCATAGTCGTGCAGTATCTGGCGGTCGATGCTGACCGCGCGGGCGCCCCCGGGCTGGAAAGATGTGACCGGGATGGCGGCGTGCATCCGTTCTGTACGGTTTGAGTCGAGGTTGATTGCCAGCTTGAGATCACGAATCTTACGGAATATCTTATGCTGGGAAGCGAGAACCTCAAACTCGCCGATAAATGGCCCAAGTCCCTCACTGCTCCCAAGAAAAAGGATGCAGTCAATCTTGAGTGCAAAGTGAAATAAGGAGATGACCTTCTCCTGCACATCGGTCTGGAAATAAATCAACAGATTGCGACAGCAGACCAGGTCAAGGCGGGTAAAGGGGGGATCGTTAAGGAGATTGTGGGGAGCAAAGACCACAAGTTTGCGCAGCTCAGAGGTCACACGATAAAGATCGCCCCCCTCTTTATTGAAGAACGTATCCATCCGCTCCGGACTTACGTTGGCCAGGCGAGCTCTGTCATATAATCCCTGTGACGCAAAATCGAGAGACGTTTTGTGGACATCCGTGGCAAATACCGTAATTTTACCCGTGAAGCCAATCTCTTTCGCTTTCTCAGCGAGAAGGATCGCAATTGAATATGCCTCTTCACCGGTGGCACAGGCGGCTGACCAAACGCGCAGGTCCCCGTCTCTGTGAAGATTGTCAAACAGGCGGGGAATGATTTCCTGCTCCAGAAATTCAAAGGCCTGCTTGTCACGGAAGAACTCCGTAACTCCGATCAGCAGATCTTTGTAGAGGTGTTCAAGTTCTCCCTGATCTCCGGATATGATAGCCGCATAGTCGGCCACTTCCGGAATTTGGCGAAACTCCATGCGCCTGCGGATACGTCTTCCAACCGTAGAACCCTTGTATTTTGAAAAATCCAGGTTATAGCCTCGCCGCAACAATGCAAATAATTCGGCGAACTCTCCTTCGTCCTCAAACACCTCCAACTCGTCATGCATTCTCGTTCGTACAGCAAGCGGACTGATTGCATACTCAACAAGGATGCGAGGTATCCGGTCCGGTGCAAGGATAAAGTCACATACTCCGGTGGCAATTGCATTGCGTGGCATCCCATCGAACTGAGCTGACTCGGGTGATTGAACAAGCACCAGTCCGCCATTTTTGTGGATGGAGACGATACCTCGTGAACCATCTGATCCGGTGCCTGAAAGCACGACTCCTACCGCACGCTCGCCGGCATCTTCTGCAAGTGAGTTTAAAAATATATCAATTGGGAGTTCGATATGCGGAGTTATGGCTCTTTCTGTAAGGTAGAGTTTTTCTTCTTTAACTGTCATGTGAGTCTTTGGAGGGATCAGATAGATACTGTTAGCTTTCAGTTCAATACCGTTGGTGACACGATGGATCGGCATTGTCGTGTGACGAGACAAAAGGTCATCCATCAAGCTTTTAAAGTCCGGTGAGAGATGCTGAATGACCACAAAAACCATGCCGGTCTCAGACGGCATATTATCGAAGAACTGTTCGAGGGCACTCAGACCACCTGCAGAAGCTCCAATGCCGACAATATGGGAAGACCTGATCACAGCAGAATCAGGAACGTTGGGTTCATAAACGTGGTCGACATCCATAGGGTAACTCCTGAGCAAGAACGCACGACGTTGGGATTTGGAACGGATATTTTACAATTTGTGACGTTTGTATAAATCCACTCTCACTGCTTATCTTCTATCGTTGCCCGTTACAATCTGAACTGATTCACCAGACATCTTATAAAACTGTTATTCTATCAGATAGTCAGCATACCAAAGCCTTCCTCAGAACCTCACGCAACTGATCGGGGCCATAAGGCTTGCTGATAAGTCCGGCACTTTTGTCTATCGAAAGCCGTGAACTGACTACGGCTTCACCATAACCGCTCGATACGATGATCGGTAGTTCTGGGTTTAGTTTCTTCAGCTCATGAAACAACCCATATCCATCCATAATCGGCATACCCATGTCTGTCATAACCAAAGTAATATCGGCGGCGTTTCTTTGGTATAACTCCAACGCCTCTTTGCCATTCACCGCTTCCAGAACGGTGAATCCAAATTTGTTCAGAAATGCCTTTGTAACAAGTCGCACACTTTCTTCATCCTCCGCCAGCAGTATAGTGCCACTCCCTTGCCATGGAGTTGAAGGAAGTGACTGTTTCAGCGTTTCTTCTCCAGCGGGCTGTTTTTTCAGTACAGGTAGATATACTTTGAATGTTGTACCCTGACCCATTCGCTGAGCCTGGGGTTATACACCCCCATGACCACGGCACTGACCGGTAGACCGGTTGTTAATGCCACCATTGCAGGATGTTCCATGCCTGGAAAGGGCTTCCCATTTTCTCGGACGGTGAGGTTTTCAACTTCAACGGAGCTTCTACCTATATACTCATCACGGGACATACCAAGAATCCGCTCAGCAGCAGGATTCATAGAAATTATCTCGCCATTGGCATCTTGATAGACCAGTCCATGTAACATGATTTCAGATAGCATACGATGACGCTGTTCACTGGCCCGAAGAGAATCTACCGCACGTTTTTGCTCTGTAATCACATCAAAGACAGCCACAAAATGTTCAGTCGCGGGGCAGTAAACCGAAATCAAAAACCACATCTGTAATGCTTCAACAAACATTTCAAATTTTTCCGGCCGGCCATTCATGGCGACTCTACCGTAGATCTCAAATAACGCAGGGTCGGACTCACGAATTCCTGGAATAACCTCCGTGGCTCTCTTTCCTGTTATGTCTGTTAACCCGGTCTGCGATACAAAAGCGGCATTAACAGCCAAATAGATAAAGTCCTGAGGCTTTCCATCTTCATAGAGCATCTGACAATAGGCGAAGCCATTCAGCATGTTATCAAACAGAGAACGATAAAGTTCATCGTTCTGCTTCGAAATATCATCAGACGTAATTTGATGAGCCATTCTAGAACCCCCCGGTGAAACCAATTATTAGATCATTCTACTATAAATGAAAAATAAGTAAACTGGCTTTGACAACAACACCGTGACAGTATAGGTCTGCTGATCGCACGTTGCAAATCAACGTTAATAAACCACTTGTCTTTAAAGATAGCAAATGGTTAATTGGGCAGGTTGGTTGTATATGAGGTACAAAAGAATGATTGAATTGTCAATTGGTGGCAAGTGAAGGTTCGTACATACGACAGCACTGAGACTTCAGACAAGCAGCCAGAATGGTGCGTCTATATTATTTCCTGCTCGGACAATACTCTCTATACCGGAATCACAACCGATATAAAAAAAAGATTCCGGCAACATGCTGCGGGAACAGGGGCCAAGTACTTTCGTGCCCGAAAGCCGTTACAAGTGATGTATCTCGAAGAGGGGCACACACGATCCTCTGCCAGCAAAAGAGAAATACAGATAAAATCCATGAAGCGGACAGAAAAGGAAAACTTATTTCGACGTACTACTAATTGGTTTTCGGCATTTCCTGATGAATAATACCACATCCCGCAGTCATCAACTGCACGTCACCGGCGCCGATAGTCCCCCTGTTTCCCATGCTGTCCCCATGCTCGACTAACCCTTCAAGCAGATAGGTATTTGAATGTTGCTGAATTTTACGTATGGGCACGCGTTCTCCCGTATTTAAATGGTACAAGCTTCAGTCTCTACTCTCCCGTACTTTCGACCGGATTTTCTCCTGCCGGTTTCTTTTTTCTCCGGCGCCGCTTCTTCTTTTCACCGTTTTCCACGACCGTTTCGCCGGCTGTCTTGACAACGGCAGGCGCCGGGCGGGGCGCCGGTTTCTTCTTCGTGCGATCAGGCGTCCTGGATGTCCCCGGTTTGTCTCTTTTTATATCCTGAACCCGCTTTGGGCGGGCAGTTCGTACATAATCAAGCACATACAGCTCATCATCAGCCCATTCGGTCGGGATTTTGGCTTTGATATAATCTTCAATCGCCTCAAGGAAAAAGGCGCCATCCTCATCGGCAGGGATATGGCCTTGCCTTCGGCGCCGGCACGGGCAGTACGTCCGATACGATGGACATAATCTTCGCAGTCCTGCGGCAAATCGTAATTTATGACATGAGAAACACCGTCGATATGGAGCCCTCGCGAGGCGACATCGGTAGCGATCAGAATCGGGAGAGAACCGTCCTTGAAGTTGTCGAGAATTTTCATCCGTTTACGCTGCTCGACGTCACCTGAAATGACCTTGCAGGGGAAATTATTGGCGTTCAGGAGGTTATGCAGATGCTCGGCTTCCCGTTTGGTGTTGATGAAAATCATGGTGCGAGCCATGCCATCTCGGCGGAGAAGCCCCAACAGAAGTGAAAACTTCTCCTTGCGGGAGCAGTGAAACAGGAGCTGTTCAACCCGTTCGGCGGTCATGGTTTCCGGGGTAACCGAAACCTTTGTGGGAGAGTTCATAAACTCGTATGCCAACTCCATGACTCTGGGATTAAGGGTTGCCGAAAACATCATGTTCTGGCGTTTTTCGAATGGCGGCAGTTTGCGGAGGATAAAACGGAGGTCGGCAATGAATCCAAGATCGAACATGCGGTCAGCTTCGTCTATTACAAGTACTTCGATGTCCTTCAGGCTGTAGATCTTCTGTTTGAGATAGTCGATCAGGCGCCCTGGAGTGCCGACGATAATGTCTGCACCGTCCATAAGTGCGTTCTTCTGTTTCATGTAATCAACGCCACCATAAATAGCCTGAACGGCAAATCCGCAGTGTGCACCCAGTTGCTTGGCATCCGCTTCGATTTGAACAACCAGTTCACGGGTAGGCGCAAGGATTAATGCGCGTGGTTGGCCGACAGGCTTGTCGTTTGCCAGCAATCGGGTAAAAAGTGAAATCAGGAAGGCGGCTGTCTTACCGGTCCCGGTCTGTGCCTGACCGGCTATATCCGTTCCTGTCAATGTTATGGGGAGAGTCTGTTCCTGAATGGGAGTACAGGTGCTGAAGCCGGTCTCATTGATGCCGCGCAGGACCGGTTCAGGTATCGGGAGTTCGTTAAATCGCATACAGGTTCCTTTTAAGTTACGTCAATTGTTCTCTGTGAGAGTACCATATACTGTGGAGTTACGTCTGGCAATCGAAAGATGAACACTTTCAGCCGATAACACACGATAAACACTTGCCAAAAATGCTTTGACAAACCGGAAGCCAATCCATTACTATGACGCGAATTTACCTTAAGGATGTTATCCCATGCAGGCTGCACTCAATATTATAGGTGAAGATCTCACGTTGGTCGAACACCAGTTTCGCAAAGATCTGCAGTCCGATGTTCCTCTGATTCGTAAAGTCGGAGAATACGTTCTTTCCAGTGGCGGCAAACGTATTCGGCCCGCGCTGTTGCTGCTTGCCGCACGTTTAAGCGGCTATACTGCCGATAAGGCGGTCCCGCTGGCGAGTGTTATTGAGTTTATCCATACGGCAACCCTGCTGCATGATGACGTCGTCGACAGCGCAACGCTCAGGCGCGGCATCGCTTCGGCCAATACATTGTGGGGTAACGAAGCTTCGGTGCTGGTCGGAGATTTCCTCTTTTCAAAATCCTTTTCACTTATGGTGGATGTTGGAAGCATGGAAATCCTGCGAGTACTTTCCGATGCGACAACGGTGATAGCCGAAGGCGAAGTAATGCAGCTTCTTTGTACGGGCGAGCTTGATCTGTCGGAAGCGCAATATATTAAAGTAGTCCGTTCTAAAACCGCCATTCTCATGTCCGCTGCCTGTGAAGCGGGGGCGATTTTAGGTGCTGTGCCGCAGAGTCAGAGACAGGCGTTGGCCGATTTCGGTATGGATCTCGGCATTGCATTCCAGTTGATGGACGATATTCTTGATTACGTTGCAACTGAGGAGGAGTTTGGCAAGAGCATCGGCCACGACCTCGAAGAGGGGAAGATCACTCTGCCGCTGATCCATACCCTGCAGCAGTGCAACGACTCCGAGCGCACGGTTATTGCAGCCGTTATCGAGCAGGATGAAATGTCACTGGATGACTTTCGTGCCGTTTCCGGTTTAGTCAAGCAGTACGGCGGCATTACCTACACCGTTGAAGCTGCCCGTTTCTATATCGACCGCTGCAAGGGACATCTGGAACTGTTTGGACCATCTCCGGTTCGTGACGCCCTGATTGGCTTGTCCGAGTATGTCGTAACGCGCAACAAATAATCTGCTTTCAGGCCATCTTCGTTTTCCCTGTTTTACTTCATTTCATCGCGGAGGTCTCATGCAGCGGAATATAGTATGTTTCATAGCCTGTTTGCTTCTGTCTCTGTCTGCCTGCACCAAGGCAGATACGACCCCAAAAAAAGATATCAACGTTGTTGCCGGCGAAAAGAGTCCAGCTCCCGATATTTCAGTCGTGTCGATTGCTAACGGGAGTACCTTGAAATTATCGGATCTTAAGGGCAAGGTCGTTCTGCTGAATTTTTGGGCTACCTGGTGCCCTCCCTGCCGTCAGGAGATCCCCTCTATGATGAAACTGAACAGTGCCATGACCGGAAAACCATTCCAGATGGTGGCTGTTTCTATTGACGAAGGGGGAAAGCCTGCTCTTGATTTGTTTTTCAAAGAATCCGGCTTTATACTTCCGGCGTATCTTGACCCGAGTGGCGCATCAGTTAAATTATACGGAATTACCGGTGTTCCGGAATCTTTTATTATTGATAAACAGGGGGTTCTCATTAAAAAAGTTATCGGCGGATTCGCGTGGGATTCCCCGGAAGCTATCTCATTTCTGGAAGGGCTGATGAAATAGGATTTTCCCATGAACAGTCCGGAAGTAACCTATATCGGAGCATTTATCGCCGGCCTGCTGTCGTTTCTCTCTCCCTGCGTATTTCCGCTGATTCCTTCATACGTCATGTACATCACGGGGATGTCGTACGCCGACATGCTGGCAGAGCATCCCTCGCACATCATTCGTCAAAAGGCAATTTTCCACTCGATCTGTTTTATCTGCGGATTTACCGTCGTATTTGTGCTGCTTGGCGCCTCCGCAACGTATATCGGATCCTTTCTTCATGAGCACTCCACACTTATCAGGAGGGTGGGTGGGGTAATTCTGCTGGTACTCGGAATCCATGTGACCGGCCTTATCCCTCTCAAATTACTTCTGGGGGAAAAACGGGTTTCAATAAAACATAAACCTGCCGGTTATGTTGGAAGTTTTCTTGTCGGTATAGCATTTGCGGCCGGATGGACCCCCTGTATCGGACCGATTCTTGCGGCAATTCTTGCCGTTGCTGCAACCGAAGAAAGAGTGTACCAGGGAATTCTGCTGCTGCTTGTCTACTCTTTAGGGCTGGGAGTACCGTTTTTTCTTTCGGCTCTTGGCATGCATCGCTTTATGGCGCTGTTCAATCGTTTTAAGAAGTACATTCATGTATGTGAAATAATTACCGGTATTTTTCTGATGGTGATCGGTGTCCTGATCTATACTAACTGGCTCTCCCGTCTTTCCGGGTTTGTGTCGATATTTTACAAGGGATTTGAGTGAAAGCACACCGCGCTCCGCATTCGATTCAGCTGACCGTTTCGCAACTTGTTGTAACGGAGGCTTTTTATGCCGGAATTCTCGAATTACCGGTGCGACGCTCCTTTACTTCGAAGGGTGCGCCCGATCATCTGATTATCGATTTGGACGGCATGGCGATAATCTTCGTTGAGGAGGCTGATGTCATTAAGGCGCATCCGCTGCTTGAGCCGCGCTTTACCATGTTTCCCCGCGGTATCGGCATTACACTTCATTTCGAAGTTACCGATATAGAGGATATCCGCGATGCAATCATGGAAGAGGGGCTTGAAGTCCTCTACCCGCTGGATATCAAGCCCTACGGTGTAAAAGAAATGTGGTGTTTTGATCCGGATGGTTATCTGATTGTTCTCGATGAAGCGATGCCGGCGCAAAATAAGGGTGGGTAGTAGCGTAGCCATTTTTTTCAGGATAAAACCTCTGCGAACGTGCCATACGGTGTAAACTTATGCGCAAATACCTTGTTAAACATCTCGTTTTTATCCTGTTTGCACTCATATCATCCGTAGTAGTCATTTACGGTGATTTTAAGTCCCATACCTTCGATCCGGATAAACTTCCCGCCCTTCTTCGCTTTTATCAAAATTTTGTCCTCAAATCAAAAGATTGGCGATTGACGTTTCGAGGTCCAATCAAGCCTCCTCTGCCGGTTGTAATCGTAGCAATTGATAATAAAAGCATCAAAAAAATTGGCCGGTGGCCCTGGTCCCGTGAGATAACTGCCAGTCTCATTCGAGGGATGGCCGAATATGGCGCCACGGTTGTGGCGCTGGACATAGTTTTTTCTGAAACGCAAAATCCGGCTGCCGACCGCGTGTTGGCAGAGAGTATTGCCTCGTCCGGCAATGTTATAGAGGGGTATTTTTTTCGGGAAGAGCCGCATCCCGTTGATCCGGAGGTAAAGGCGCAGATCCGATCATCGAGGATCAGTCAAATTCGGACCGATTCAGGGGTAACTTCTGTTCCTCTTACGGAATACGTCAATCCGGATGCAAACATCGCATTGATCGGTCGCGGTGCCATTGCGCATGGTTATTATAACGCATTATTTGATGCTGACGGTCTTTTCAGACGGTTACCGCTGCTTCTACTGTACGACGGTGATGTGTACCCGTCATTAATGCTGCAGGCGCTTCAACAGTTCACCCATGAAACTGTACGCGTACACATAAATACTGCTGGAATCCGGACTATCCAGTTGGGAAACAACTCCATTCCATCAAACCAGAAGGGGGAACTTTATCTTAATTATTACGGTTCTTCAAATAATGACGGGAAAATTACAACGTATTCAGCAGTTGATATTATTGATAAGATTTTGCCGGCAAATGAACTGAAGGGGAAAATGGTTTTTGTAGGCCCTACGGAAGAAGGTATTTATGATCTTCGACCAACCCCCTTTGATGCAATCCGGCCTGGTGTCGAAATCCATGCAACCGCCGCAGCCAATATTCTGGAACAACGTGCTCTGATACATAACAGCAGAACTGACTCTATTGACAACGTTTTGATGTTTCTGTTGCCCTTTGTCCTGGCACTGCTTCTCGGGATCATGCCCAATGCCACGATGGGTATAGTTTCCGCAAGCGGCCTTAGTATGCTTTATCTTGTGGTAAATTATCAACTGTTTACCAGGTATTTCCTGGATCTCTCGCTCTGGTCTCCCTTGGTTGCGTTCGCCTTTACCACTGTCAGTTCCGAAATTTATCGGAGCCTGGTGGTGGATCGCAAGGGGCGCTACTTGAAAAAGGCGTTCAGCAGCTATGTTTCTGCCGATCTGGTTGCCCGGATCATAAAAAATCCGGAAAGTCTGACCCTTGGGGGGGAGAAACGGGAGATCAGTATTCTCTTTTCAGATATCCGCGGTTTTACCACGCTGTCGGAAAAACTGTCGCCGGAAGAACTGGTGTTGATGCTTAACGAATACCTCAACCCGATGACCCGTATTGTCCTGGAGGAGAAGGGTACGCTGGATAAATACATCGGAGATGCGGTTATGGCCCTTTACAATGCGCCGCTTGATGTTGCCGGCCATGCCGATCACGCCTGCCGTTCAGCCTTGAAAATGATTGCAATACTGGACGAGCTGAACCGGACATTCGTCAGGCGTGGTCTTCAGGCCATCGATATCGGCATCGGGATTAATACCGGTGATGCTGTTGTCGGTAATATGGGGGCTTCGATGCGTTTTGATTACACCGCTATCGGCGATAACGTTAATCTGGCATCCCGCCTGGAAGGTCTGAACAAGTTATACGGCACGCATATTATTGTCAGCGAATCCACAAAACTCCAGGCTGGAAGTGATCTTCCCTTCCGGGAGATCGACTTTGTCGCGGTAAAAGGCAAGCAGGTGCCGATTCCGATTTACGAGCTGATGGTTGGTGATGCGGGCGAGATACGGGGGAGGGTATTCGGCGATGCGCTCAGGTTATACCGAAACAGCGAGTTTGCAGCAGCGGTACAGCTGTTTGAAGATGTCTATAGTCAGACGCATGATCACGTCTCAAGCCTGTACATTGAACGGTGCCGGGAATTTATTGAGTCACCGCCTGTGGAAGGGTGGGACGGGGTTTATGTTGCAAAAATGAAGTGACTATGAGCCGGCGAGGAACAGTATGAGTGAAATGATTTTTTTGTTGTTGATTTTCGGCCTTCCGGCAGCGGTAGGATTTAAACTGGCGCGTGCCCGCAATAAAAACCCCTTTATATGGGGGCTTTTATCGGGAGTTTTCCCCTTTTTCCTCGTTGTACTGCATTTTAACAAGCCAACTCATGAGATAAAGGGACATTTTCGAGAGTGCGGCAATTGCCACGGCATAATTCCCTGGAAGGATACCGTGTGCAAATATTGCGCGACCGCGGTATCCAATGCGGAAATTATTTAATACAGACTTTTCTGACTTCTTTCAGGTCGGTCAAACCCTGAAAACATTTAAGTATCCCATCCTGCTTCAGGGTTGTCATGCCATCTTCAATCGCCTGTTTCCGTATCAGCTCTATTTCTGATTTTCTTTTTACCAACGCTTTGATAGGATCGGTTCCCTCAAGTAATTCATGAAGTCCAAGACGGCCTTTGTAGCCTGAATCGCCGCATTTCGAACAGCCAACCGCTTTGAAAAGTTTTATTTCAGCCGGATTGATTCCTGTTTTGGCAAACTCTTCCGTTCCATATTCAAATATAATCTCATCAAGTTCCTGGCGAGAAGGGACATACTCCACTTTACATGAGCAAAGTCGCCGAGCCAGGCGTTGGGCCAGTATACAGAGTATCGCATCGGAAAAACTGAACGGATCAAGTTCCATGTCGAGGAGACGGGTTATTGTTTCCGGCGCCGAGTTGGTATGCAGGGTAGAGAAAACCAGGTGACCGGTCAAAGAACATTCAACTCCAATTTCAGCGGTCTCCTGGTCACGCATTTCACCAACCATAATGACGTCAGGGTCGGCGCGGAGGAATGAACGGAGGGCGGCAGCAAAGGTAAAGCCGATTTTGGGGTGTACCTGGACCTGTCGCAGGCCGCGTTGGGTTATTTCAACCGGGTCTTCAGCCGTCCATATTTTCGTATCGATCGTATTTATG
>CAIYZD010000523.1 GCA_903930585.1 uncultured Geobacteraceae bacterium | reverse complement strand
CCGCGCGGATTCATTATTTCATCACTCCCGATCACAACAGCGTTATCCAGAGATCCACCTCTGGCCAAACCGATTTTACGAATTGCCTCGATCTCTTCCTGAAGAACAAACGTACGGGAATTGATTATCGCAAATGCATTTTCGACATCCGTCACCCGCTTTTTCTGTTTTCCTACCGGTGAACGAAATTCTATCGACATGGTAATTTCAAGCGTATTGAGGGGTTTTACCTTGACCCAGGAATCGTTGTAATGCACTTCAATCGGACGCAGTACTTTCAGGTAAACGCCCGTTTCGGGGAATTCATACACCCCGGCCTTCCACATCCCCTGATAAAATTCCCAGGCAGAGCCGTCCAGAATCGGCACTTCGGGACCATCGATGTAAACCAGACAGTTTGTTATACCGGAAAAATAGAGTGCTGCCATAAGGTGTTCAATTGTTGAGACCGAAACGTCATCACGTCCGATTTGGGTCGAAAGACGGGTGTCGCCTACCATGTCATAGCGGGCAGGAATAAGCTGACCTTTATACACGAAGGCAACACCGAATTCACGTCGGGGAAGAAACTCCAGAGTCACTTCCTTGCCGCTGTGCAGTCCGATACCGGAGACTTTAAAAATGCGGTTTATGGTAGTTTGTCTTTTTATCATTTATTTGGCAATCTGCTTTTAAGCTCTTCATGTTCAGCAGCAAGAACATCGTATTTTCGTTCCAATTCACGAATCTGGTCGAACAGACAGGCAATTGCCTTTGCTTCAGGATCCGGCAACTGTCCATGTTGCAGATCTGCACGCTCACCATCTTTTTTCCCCTCGGCCATCACCATCCGCCCAGGAATACCGACAACCGTGGCATTGTCAGGAACCGCTTTAACAACAACAGAGTTGGAACCGATCTTTGCCCCCTTGCCAACAGTAAACGGCCCCAGAATTTTGGCGCCTGAGCCGATCACCACGTTATCCTGCAAAGTCGGATGCCGTTTAACCTTGTCCCAGGTAACCCCTCCCAGCGTAACACCATGGTAGAGGGTAACATTATTGCCGATTTCGGCAGTCTCGCCGATTACAACCCCCATACCATGGTCAATAAAAAATTTACGTCCGATTTTTGCACCGGGATGAATCTCGATTCCGGTCATAAACCGCCCTAAGTGAGATATGAAGCGCCCAAGAAAAAAGAATTCATGAATCCAGAACCAGTGGGCTACACGATAGAACCAGAGCGCATGCAGGCCGGGATAACAAAAAATGATCTCCATAATATTACGGGCAGCCGGATCACGCTCAAAAACCGAGTTAATGTCTTCTCTAAGATTCTTAAACATCATATTTTGCTCCTTCATTCTTTGGCAAAACTATTTTTAGAGGTAGCACACTGTTTGTAAACCTGTCAAATTCATTTCGGTAAGCAGTTCACAAACATCGGCATCAAATAGACGAAGTTCAAGTACTCCCGGATGTTATTTTCATTCAGACTATAAAAGCCCCGGTTTTGGCCGGGGCTTTT
>CAIYZD010000522.1 GCA_903930585.1 uncultured Geobacteraceae bacterium | reverse complement strand
GGAGTGTATTTAGGCAAGGCGCTGGAGCCAAGACTGCCAGTGCTCTACTCCATACTTACTGCGTCTACGTACTTTGAGATATGATTTAGTTAAATTGATACAAATTGTTGTGTTTGAGGGAGATTCCATATGTTAAAAAGATCTGTGACAGTGTTTTTGTTAATAGTTTTTTGTAACAATGAGTCCACCGAAGGCTTTCCAAAGGTCCCGCGTCTGAAGAATGGCGTTCATGGCTGCTCCTTGTTGCGCCGGTTTCCGATTGCGTGTGCCAGTCGGCTGAAGCCGCCCAGAATACCACTCCGCAGATAGAGTGTCATGACGATAAGAAGGATACCGAGAAAGAATTGCCAATACTGCGGGTTGAGATTGGAAAGCCGGTCCTGTACGAGCATGAAGACCGCCGCACCGATAAAGCCGCCGTACATTGTCGCCGTACCGCCAATAATCAGTATTATCAGCAGGTCTGCCGAACGCTGAAAACTGAGGACATCGATGCCGACAAATTGCGTCGTCTGTGTCAGTAACGCGCCGGCAATTCCGGCCATTACCGCTGCAATAGTGTAGATATTGGTCAGGCATGCACTGATCGGAATTCCGATGGCAAGGGCACGGGTCTGGTTTTCACGGATGCTGCGCAGTGCCAGTCCATAGGGCGAATGCATCATGCTGCGTGTGAACAGGAACAGTAAAAATGCGATGCAGAGTACGTAGATATAGGCTGTCTTGCCGTAGAGATCAAAGCTGAAGAGACCAAACAACTTTCCTATTTCCACACCCTGCAATCCGTCCACCCCTCCTGTGTATTTAGTCGCGCTGTTCGCTATCTCATAGAGCAGCAGGCCGATACCAAGGGTAATCATAAGGCGCGTCAGGTCCCCCCCCCGTGACAGAAGGAAGCTGCAGAAATAGCCGGCTATACCGGCGGCAATTCCCGCTCCCAGAAGCCCCAGAAAGGGATCGTGCAAGCCGTTCGCCGCCATAAGACCGGCGGTATAGGCGCCAATGCCAAAGAACGCGGCATGTCCAAGGGTGACGATTCCGGCATAACCGAGGATCATGTCAAGAGACAGCGCGAACAGTCCGGTTATAAGAATCTGGGATGCAAACACCAGACTTGATGGAAAAACAAAGTAGACACCGATTAACAAGAGCCAGAAGGCCATTTCGGCGGGTTTCCAACGTTCGCGCGCCTTCAGAAAAGACAGGTGGCGTGAAGCCTTGGCCAAGTTATCACTCATTTCGACTTCCTCCGCCCCAGGAGTCCATGGGGGAACAGTAGCAACAGGATGATCATGGCGACATAGATAATAAATGCGCCGAATTGCGGCACATAATATTTCCCGGCGATATCCGCAACACCAAGAAGCAATGCCGCCAGCAGGGTGCCGAATACCGAACCGGGACCGCCAACCACAACAACAAGCAAAAAGTAGACGAGGTATTTGACGGCGAAGTTCGGGTCAAGGCCGAGCACGTCCACTCCCAGCGCTCCCCCCAGGCCCGCAAGCCCGCTGCCGAGCGCAAAAGTCAACTGGAACACCCGATCAACCCGGATACCCATTGACTCCGCTGTCCGCTGATTGTCGACTGAAGCGCGGATCTTAGCTCCGAACCGGGTGCGCTCCAGACCAAACACCAGTGCCAGCGTGATCAACGCCACAATTGCCATCAGGAACAGTCGATAACGTGACAGATCAAGCCCGAGAAAGTCATACTGACCGCTCAGCCATTCCGGTATAACTACCGGCTGCTGCCCAGGTCCCCACAGGTAATTCGTGCCGGCGGTGGCGACGAAAATAATGCCGACCGACAACAGCACCTGATTGAGCGGCGTGCTCTTATAGAGCGAACGGTAGAGTGTCCGTTCAAGTACAAGGCTCCCTGCCGCGACAGCGCAGAAAACGATGGGCAAAGCCGGAAGAAAGCCGATTCCGGCCTTCGACATCAACGTTACCAGCAGATAACCACCTGCCATTGCAAATACGCCGTGGGCCAGGTTGTTGAATCCCATCAGGCCGAGCGTAATCGACAACCCGACCGAGATCACGAACAGCAGGGCGCCGTAGGCCAGGCCGTCGAAAAGAACTCCGAGTAAACTATGCATGGTTTTACCTTTGATCTACGTTAGAGGAGATGTGGATCATTTGCCCGGATCCTTAACGGCGTTATACGTCTCAAACTCAACGTTGTAATAATGGCCGCCGATCTTTTTGACTTCACGAATATATATGTTTTCGATGGTGTCTCTGGTGGCAGGGTCAATCGTGATCGGTCCACGTGGGCTGTTAATCTTCATTCCCTTGAACGCCGCCATCGCTTTGTCGCCATCTATGACTCCGTTCAGCTGTTTGATTACCTTGTAGATTGCCGCCATGCCGTCATAGCCGCCAACCGCCATATAGTTTGGCCGCGCGGGATCAATCTTGCTGAAAGCTGCGAGGAACGCCTTGTTTTCCGGCGACTTGTGATCGACGGAATAGTGATGGGAAGATATTACACCCAGGGCATGGTCTCCCAAAGCATCCTGTACATTGTCATTCATTACATCACCGGTTGTAAGCAGCTTGATGCCTGCCTTTGCCAGACCGCGTTCGTTATAGGACTTCATGAAAGCAACCGGCATTTCGCCCGCGGGGAGAAATACGAAAACCGCCTGCGGCTTGCTGTCTTTCATGCGTTGCACGTAGGGGCCGAACTCAGGATTCTTGAGCGGTACCCGCGAATCGCCTACGACCTGACCGCCGAGTTTCGTGAACGCCTTTTTGAACGCTCCTTCGGAATCATGGCCTGGACCATAGTCGGCGACGAGTGTATAAATTTTGCGATAGCCGTTCTTGTACGCCCACTGTGCCATTGGTTCGGTGGTTTGCGGCAGCGTCATCGATAGCCTGACAAAGTAGGGTGATTTGGTTGTGATAATGGATGTTGCAGCATTCATGATAACCGTCGGCTTCTTGGCTTCGGTAATAATCGGCGCCACTGCAAGCGCGTTGGGTGTAAAGCCGAATCCGGCAATGAAGTCTACCTTGTCCTTGACAATAAGTTCCTGGGCCAAACGCTTTGAAACTTCCGGTGACGGGCCGCCAACATCCTTGACGATAAGTTCGATTTTTCTCCCCGCGACGGTATCGCCATGTTCCTTCATGTATGCCTTGGCACCATTGACGATATTAAATCCGAAATCAGAAAAAGAGCCTGTCATTTCGGCAATCATGCCGATCTTGATCGGGGGTTCTGCTGCGAACGCCTGATTGGAAGCATATACAAGCATTCCGCAAAGTACTGTTACGACAATAAAGCTGAATACACCGAGTTTTTGCATTTTCATACCATGTCTCCTTTTTACGGTTGGATTGTGAATCAATTGGTGTTCAGGCTTTGTAGCTCTGCACCAAATTTCTCAGCTCAAAGCGCTTGATCTTGCCGGTGGCGGTCTTGGGGAGTTCGTCAATGAAGTGTATCCAGCGAGGATACTTGTAGAGCGCAAGGTTTGCCTTCACGTACTCTTTCAACTCATTTTCCATCTCTTCCGACGGCGTGTGCAGTTTGCCAAGAACCACGAAGGCCATCGGTTTTATCAGGTCATCTACATCCGGTGCACCGATAACGGCGCATTCGAGAACAGCCGGGTGCTCGATCAGGCAGGATTCAACCTCATTTGGAGAAACCCAGATGCCGCCGACCTTGAGCATGTCGTCGGAGCGGCCGGCACAGTAGAAAACTCCCTGCTCGTCACAATAATATTTGTCACCGGTATTGATCCACTGCCCCATTATCGTCTGCCTGGTTTTTGCGTGCTGATTCCAATAGAAGGCGGCAGCACTGTCTCCCTTGACCAGCAGGGTGCCGATCTCCCCGGTCGGGATATCATGCATTTCTTCGTTGACGATGCGGGCTTCATAGCCGGGTACGATTTTTCCGGTACTGCCGGGAATAATGTCGCCCGGCCGGTTCGAAATAAAGATGTGGACCATTTCGGTGGAGCCGATGCCGTCAAGTATATCCAGCTGAAAACGTTGCTTCCAGCGGTTGATGTAAGGTGCGGGGAGTGCTTCTCCGGCTGAAGTGCAGAGGCGTACGCCGTTCATGCTTCCCTCCTCCTCCAGCATCTGACCATAGAGGGTCGGCACGCCAAAAAACAGGGTAGGGCGGTGCCGGCGCACCGTTTCGTAAACATGGGCGGGGGTCGGCCTCTGTGGCAGATAGATGGCGGTCGCTCCGACGGAGAACGGGAAGTAGATGCCGTTGCCGAGGCCATAGGCGAAGAACAGCTTTGCTGCCGAGAAGAAGACATCTTCTTCCGTTATGCCGAGGACCTTTGCCCCATAGGTCTTTGCCGAATATACCATGTCGTGCTGCAGGTGGACCGTTCCTTTCGGGGAACCGGTGGAGCCGGAGCTGTAAAGCCAGAAACAGGAGTCATCGCGGCAGGTCGGCGCGCTTTCAAGTTCGGGTGGCTGCTGCGCGATCAGTTCGGTCAGGGTAAGGTCACCCGCCGCCGCAGCGCCGTTGGCGACGATAATGTGTTTGAGAAACGTAAGGTTCTTTCGGATCGGTTCGATCAGTTCGAGCAGCAGTGCATCGACGACAAGAACACGGGCACGGCAGTCATTGAGGTAGAACTGGAAGTCCTGCGGTCGATTCATCGTGTTGAGGCAGACCGGGACAGCCCCGATCTTGATTGCGCCGAAAAATGCCTGCGGGTACATTTCCGTATCCAGCAGGAGCAGGGCCACCCGTTCTTCCATACGCACATCAAGGGTTTTTAAAGCGTTGCCGAAGCGGTTCATCCCTTCCTGTATCTGTCCGTAGGTAAAGGATCTCTCCTCGCAGAGTACAGCCGTCTTGTCGGTTCTTCCTTCACGGATGTTACGGTCGATGAAGTAATCTGCGGCATTGAACGTTTCTGGCAGATTCAGATTGTAGGGCATAGTCAACCTCCTGTATAGTATCTGACTTGTAATTGTAAAGGGTTTGTTTGAATTTGTAGAATACTGTTTTGCATGTGTGGTGCCAAAATTTCAGTTGTGATGCTCTTGTTGAATATTTTATACAATACATTGAAATTGAAGGAAAGTAAATACAAGCGATTAAAAACAATGTTTAGTTTAGTTTCGTTTTTATAGAGTCCGTGTAATGTTTTGAGTGACCGTGTAACAAACTGATGATCCGGAAGTCACCGCGCAGTGCTGACTTCCGGGATAAGGAGCAGACCATGAATCCCCCTCTTGCCGAATTGTATCGACAGAAGTTGACATCAGCCGATGAAGCGGTATGCCACATCAGATCAGGATGGCGCGTGTTTGTCGGATCGGGGTGCGCCGTGCCCCAGCAGCTGGTTGCCGCTCTGGACAGAAATGCCGCCAGATTCCATGACGTTGAGCTGATCCAGATGCTCGCACTCGGCCCGGCAACGTATATCACTGAAGAGAATGCCGGTCGTCTGCGCCACAATTCTTTCTTCATAAGTGAAAAAATCCGCCAGGCGGTGTGCGATGGGCGCGCTGACTATACACCCATATTCCTTAGTGAAATTCCGGAGCTTATCCGCTGCGGGCAGCGGGGTACCCATGCGGCGCTGGTGCAGGTTTCACCGCCCGATACGCATGGCTACTGCAGTCTGGGAGTCAACGTGGATATTCAGCGTGCGGCTCTGGATCGCGCCAAGCTGGTCATTGCCGAGGTGAACCCGCAAATGCCACATACCTGTGGCGACACCTACGTGCACCTGAGCAAGATTGATTTCTTCGTTGAGGTTGATCACCCGATTCTTGAATCCGCTGTGCAGGAACCCGATGATGTGGAACTGCAGATTGGGTATCAGATTTCACGACTGGTGGAGAATGGCAGCTGCCTGCAGATGGGGATAGGTACGATTCCAAGTACGGTCCTTCGGTTCATTGCCGACAAGCGCGACCTCGGCATACACTCGGAGATGTTCAGCGATGCGTTGATACCGCTGATAGAGGGGGGTAATATCACCAATCGCCTTAAAAAGATCCATCCGGGCAAGACGATTGCCAGCTTTGTCATGGGTACTCGCCGGCTGTATGATTTTGTGGACCGGAACGTGGGAGTGGAGTTCCATCCATCGGATTTTGTAAATGACCCGCGGGTGATCTCATGCAATGATAAGATGGTGGCGATTAATTCAGCCTTGCAAGTGGATCTTACCGGCCAGATTTGCGCTGACAGCATTGGATACAAGTTTTACAGCGGGATTGGCGGCCAGGTGGACTTTGCCCGCGGCGCTGCCATGAGCCGGGGGGGGAAGCCGATCATTGCGATCCGGAGTACGGCAAAGGACGGGACAGTGAGCCGGATAGTAGAGAGGATCGCTGACGGCGCCGGTGTGGTTACCAGCCGGGGAGATGCCCATTATGTGGTGTCGGAATACGGGGTTGCCTATCTTCACGGCAAGACCATCAGAGAGCGCGCTTTGGCGTTGATATCCATTGCTCACCCCGACTACCGCCAGGAATTGCTGGAGTTTGTCAAACAGAAACATTACGTCTATGAAGACGAACAGGTGTGGCAGCAGGCGCTGGATCATTACCCGAAGGAGTTGGAGGCGACGAAATCGTTCGGCGGGACCACGATGCTGGTAAGACCGCTCAAAGCCATCGATGAACGGTCTTTACAGGAATTTTTCTACAGCCACAGTCCGGAAACCATTTATAACCGCTATTTTGGTCCTAAACTGCAGCTCGCCCATCATGAGGCAGCCAAGTTGGTCTGTGTTGATTACCGGACCCGGATGGCTCTGGCGATCTTCCGGCAGGAGGAGGGTGTCGAGATGATCGTGGCGGTAGCGCGCTACGAGGTTAACCCCCGCACCAATATGGCGGAAACCGCGGTTGTGGTGCACGAAGAGTTTCGAAACCTGGGGATGGCGCATTATCTGCTGCAACAGTTGGAACGGCATGCTTCCGCGCACGGAGTCTCGGGATTCTGTTCGGAGATTTTGCCGACCAACGAAGCGATGCTCCGTTATCATCGGGGGCTCGGCCATTCACTGGTCTATTCGCAGGAAACCGATACCTTCCACATGCAGTTCTACTTCAAACAGGCTTCGGCAAGCGGCGAGAAAAAGGCAGTGGAGAAAGCGGGGGGAGCACCGGTTTCAAACAGTGGCTTTTCCGGATAAGCGCCTCTGTGAATCAATTAACCGTGTAACGTATGAGAACATTTGCACTTGAATTGTGTGGGTAATGGAGCTATAGATTTAACGCTCAATTTCTGGAAGCACTTCGGTCGCTGGTGGGCCGCCCGGTCTTCAAAACCGGTGGGGGGGATGGGAAATCTCCTCGGTGGGTTCGATTCCCATGTGCTTCCGCCATTCATAATTCCATGTAGTCCGATACGGTATTAAGCCCCTTGAAATTAGGGGCTTTTTTATTGTCTATTGTCTTTTGCTGTCCTATATTATCCGTTGCAATCCGTGTAAAATAGGGGTAACATATGGGGTAACAGATAGTTGTGTGGCTTGTAAACCCCAAAATAGATACCCCCAATGCGTTTTTAGTTATAGTTATAAGTTACCCTTAAAACGATTAAACGCCCATTTTTAGCGGAACACAGGTGTAAGGAGTTACCCCAATGGCAAAGAAAATTGTACCACTCAGCGCTACAGAGGTTGATAAAGCCAAACCGGGAGCAACGCAAAGAAAGCTTTTCGATGGCGGTGGACTGTTCTTGCTAGTTACCCCCACCGGCGGAAGATGGTGGAGGTTTAAATATTCTTTTAACAGCAAGGAGAAATTGTTGTCTTTCGGTACTTATCCTGAAATATCGCTGGCCCAAGCGAGGGAACTCCGGGAAGAAGCAAGAAAACTTCTCTCTCTAGGAGTAGATCCATCCGAGAATAGAAAAGCGGTCAAAGCTGCCGGTGAAGAATTAAAAGCCAATAGCTTTGAATGCATCGCCCGTGATTGGCACAAGAAAATGGTGGGTGACAGTGCATGGACGGCAGATCACGCCGATACAATAATGACCCGAATGACGCAAGACATGTTCCCGTACATTGGTACCAAACCAATAACCGAAGTTACCGCCAAAGACATTAGAGGTATCCTTGATAGGGTGAAGAACCGGGGGGCCGTTGACACGGCAAGACGTTGCAGAACAATAGCAAGCCAAGTGTTTACTTACGCCATCGGTGAAGATAAGGCCGAATACAATATTGCCGTCAGTTTGAGCAAATATCTCCCGGCTGTCAGCAAGACCCGTAAACACATGGCCTCAATCACTGACCCGAAAGAGCTTGCACCATTGCTCAGGGCCATAGACGGTTATCAAGGCGGCTTTGTGACAAAGTGCGCTTTGCAGCTTGCCCCGATGCTGTTTGTTCGTCCGGGGGAACTTCGGCAGATGGAGTGGTCGGAGATTGACTTTGAATCTGCCGAATGGAATATCCCTGCACCAAAGATGAAAATGAAGCAGCCCCACCTTGTACCCTTATCAAGCCAAGCAATCTCTATACTGGCGGCGATTAAGCCACTGACAGGCAACCGGAAATATGTATTCCCTTCGACAAAATCAGGCGACAGATGCATGAGCGACAATACCATTAATTCTGCTTTCAGGATTATGGACTTTGACGGGGATACTATATGCGGCCACGGGTTCAGGGCGACCGCCCGTACGATCCTTGATGAAGTGTTGGGTTTCAGGGTTGACTTCATAGAACACCAGCTTGCACACGCCGTCAAAGATCCAAACGGGAGGGCATACAACCGGACGGCACACCTTGCAGAACGCCGGAAGATGATGCAGTTATGGGCTGATTATCTGGACGGACTGAAGGCGGGGGCAAAGGTGATACCGATAGGACGTAAGGCAGCATGATATGCGACTACAATCAGGCAGTTCATATTTATGGCGGGGTAAGAGATTGTTTGTATTCTTGGAGAAGTCAGGCGGTGCGTACTACTTCCAGTGTATCGACTTTGCCGACAAGAACGACCCGAAAGGGATCGTAACCTTAACGGCGGCACAGTTGAAAGAACTGTTACAATCTACGCCGTAAGAGAGTTATTCAGAAGAGGGCGAAGAGGAACCAAACTTCCAGTGGGGAACACTTTGGAAAGGGTATGCAGAAAACTGCTGAACCTATTAAGCCCATAACCACCCGCGAAGAACTGGCGAAAGGCAATATAGTATCACAACGGCTGGATAGGGTGAGCCTAATTAACTCACCTGACAAGATAGTTCCTGGCTATCTTTCAGCCGTTCACTACCAGGGCAACTACTTCCAGGAGGTAGATTATGCAATGTGACGGACTGAAGTACGTCGAAGTTAACCATGATTCAAAAATGTTGGTTCTTGCTCTTGAAGGACTGACGCGCAGTGCGGATGATTGCCGGATAGAACAGGACGATTTATTCACAGTGTTCACGGCAGCACAGCAGCTTGAACGTAATATTGCATCGTTGCAGACGAATGTCGGGGGTGCCGTATGAGCCGGGTAATAGTTATCAGCGGGGAAAGGTTCGACGACCATCACCATGCACTTACTAACCTTTCGGCAACTTTGGAATATCTGGAAAAGCGTATCGGACATATTGAATCGGATCTTCCGGCGGATCAACAGGAGATCGTCAACAATATGTTGGGGGACGATATTAATCATCTGATGGGTATATGCCATACCGCAAAGGTCGCGCTTGATTATGTGGCAAATACCGCAAGCGAGTGGGGACTTTGGGCAGGTCGTGAAAAGGTATCCATCAAGTACACCTGTTAAATAGAAATACTTTCGCGGGATAGTCCGGCCAGACGAAAAGCGGGGTTTCCTGACCCTGTTTCCCGCGAGTAATTGTCAGGGCGCATCAGGAGGCGAAAAAATAATGAACCATGCTGACTGCTTACCAGACCTTATTAAATATGGCGATATTGTTTCTGAATACCTCGCCAAACATCTTTCCGAAGATCAGATCACTACCTACCTTAATTATTTCAACTCTCCGACAAGGACTTACGGCGATACGCTTAGACATATTACCGTTAATGATGGACACACTGATATCGTCTTTTATGCGCTTGAATCTCTTTGGCGAATTGCCGCACTTTGTGATGCTGCGGAAAATCCAAGTGATGAACCACTAGATTCTCGTAAGGCTTTCTACGCTGTTTTTTCAGCGCTTCGGGCAGGAATGGTGATAGGGGCGGTTGCAGATGACAAGGGGAAAGAAGCAATATTCGCCCTGGCAAAGCATGGCCAGAAGTTTGCCAAGAGTGTTGGGAAGAAGCCTGGAAAACTGTCGAACCTACTGGAATCCATGCATAAAAAACATTTTTCCGAGCATCAGGAATTTCCCGATTACAAGAGAGTTATCTGGTTGTTAAAAAAGGAGATAGGCAAGGGGGTTGTTCATTCCGTGGATGAGATCGAAGGCGTTGAGTGGGGGCATTCCGGCAGCATTGGTTGTCAAGCACTTAAAAATAAGCTCAGTGATATAAAGAAAAAAATTCGTGCTGCAATGAAATAAAAAATCATGCTTACCGCTAAAACGTGTTCGCACTCAATAGGATGGCCTCAAATT
>CAIYZD010000521.1 GCA_903930585.1 uncultured Geobacteraceae bacterium | reverse complement strand
CGGATGATCACGGATGCCATGGCTGCCGATTATGCTCCCTATCCCGGCGACTTCATCTGCCAGCCGGACGCCACCCTGGCAAAGATCCTGTCGCACAGTTCCTATGGCAAAAGCAGTAATGGGCAGTCACGCCGCGGCAATGTCGGCTTTACTTCGTGCAATCATACCGCGGAAGACCAGCTGTTGCTGGCCTACGGCCATAAAGCGCGGGAGTTGGGTATGGACAGGTTTGTTGACAACACCTACCTGTTCGAAGTGATGTGCCGCTATTTCGGAATCAGCTTCAAGAATCCCTCAATGACCCCGGAGCAAGCTAAGCCGTTCATCAAGACAACATCAGCCGGTGAGTGGCAAAACCATATGAAACGGCACATTGCCTGAAATCAACATAGCAGATCAGTAACCCAGATTCCAATACAGACCTCCGAGGCCTCTGAAATCTCGGAGGTCTCTCCGTAATTACGTTATCTCAATGCCACAGGCAAACGACGGTCAGTCTGTGCACCGGTTTTCTCCCTTTGTCTGTTACGCACAATTTTCCAACACGGCACACTGTTGTAACAGGCAATTTGCTATAAGAGAGTCAATCATGTCCTCTTACGTAACGGGAACGATTGATATGAATTACACATTGCGCGGCAGTATAATTGTTTTATGGAGAGCAAGAAGGGACAAACCATGACAAAACTGAATAAAATCAGGGTGCTTTTTGTTTGCATTCACAACAGCGCTCGCAGCCAAATGGCTGAGGCCTTTCTCAATCAACTTGCCGGAGATCGTTTTGAGGCCCAAAGCGCCGGGCTTGAACCCGGAATTATTAATCCGTTGGCCGCTGAAGTGATGAAGGCGGTGGGGATCGACATATCAACCAACCTGACAAAGAGTGCCTTCGACTTTTATAAGAATGGAAGCTTGTTCAATTATGTCATCACTGTTTGCGATGGTGCTAACGCCGAGCGCTGTCCCGTTTTTCCCGGAATCACCAAGAGGATTCAGTGGAGCTTTGCCGATCCGGCGAACCTTGAGGGAGAACGTGAGCAGAAGTTGGATGCAGCCTGCCAGATCAGGGATGAAATACGGGCGGCCGTGGTTTCCTTTATACAAGAACTATCCTGGAGGTAAATATGAGTTGTCCAAAGTGTAAGGCCAAGATTGGCGTCATGAAGCATGAGATTGTACTTGGCACGGGAATTGTGCAGGTAACTCGGTGTGTAATATGCGGTTATTGGGCGCAGCCGTACCAACCGTATACACGAGAACACAAAGTCAGGCAGAATGAAGCCACAATGTAGTAACACAGATATTCACGCATGAAACAGGTGAATAACCATGATGCGTAACAGTATGCAGTCAAAACGTTTGCCGGAGAGCCGTAAATGAAAATCAATACCAGACTCTACATGAGCTCCACTATCAGTATTCTTGGCATCATCGGGATTGCTACCTTCAGCTTGTTGACTATCCTGATGGTAAAGGAAAAAATTACGCTACTGACTTCCCATTCGACGCCGCTTCAGGTCAAAACAGTTCAGTTCCAGCAGGCAGTGGAAAAACTGTCCGCTGATCTCCTGCAGCTCGGGTTGGCTCATGACCCGCAAGAGGTCAAACAGATCTCCACGTCCATTTCCCACAGCAAGGAGAATCTTGAACGGGTCAACAGCGAGATCGTTACCCTGAATAACTCATCAATGGATATTGGAATATTTTCTGAGTTGCACGCGCAGGTGTTGAAGGCCACCGACGAAAAGTTCAAAAGTATGGCCGTGTTCAAGGAGGAGGCCTCAAAGGTAAATGGAGCCATGGCACGTGTCGACAAATCATTGGCAAGTCTTAAGGAAATTATTGATAATTTAGTGCTTGCGGCAAGTCGGAGGGTTAACGCCGCAACACAAACCTTGAACGTGGGACTGAAGGAAAAAACAACAAATCCTGAAATTTTGGAAAAAGTTCAAGATTATCGTTATGAGGTCGAGACCGATCTCACCATGCACAAGAGAATAAATTCGTTGAACGATATTGTCTATGCTATCGGCGTTGACGCCAAACTTTTGGATGCCAAGGCCCGAATGATGATGCTCAGCGAGACCTCGGCCGAATTGGATAAGGCAACGGCCGAGGTACAGAAGATTCAGACGCGGGTTGCCCACAATGTGTTCCGGGCCGGTAAGGAGATCAAGGAGATCAAAAGTTCCGGTTTCGTTGATGACACCGTGGCAGCCATTAACAGTGCGGTTGCCAGTGCCGGCGCCTCGCTAAGGACCATCAGCGCTTCACAGCGTACGGTGCTGGAAAATATGGCACAGGTTGACAACTCGGTAAAAAAAGTCAAAGCGGTCGCCCTTGAGCAGGGGAACAAGAGCGAAGCTAATGTTCAGTCCACTGCCCAGGAACAGCAGAAATTCGTGAATGTTGTCATCCAGAGGGTTGACCTGTTTAAAAAACTGCTGTTCGGCGCTTCCCTGGCAATTATTATGCTGGTTCTGTTCCTGACCGTCACGACGACCGTCTGCATTGTTCGCTCACTGGCACGCTTGAACGGCTCTATTGTAACCATTGCCGAGACCGGAAACTTTACTCATATAGCTGAAATCAGGAATAACGACGAATTTGCCGTTACCATCAACGCCTTTAATAAATTGCTGGTCTCATTTTCACGAATTCTGACCAAGGTATCCGAATCATCCGGCAAACTTACCGGAACATCGCAGGAGTTAACCCACACCGCCCAAGCAATCCATTCCACCACTCGGGAACAATCGGCCAGTGTAGGACAGGTTGCCGCTGCCGCGGTAGAAATGTCCCAGACCATCGCAATGATATCCCAGAACACCTCCCGGATTGCTCAGTCGGCAACCGAAGCTCGCCAGTTGGCTGCGAGCGGTTCGGACGTAGTCAGCCAGACCGGACAGGAAGTTCAGGAGATAGCACGGGCAGTGCAAGAGTCTACCAGGGTGATGCAGACACTTAACGAACGGTCCCAGCAGGTCGGTGAGATCGTTGACGTCATAATGGAAATTACAGACCAGACAAATCTTCTCGCCCTGAATGCCGCAATCGAAGCTGCGCGGGCGGGGGAGCATGGGCGAGGCTTTGCAGTGGTGGCCGATGAGGTGCGCAAACTGGCCAACAGTACCGCAGAAGCAACCATCGGAATCACCGAACGAGTCAAGGCGATCCAGGCGGATGCCGGTCAAGCGGTCATTGCCATGAATAAAAGCCTGGAGCGTGTTAAAGTCGGGGTCGAACATGCTGAGCAAGCAGGGGACTCGTTACGGCATATTGTCGAGAGTGTTTCGTCACTACAAGGGATGGCCAGCGAGATTGCGACCGCCACGGTGGAACTTTCCACCACAGCCGAGCAGATCAGTACCGACATCGTTGCTATCGAACATATCTCGGAAGAGACCGTCAAGTCCGCAGCTGCAATTGCCGTGGAATCGGATGCCTTGGCGGAGCTTTCGGTTGAATTGAAGGATGAAATCAGCCGTTTTACCACCGGACATGAGAATACGGCCTCTATTCCGGCCACGATTGTGAGCCGGAGCGATGCCGGTCAATTAACCTGGTTGAAACCGAGCACCGGTTATGCATCGTAATGGAAGGCATACTTTTGAAATGGAGGATTGCTGCTATGGCAGGTATAAACAAGGCAACGTATGCCGAAATCGGGCGCAAATTGCGGGCACAACCATTGGAAAAGCCTGGTTCAAGCCATGAATGGGAAGAACTTGTGCAGAAGCTGTGTGCTTCAAATGATACCGGACTGCACGATATTGGCATCAAAGAGTTGGGTGAGTTGCAACACAAATAGAGCAGATAAACCACGAAAATACGTATTGATTGACTGTTCTAATGGTGTGAAGCTGCTGAAACAATAGCCGATTCATGTCATTTTTTATATCGGCTATTGTTTCATTCACCAAGTCTTGGGGTTGGATGGTGTTGATACGAGTCGCGCAACATGCGCAACTTGTCAATTTGCGTATCCAGTTCGGCGAAACCGCTCCATACCGGCCAACTCCAGTATTTGGCTACTATGTTCAACCACCCGCGCATGGTTAGCATAACCCCACTGAAATCGATCTTTCAACGACGACGCCATTTGTCTCAGGCACGTTCATTGTCCGGTGGCACGCACCGCATGTAGTCCCATCCTGCAGTTTTGTCCAGAGTACCCGATTTTCAGAGTCACACCAGTCGCAACACCAAAAGTAATAGTCTTCACTTAATCTAATTTTCACCGTTGTTTCCTCCTCTTATTGATTTTCGTCCAGTATATACTACCTGTATTACAACCGTGTGGAGGTTGTATAAAATCTTTGTTACTTTTTTCGTAATTATCGCAGTGAATGCAATTTCTACAAGATCTTAATATGCCTGCAACATGTTTGTAATAGTAGTGTGCTAAATTGACATTGATGGAGCAAATTAAGAATAGCGAGCAGGAGCGTGACATGCAGAATGTGCTTATTATTGAGGACGAAAAAGATCTGGCCGAATTATTGGCTTTCAATCTTGAGAAGGAAGGATTTGCCGCCACCTGTATTCATGACGGCAAACGTGGTCTCGATCAGGCCAACGCGGATGTTCCTGACCTGATTTTGCTTGACCTTATGCTGCCCGGCTTGCTGGGGACCGACGTGTGCAAGATGCTTCGTAAAACCCCGCGTACGGCCCATATCCCTGTTATCATGATAACGGCAAAGGGGGACGAAATAGATCGCGTTGTCGGGTTTGAGGTCGGTGCTGATGATTACATTGTCAAGCCGTTTTCAATGCGCGAGGTAACATTACGGGTCAAAGCGGTCATGAGACGCTTTGAGCGTGAAGAACAACTTCCCGCCAAGTTTCTTTGTATAGGCGATATCGCCATTGATACGCAACGACATACGGTAAAATGCTCCGGAGCTGATATTGATTTGACCAGCACTGAGTTCAAGCTGTTGCTTTACCTGGTAGAACACAAGGAGTGCGTGCAGAGTCGCGATCAGCTGTTGCAGAACGTCTGGAGTTACAATCATGCCGGCGACAGTAGAACCGTTGATACACATGTAACCCGTTTACGCGGAAAACTGGGCGCCCCTGGCGACATCATCAAAACCATTCGTGGCTTCGGCTACATGATTGAGGAGTAACATAATGGGATTTAGAACCAAGCTGGTACTTTCTTATATTTTCCTGGTTGCATTGATCATCGGGAGTTTTTATCTCCATTTCAATAGTACATTGAGAACGGAGATGATCGAGGAGAGTCGGAGCAGTCTGGCCAGCCAGACTCAGTTGGCGCGCATGCTTGCAATGGATCGCAGGCAGAGTACTTCGCCTCAGCAACTTGCCGAATCAATCGGGAAAGCCATCAAGGCCAGAGTAACGTTGATTGCGCCGGATGGTACGGTCATCGGTGATTCGGATGTTGGTGCGGCTGGATTGGCGCAGCTGGAGAATCATCTGCAACGACCGGAGGTTCAAGAGGCGCTAAAGAGCGGCAACGGAAGTTCACTGCGCCACTCAGACACGCTGCAGATCCCGATGCTTTACTCCGCACTGACGTATGGCAGCGGATCAGTAGATGGCATTATTCGACTCGCAGTACCTCTTGACTATCTTGTTTCTACCAGAAGTGCATTACACGGGGTGATTGGCGGGGCAGCAGCCATGACCATACTTATTGCTCTTCTATTCAGCTATGTTCTCTCCAATTTGACGTCAAAGCCTCTTCGTGACATGGCCGATG
>CAIYZD010000520.1 GCA_903930585.1 uncultured Geobacteraceae bacterium | reverse complement strand
CTCGGCTGCGTTGCCGACAACCTTACGATCATCAAAGGTGAGATCGTCAAAGCACGGGAACACGGGGCCGATCTGATCGTCTTCCCTGAACTGGCCCTGTCCGGCTATTTTCTGAAAGACCTGGTGCCGGAAGTGGCGTTGCGCATCGATTCTCCGGAAATCCATGCCCTGATCGAACTTTCCCGTGACATAGCCATCGCCATCGGCTTTGTCGAAGAGACCGATGATTATCATTTTTTCAACTCGGCCCTCTACCTTGAAGATGGCGCCATCCGCCACCTGCACCGCAAGGTGTACCTGCCGACCTACGGACTGTTCGACGAGCAGCGTTATCTGGCGCACGGCACCTCGTTCCGGGCATTCGACACCAAATTCGGTCGCTTCGGCATGCTGATTTGCGAAGATATGTGGCACCTGTCGGCTTCCTATATTCTTGCCATGGACGGCGCCACCACGCTGCTCTGCCTGTCAAGCAGCCCGGCCCGCGGCGTCAACGGCGATTCGCTCGGCTCGGCCTCGGCGTGGCAAAAACTCACCTCGACCACCGCCCTGTTTCTCAACTGCCGCGTGCTCTACTGCAACCGGGTCGGCTTTGAAGATGGCGTCAACTTCTGGGGCGGTTCGGAATATATCGCCCCATCGGGTGAATCGATCATCCGTGGCGCGTTGCTGGAAGAAGATTTCGTCTCGGCAAAAGTTGATGAAGGTTCGTTGCGCCGCGAGCGGATCTTTTCACCGATGATGCGCGACGAAAACCTGTTTGTGACAATGCAGGAACTTGGGCGCATTGCGCACGAAAGGGGGCGCTGATGTCAGAATTACCGGCAAACATGGAATTGTTGAGAAAACTTCTGGTCGGCTTTGTGCGTGACGAAGTCCGTAAAGTCGGCGTCAACAAGGTTGTGTTGGGGCTATCGGGGGGAATTGATTCGGCACTGGTGGCATTCATCGCCGCAGAAGCGCTTGGCCCCGAGAACGTGCATGCCATCTGTATGCCGTACAAAACCAGCAATCCGGAAAGTGAAGCACATGCGCGCCTGGTGGCAACGGCATGCGGCATCAACTTTTCCGTGGTACCGATTACGGCAATGGTAGACGCCTATTTCGATCTGTTTCCGGATGCAAACAACATGCGGCGCGGTAACAAGATGGCCCGCGAACGAATGACGATTCTTTTCGATCATTCGGCACTGCTCCGTGCCCTGGTGCTGGGCACCAGCAACAAAACAGAGCTGCTTCTGGGGTACGGCACACTCTACGGTGATATGGCTTCTGCCCTGAACCCGATCGGTGACATATACAAGAGTCAGGTCTGGCAACTTTCCGCTGCGATGGGAGTACCGTCCGTAGTTATCGATAAGAAACCCTCCGCCGATCTCTGGGCCGGGCAGACGGATGAGGAGGAACTGGGATTCTCATACCGTCAGGCGGACGAACTATTGTATCGCATGGTGGATCAGCGGCTGACACGGGGTGATCTTGTTTCCGCCGGCTTTGATGGCGAGTTTGTCGATTCCATCTATCTTAAAATTCAGAATTCCCATTTCAAACGACGCCTTCCGGTCATCGCCAAGGTTTCAAACCGCACGATTGACCGCGATTTCCGTTATGCGAGGGACTGGGGCAAATGACAAACTGGTCTGACAGCATCCCGGTATATTCTTCCGAAACGGGACGGATAAAGCAGAAAAACAGCGGAACCAAACCGGCTGTTCCCCCGAGCGACGGTTTCGTGCGATTGCGACGGGAAGTCAAGGGGCGGGGGGGCGGCACCGTGATCGTCATCAGCGGCATTCCGCTTCCCCAGATCAAGGAACTGGCAGGTCTGCTCAAGAAAAAGTGTGGTTGCGGCGGCACCGCAAAAGATGGCATTATTGAGATCCAGGGGGACCATCGTGATGCTATCTCGTCAGAATTGCAGGGGCGCGGCTTCAAAGTAAAACTGGCGGGCGGATAAGATGTTCAGAGTGTATACCGGCATGGTTCAATAATTTCTTGACCAATCCCTGTTTATCACCTATCTTTATAAATCTTTTTATCCTGAAAACAGTGACCATGATCAATCGTTTCATGGTTCAAGACAGATGCGAGAGTGGCGGAATTGGCAGACGCACCAGACTTAGGATCTGGCACCGTAAGGTATAGGAGTTCAAGTCTCCTCTCTCGCACCATCCATATTTACCGATGTTTGTTCAGATAGTATTCACATGCAAACATTACATTTTACTATAGAAGAGGATAGCTACCATGCAGGTTCACGTCGAAGACATCAGCTCGGTTCAAAAAAAGATTACTATCGAAATTCCTGCTGAGCGGGTAAACGAAGAGATTGACAAAGCGTATGCCGCCATCCAGAAAAAAGCCAAAATCCAGGGTTTTCGCCCCGGCAAGGCCCCTATGCAGCTCATCAAACGCACCTACAGTGATGCCATGCGTGATGATGTCATGCGGCGTTTTTATCAGCAAACTCTCTACAAGGCGCTGGATGAGCACAAGGTTGAACCGCTTGATTCCCCGACCATTGAGAGCGACATCCTTGAACCGGGGGTTCCGTTTAAATACAGCGCCATTATTGAAGTAATGCCTCAGATACTGTTAAACGAATATACCGGCCTGACCGCTAATAAGGAGCTGTATGTTTTCAATCAGGAAAACATCGATGGCGAACTGAAACGGATGCAGGAAAATATGGCACAGCTGATTCCGCTTGAAGAAGACGCTGCCGTAGAAAATGGTCATACCGTATCCGTCGATTATTCAATCTCGGTAGAAGGTTCCCCGGAAGAAAACAGCGGCCCACAATCCGCCGAAGTTGAAGTCGGATCGGGGCGCCTGCTCCCCGGCTTTGAAGAGCAACTGATCGGACTGAAGACGGGTGAAGTAAAGGAATTTATCCTTGACCTTCCGGCACGGGACGCTGAAGTTGAATCCGACGCGAAAAAAGGTGTATTTACGGTTTCCGTCAAAGAAATAAAGCGCAAGGACCTCCCGGAACTGAATGATGAGTTCGCCCAGCAGTTTGGTGAATACGACACCATTGAAGAACTGCGCGCAAAGATGGTGGAATACTACGAAAAGCATGAAACAGAGCGTATCGACAATGAGTTTAAAGAACGGATTATACAGGCGCTCATCAAGAAGAACCCGCTGGACGTCCCCGAATCGATGATCAAGCGCCAGCTGGACTTCATGTTTGAAAACCTCAAGAACCGTCTTAAGAGCCAGCAGATGTCGCTGGATATGATGGGGCTTGACGCAGAAGGTTTTAGAGCCCGTTTTCGTGACGACGCGATCGACAAAGTCAGAGGTGGCTTGCTGCTGATGGCGTTGGTGGAAAAAGAAAACATATCCGTATCCGATGAAGATTTGGCTGCGCACTACGAGAAAATTGCTGCCGGAAATGAAGAAATGCTCGGTCGCATCAAAGAATATTACTCATCCAACCAGAATGCGAAGAATTCGATCATTTCGGAAATCAAAGAGGATAAAGCAATTTCTTATCTGATTGATCATGCCGTAGTTACTGAAGTCAGCGCAGAACAGCTCAAAGCAGCCTAAGGAGCAATTCTATGTATATCCCAATGGTTGT
>CAIYZD010000519.1 GCA_903930585.1 uncultured Geobacteraceae bacterium | reverse complement strand
TTATACCACCAGGCAAAAGTGTCCCCGCGAGAGTCACGTTGGTTGTGCCGGTCGCAGAATCATCGAACCGCACCAAGTCGGAATCCACATAGGCCACATAGGTCACACCATTCAGCCAGTTAAGATCACTCGTGTTCCAATTGCCGTCCAGTGTGCTGTTGGCAGTCGCGCCTACCCAGACGAGCGAAGGGATGGCCGGAGTCGGCATGACCATGCCGCTGACGGCGAACACCCCACAGCTTTGCTGGCTCCCGGCATTGGCCGGCTTCGTAAAAGTGATGGACGCAATCGTCTGGTTCAAGCCCAGTCCTGCCAGATTGAGCGTGGTCTGGTATAAGTTGGGATTGTTTGCCCCATCGTCTTCAGCACCAAAACTCGACCCCAACTTAAGCCGGCCCATGCCCTGTATGGCGACATTGGTGGACGAGTTGACCCACCAGTCCTGGGCATTGAAATTAAAAGCCTGGCTATGGGTTTCGTCGGTAAAATTGAGCACAAACGTGCCCACTCCGCCGTTGGTGGTGCCATTGGCCGAACAAGCCAGAATGGCGATGGAAATGTAGGCTTGCGGCGTAGTCAGCGTCAGCGTAGCCGAACTCGAATAGCCATAACCCACTACCAAGGCATTTGTATTTCCATAAGGCAGGAACTGGAACACGGTCGTCGCATCCAATTGACTGGTGAAAACCCCGTTGGGAGGCAACCCCCGCGTGCTGCCGTTCAGGCCAACCTGATAAAAACAATAGCTATTGGGAATGTCGAACGCCGTCGCGTTTGGCGTGCCGGCCGCGGCGCTGTTCGGAGCCAGCACCCCGGCATTGTATCCCGTCATCGCAATCGGCGCATTCCCGCCCGAAACCACCAGCGTGAACGGCAGGCTTTGCACCACTCCACTGGTAAGATTGGTTAGCCAGACGCTCGTGTAATAGCGCCCTGTCGGCAGATTGGTGGTTGCGGATGGGATAAGACTGACCTGCACATTGGTCGCCGGGCCTCCGACCGCCAGCGTTCCGGTGTTGGCGGAAACAGTGAGCCAGACTGACGTATTGGCCAGAGACCAGTTTAATGAAATTGCTCCGGTGTTGGTCAACACCAGAGTTACGCTAGTAGGATTGGGCGGAAGTGACTGTTGTGACACAGCGGTAAAACCAATTCCCGGGGTGATTAGCAGTGCATCCGACGCGTTCGTCAAGGCGACCTGCATGATCACAACCGTGTCCGAACAATCCCAGGAATCCAGAACATTGGTGCCTGCCGGCGTGGGGGCCGTCCAATTATACCAAGACAGATTGTTTGTGTTTCGAACATTCCAGGCCGCGTTTGCGTTGGTATTGAGCCACGGGCCGTAGGCGAACCAGAGGTTCTGGTCCTTGGCCATTCGAGCCATCCAGCGAGCGAATATGCCGTTGAATCCTCCCAAATCCCCCGAGCTGTAGACGGGGAGAATCCCCGCAGAAGAGAGGCTATTTTGAGTGTATTTCGCGGCCAGTATCGCGTCCTGGTAATAAAACGGAAGCCCGGTTGCCCGATAGAGAAAGTTCCCAGCCCCGATGAAAGTGCCTTGATTGTAAGTGGACGCCCAAGTGTTGTAGACATAGTTGGTGGCGATATTGTCATCAATCGCACCACTGTTTGTGTTAAACAGCACCCCACGCTCCCATGCGTAACAGGCCTGTGCTTTGCTCAAATAGGAACTGTCGCCATAAATATTATAAAGATAACATGCGGCCACAGCCGCCGGCCCGTTAATGCAAGCGTTTTTGCTCGCATCCGCAGTGCTCCACCACAGGCCGCCTCCGGTAAACGTGGTGTCCCAAGCCCGGCTATACATGGCATCAAAATTGGATTTCGCCACGCCTTGGAAATTCGTGTTGCCGGTAGCCTGATAGGCGCGGGCAAAGGCAATGACAGCCCATGTGATATCATCATTGTAGCTATCGTAAGTCCAAAGCTTTCCGTTCTGCGCGATAAACGCGTTGCAGAGCGCGGTCACCAGGTTCCGGGTGGCGGAAGATCCGGTGCGGTCGTAGCTGTCCTCAGCCATCTCAATCTCTTCCGCAAAGGTCCACCATCCGGGACCAGTTCCGGATCCGGTATCCAGTTTGTAATAGGCGTTCCCGCCGCTGCTGACATAAAACGCATTATTGTAGGAGTTGAAGATTGTATCCGCATCACTCGCGGTAAACGCTGATGCAACACCACCAGTCAACACAATCACCGAACAAACCAGCACGTTTTTGAAACCTGTCATAGAAATACAAATCAAGTCAGCTTCCAATTCTTTTCACTGGCGTCTCACAGGTTTAATGGTTGATGTTTAAACAAGTTGGCTTGCGGGTTTGGACCCTGCCACAAGGCAGGGCATGAAAAAACAAACTCAACGCAAGCCAACGCGGGGAAAGTTCTCGCTCCTGCGTCAACTCTGCAACCTTATTCCCAATCACCTGGTGCCCCAGCTGGCCCGCGAGCATGCGGTGGAGGAGAAGAGTCGCACCTTCCGTCCGTGGAGCCATGTCGTCAGCCTCCTCTACGCACAACTGACGCACGCCTTGGGACTCAATGACGTGTGCGACGCCCTGCGGTTGCACTCCGGGCCGTTGTCGGCGATTCGTGGCGCGATCCCGCCCAGTAAGAATGCCCTCTCGTACGCCAACCGAGAGCGCAACCCGAAAATGGCAGAGACGTTGTTCTGGACGATGCTCGAACATCTGCAGCAACTCCATCCGGGCTTTGGCGCTGGGCGCCGCCCCAAGTTCGCCTTCCGGTTCAAGCGCCTGATTCACGTCGTAGACTCGACCACCATTCAACTGGTGGCCCGGCGTATGGATTGGGCCAAGCACCGCCGGCGCAAAGCCGCCGCCAAGTGTCACGTGCGGCTCAACCTGCAAACCTTCCTGCCGCGCTTTGCCCTGGTGGACACCGCCGGCGAGCATGACAACCGCCGGGCGCACGAACTGTGCGCGGGCGTGCAGGCTGGAGAGATTGTGATCTTTGACAAAGCCTACTTGGACTTTGACCATTTGGCCGATCTGTCCATGCGGGAAGTCTTCTGGGTCACCCGCGCCAAGGATAACTTGCGCTGCCGAGTCGTGCGCAGACTCCAGCATGGCCGCCAGGGGAACATTATCCGGGACGACCTGATCCGCCTGACCGGCCCGACCCGCAAATCCTATCCGGTGTGGCTGCGCCGGGTGGTCGCGTTGGTCGAGGTGGACGGCGAACTGCGGGAGATGGTGTTTCTGACCAACAATCTGGAGTGGAGCGCGCAGACCATCACCGATCTCTACCGGTGCCGCTGGCAGATCGAAGTGTTCTTCAAGCAGATCAAGCAGACGCTCCAGTTGGCCGACTTTCTGGGCAACTCGGCCAACGCGGTGCGCTGGCAGGCGTGGACGGCGCTGCTGTTGTATGCCTTGCTGAGGTTCTGTGCCTGGCTGAGCCAGTGGTGCCACAGTTTCACCCGGCTCTTTGCGCTGTTGCGCTCGGCGCTCTGGCAAAAACTCGAACTGCTCAGTTTGCTGGAAGTCTATGGGACAGCCTGAGGTGGCAAACGCTTTATCGGCACGCCACAGCAGGCCTATCTAACCGGATTCGGATGGTACCACCCCCGAACGGGGGATGACAGAAAAGTTCAGTTTTGATACCTTGCCGTTAATTAAATACATGACGAATGAGCCAACAACGATATTAGTGTCAAAAATCATGTACTACGCAGCATAAAACACGTAACAAAATCTGCATTTGGAGTAACATACACATTGGCACAATATTAAGTAAATCACCCCTAGGCCATAACCGTTATGATGACCACAGCGAAAACCGAATGCCTGAATCCGACAAGGTCCCAAAATCTGCACGCCGTGCGCGGCTCACCGCAGCGAAATCAGGGCTGCTTTCGACCTCTCAAAATCCTGATATCAACTGGTTCCAGGAGTGGATTCCATCAGCAGGCATTCACGTTGATCGAATTGCTCGTGGTGATCGCTATCATCGCCATTCTGGCCGCGCTGCTTTTGCCCGCGCTGTCCAAGGCCAAGGAAAAGGGCAAAAGAACGTACTGCCTGAATAATCTCAAACAGATCGGCCTGTGTCTGAGCATGTACATAGAAGATAACCAAAACCATATGCCGTCGCCTCTGAACTATGGCGCCCAGCCGGGCGATTATAACAGTTTGTTAACCACCTACGTATATACTCAGAGTCTGAACGGGGTGCCTTCCTTGCTGAATCTAAAGAATTACAGCGTCTTCTACTGTCCCAGCGATGTCCATAATATTCCTAACGCGACCAATATTGTGATGGGGTCTTCTTCCTATGTTTATCGCTGGACTGCTTGGTGGGACGCGTCTCTTAATAGGAATTTAAAAGCAAGTGATTTCTTCAGGCCTTCAAGCCAGGTCATTTACCATGAGGCACTGGATTTCCATTTCAAGAAGCTGGACACCGAATACCCGGTCGTCCAACCGACACTGATAGCGCTCTGCGCCGACTTTCATGTGCAAACATGGCGCGTCCAATTATTTCACTTCGGGGTTTACGATCCGAACTGGTTCTACTATACCCCGAAGGGCGGCCTTGATATTATGACCGATACTGTTGCGAACAGCTATGACATTAATTAGCCGCGCGTGCAGGCTTGGCTCAAGAAGCATCCGCGGTTTGGCGAGGCTAAAGCTCGCGCCCCGTTGCGGTCGAACACCTGTGATGAACAAATGCACCATGTTCTTTTGGAATTACCTGCAGCTTTGTCGCGGCTTTCGTCACTACGAACCTATCCACACCATTTGATTAGTTCGTCCCAGTTTCACCTACTAATATCCCGGAAGATCCCTGCAGTTCATCAACATTAGCACGCACAATCATACCGAGTGTGAAAATGAGGATGCTGTTCTTTCGGGTTTCTCCAGTTTTGGTGACTGGTATCATCTGGTTTTCCTTCTTAACCGCAAGGGGGGATATCATTCTCTCTGGAAACATCCAATGGGATGGTAATGTGGCGCGCTATCTGGATGGGCCTGCGCCTTTTTACGCCGAGGGGAACCTGGCTCGGCGCCCCGGGGTGAAAGCCATCGCCAAGGACGTGCTTCCAGGATATCCAGCGCATACCATCGGCCACCTGAATGACGGGGTTTATGGTAATGGCGACTCTTGGATCGGGAATAGCGTTGATTCTTGGGCTGGGCTGGATCTGGGCCCCCGCACCCGCCTGACTGCTTTTGCTTTTGGTCGCGATAACACTTCGGGCGGACTCACCGA
>CAIYZD010000518.1 GCA_903930585.1 uncultured Geobacteraceae bacterium | reverse complement strand
CTATGGCGACGGCAGCGCACCACAGACGCTGACCCTGAACGCTAGCAAGACCTTTGCTCTGAGCCATATCTACGCCCAGAACGGCAGCTACACCGTTACTGTAAGCGTAACCGACAATGGCGGCGGAGTCGGAACCGGTACGGCAATTGTCACCGTAACTAATGTAGCTCCTGCCGTGAACGCAGGCTCCAATGCCACCATCACCGAAGGGGGCACCTTCACCAGCTCCGGTTCTTTCACCGACCCGGGCACTCTCGACAGCTGGACTGCGACTGTAAACTATGGCGACGGCAGTGCAACTCAGGAGCTGACCCTCACCAACAAGGCGTTCAACTTGAGCCATCTCTACGCTCAGAACGGCAGCTACACTGTCACCGTGACCGTAACCGATAATGACGGCGGAGTCGGAACCGGAACGGCAACCGTCACCGTAACTAACGTAGCCCCTGCCGTGAACGCGGGAATGGATGCCACTATCAACGCAGGTGGCACCTTCACCAGTTCCGGCTCATTCACCGATCCGGGTACTCTTGATACATGGACCGCAACAGTAAACTACGGCGACGGCAGTGCAACTCAGACACTGACCCTGAACGCTAACAAGACCTTTGCTCTGAGTCATCTCTATGCAGTCAGCGGCAGCTACACCGTTACCGTAACGGTTCTGGACAATGGTGGTGGAACCGGTTCAGACACGGCAGTAGTAACGGTCAATCAGGTGGTAGTGCAGCCGGTGCAGACCATCTTCAATCTGACGGCCAGAGCCAAGCCGGGCAAGGCCGATCTGGTCTGGACAGCCGTCCCCGGCAACGGGACCTACAACATATACCGTGGGACGCTAGCGGGCGGACCATACACCAAGGTAAAGTCAGGTCACATATCAACCTACAGCACCTATGCGGACTTTGGTCTGACTAATGGAACGACTTACTACTGGCGTGTCACATCCGTCGATTCAAACGGAGTTGAGTCGCTCTATTCCAACGAGGCCTCAGCCCGACCTGTAGCGAGGTAATTAACTCATGATCCCCCGTGTCAGTTTTGTATTGGAGCGAGACTGGTGCGGGGGCTGTTGTTTTGCTGTCGGATTATTTTACAGTTTCATTTCAACGTTTTTTTACCTGTTTATTATTAAGTGTTTACAGTTTGGCACTTATATTGCTACTTAAAAATACTATAATTTTGTATTGAAAATAGTGCGATCAATTCTCTGGAAAAACAAGGAGCTGGCAGCTGCCGGCAAAGGAAGGTAAAAAATGAAACGGACCTTGATTGTAATGGCGATGGTTATGATGATGTGCTCGGCTAACTTGGCTTCGGCAGCGGTGTATAGTCTTGCTGACAACCTTTTTTATCTCGACGGCAGCACATCTACAATTGACCCTTTTGGAGGTAATCCTCTCCCCTTTGACTTTAGTAGCCTTAGTTTTGAAACCACCATTACTACGGCTGGCAGCCATTCTGTTGTCCTGATGATGGATGCGGAAATTGATGAGACTCTCAACACCTTTTTCAATGAAACAGGTTCAGCGAAAGGCAGTCTGGCTACCGGGCAGTCCTGGCAAATAGGCAATCCTTTTGCTGACAATACTAATACCCCTAACATCCACGATTTGGCCGCGGCAGGGACTTTGACCAACAGTGACTTGAATGGTGGGCTTGCTGAAGATGTCGCTCTGGCCCTTGGCTGGAATTTCATTCTGGGTGCAAACCAGACGGCGACTCTTTCGTTCACTCTCTCAGATATATTCCCTACTTCCGGCTTTTATTTGGTCCAAGATGATCCTGATTCTCATGCTTCACTCTACTTTTCAAGTAACATCGATATACAAGGTGGATCAACCCCTGTTCCCGAACCATCGACTATCGTTCTCCTCGGCACTGCGCTTGCCGGTCTGGGGCTGTATGCACGGAAACGTAAAAACGTCTGAGGCAGTGTGCTTCGCATAAATATTGATCCGCATATTGACACCTAAAGGTGAAAAAAATGAAGGCGGGGCATGTGCGCCCCGCCTTTTGTATTTATTGGTGTAATTATTGGTTGACAAGAAACTATCTGATACGGAATAGTTCGCTGCAACCAATAGCAATGAATAAAGGAGGTCATCACAGTGAACATTATCAAAAGAATATTACTCTCCGCTTTACTTGTTTCACTTGCTGCGACAACGCTCATCGCCCAAAACGCTCCGCCCGATCCGGCAATGCCGGTACCACCTCCGCCCATGCCCGGAATGTCTCAGTCGCCACCGCCGGTTCCGGTCGAAATGCTCGATCGTCATACCTTCCGGATTTCCCCTCCCGAAATGGTTTCCCCCGGCGTGTATCGAATCGGTGAGATCGTGGTAAACAAGGCGGAAAAAACGATCACCTTCCCGGCCGTTGTAAACATGAACAAAGGGCTGTTGGAATACCTGCTTGTGCGTAACGCCGGTAAAACTCACGAAAGTCTTTTCCGTACTGCTGTTGAACCATATAATCTGCAAATTGCCTGTCTGCTGCTCGACCTGGTCGGTACCGACAAACCGCTTGCTTTCCAAGGGGCGCCGGAGACACCGAAAGGGGACCCGGTCAGTATCAGCGTCGAACGTGTCCTGGATAACGGCAGGTCGCAAACTATGAACCCGAAAGAGTGGATCGTCAAAACAGTCGATGGGGAACAGCGGAATGCCCCCGATCTGAACTGGATCTTCACCGGTTCGATTATTAGCAATGGCAGGTTCGCGTCTCAGGTTGATGGCTCTATTATTGCCCTTTACCACGATCCCGTTGCCATGATAGACAATGCATCTCTTGGTGGCGAAAGCG
>CAIYZD010000517.1 GCA_903930585.1 uncultured Geobacteraceae bacterium | reverse complement strand
CTTTTTGGAACCGATAATTCTGGTGATTTCGACAACGGAGAACCCATTTCGGTAAGCTGTGCAGATATGGCCCTCGACCTGATCGAAGAGTTGCTGATGCCCTGATAGAACATGAAAGCGATAAGCAATGATGGCATTCTTTGACGGCATGGTGTGAGCCTTCCTTAAGTCTGTTATAGATCACATTTATTTCATAAATGTATATAGAGAAATTCCTGGCCGATTCGCTTCCGAATTGATCCATTTTTGGATCTTTTTCCGGGTATATTTTGGTTAGCCATTTTGGGGACCAATATGGAGTCATCATTTCTATTCTCGAGACAGTTACCAGCCGTCATCAGATTTCTCCCGGGATTACTTCAGAATTTTTTCCATAACATCACAGCAAGAGTCTTTTGCCAGATTGGAGGTTGGTGACGGAAAATCGCGCCGTGCTTTGGGAACTGAATCCTGGGGGTACTCAACCGGATTAGCTTTGTGTGCTGGTTGCAAAGATGACGCATTGTCTCGGCACATGAGGTCGATTACCTGTACTCCCAACTCCGATGCGAGGAAATATTTGAGCGCCTCATGGGTGAATGCTGCCTGCTTCCTGTTTTTTCGTAATCGCTCAAAAACCCCAACAATGGCCGGATCGTATGTGTTGAGCTTGATGGTGTACTGCGGCATATCAAGCTCACTTTCCGCCGGCAAGTGACAGAAAACCCCTTGCATTGGCAAATTCAGGCTCGGGCAGGATAACGACTTCGATGTTTTTGGCCGGGAATCCATCCTTGAGCAGAGCGGCGCCACCGCCGAACAGCAGCACTCGATCAAAATCAGCATGCATCCCCACGTGTGCCTGCAGTTCCCCCTGAACATCCCTGATGATGTGCTCGATATACGCGACGCCGGATTCGTGGATCTCTTTGGTGACATCGTGCCGCTCAAAGCCGTACTGGAGATAGCCCTTTTCGATCAAGAAGGCAATTTCGACAGGAGTGAAGGTGCCTGATGGAGCAAGGTATTTTATGCGTGGCAGCAGAAAACTCGTTGCCATCTGATAAACCCCGCGTTTGTTAAGGGTCTTGCCGTAGATAATCTGCTTCCGTTGAGGGGAGAACAACGTGAAGATGATGGTGTTGAAGCCGATATCGATGCCGAGCACGTTACCTGTAGGGCGTTCATCCAACGTGTCCAGATAGTCCCTGAGCCCGCCGAGACCTTGGGGAAAGATAACGACTTCCTTGACCACGTCACCGGTCAACGTCTTTGCCAGAGTGGGAACCGCCCCGCCCGGTCTGTGCTGCTCTTGCCAAAATGAATATGGCAGTCCAACGGCAAGAAGCAAGTCTCGTTCGGTCGCCGCCACCTTTTGGCAATGTTCGACGAAAACCGGGTAGTACCTGACCAGTTCTTCCATTGTCTTCAGGTAGGAAGATCCTGATGACAAAAGTGCTTCTTCCCCGATAAGCAACTTATCTCCGTTGTAGCTGAATGCGGAAACCACCCTTCCTTTACGCTCGTTGTAGATCCACTTCGCCGATGAAAAACCGAGATCACAAACCAGCACATCCATGAATATCTCCTTTTTGTGCAGATAATGGGAGATTCAATCCCCCTGTATAAAGAATCACGAAGGGGGTAAGGTGGATGGGCACCAAAAATGGTGCAATTTTTGGTGATAAGGCAAAAAAAATACCAATTATGGCGACAATTATGGACTGGAAACCGTACCCAATAATGGATACTTAAATCCTGGTTACCAAAATGGAACCATTCATGGCACCATAGATGGTAAACGTGCTATTAAAGTCGGCTGGGGTCGATAGTCCCCTTCGTGACAAGTGCTTTGAGCCTTCTGTTTGCCCTGCCAAGAATGTCGCGGACATTGGCGTCTGAACATCCGAGCCGTTCGGCAATTTCGTAATTTGAAAGTTTGCCTTCATCCGCAAGACCCAAGGCCAGATAGAGAATTTGCCGCTCCTTCTCCGTAAGAAAATGAGAGACCGCGTTATAGATCGACTCTATGTTGGGCGTTTTTCTCTTCTTCCGTGGTTGTTGCTTTATGGAGAGAGAATCGAGATCAACCGAGCAGAGGTACGAAGGTACAGAGTTCGAACCATTCGAGCGGTCTTTGGGGTTCGGAGTGATCAGGCTTATCTGCCTGCGGAAGATTATCCAGAAGGCTGCTTCAAAGGAGATCTCCTTCGCTTTGACGCGCAGGGTGGCAATTAATGCCGCCGCAAAAGCCTCCTGCATGTAGTCGCACTCCTCGTATGGGGAAAAATTACGATACTTGACGATGTTCCCCTTGATGATCGCTTCATTGTTTCTGACCCATTCAACCGCCGATAGATAATCCATATATCCTCCTTAAAAATAAAAAAAGCCGGCCTCGGAGACGTACTCCGATGACCGGCTTTGCCATGGCTCCAGGTGCAGAGCCTGGCCGTGCCAGGACGAAATTTATTGTTGAGATTCAGCGGACTAAAGCCGGATGGTGAACTGCCTTCTGTCCGGTTTTAGGCGCACTGCTCTCTTCTGCATATCTGATGTGCAGTAAAACCCGAGTTTTTGTTCTACGAGGGGAGTTAATTCAGCTTCACACCAAGGTATGAAGCGATGCGGATAATGTCCCCTGGTGAAGCGCTCTTTCTCAGAGAGTCTTCAACCCTTCTCCGGATTCTT
>CAIYZD010000516.1 GCA_903930585.1 uncultured Geobacteraceae bacterium | reverse complement strand
GGTACAAAAAGCGACATGAATGTGTCGGCAAAGCTCTCAACTTATACAGTTAATTTTGGAGTAATAAACGACGTCTATTAACCACGCCATAATCATCAATCTGCCCGAATAAAGCTGAATCAAGAGGACTCACCAACCTCTTTTTTCAGCTTTTCTTTTGCCGAGATATCAGAAATATCCGAGACACCCGGCATCATCCGCGGAGCGACCGGCCCCCAGGCACCAGTGGCACGCCAAACTCCACCCCCCCTCTATTTCAGCTTTTCTTTTGCCGCCATGGCGATCCAGCGGCGCCGGCCCAATTACCGCCTCTCAACTTTTTTCAGCTTTTTTCTCCCCCCACCCGACTCAACTTCATTCTTCTTCCCGGCATCACCCCGGCAGCACCCCGGCCGGTGCGCGACTCCAAAATCAACTTTTATTCCGCTTTTTTCAGATCTCTCAAATTAGCTTTGGGGGATACCGAGGTATGCCTCGTCCGGAGAAAACCGCTCAAATCGGCCTTTTCTGATTCAGCGTCATTTTGCCATCGCCACCGGGCTTCACTCCACTTCTTCCAGCTTTTCTTTCCGCCGCCAGCTCGCCAACCATCACCAGCTCGCCATTGCGGCGGGGTCGATCAGCTTTTTTTCGCTTTGGGGGTGGCGGTTTTGGCTACAGTCTTATAATTAACTTTTGTTTGTTGCGTCACTCGGAATAATTATTTTACGAGATCGTCAAGAAATTGCGTGGTCGTTCCTTTATCTCATTAGAAGCAGGAAAACAGAATTTTTGGGATCTATTGATGAGTGAACTCCTTGTTTAAGCTGAGAGTTCATCGCGAATCAAAAAAAGGCAGGAAATCAGAGATTTTTGCCCATCGACGGATTATTTCATTTCAGATCAAGAATCTGACGGTGAACTCCTTATATAAGCAGTGAGTTCATCTCAACAAACCAAACCAAGGTCAACAAAAGCTGAAGAAAAGCGAAAGGAGGTCCCTATGAAAAAGAAAATCGTACTCGTAGCCGCAGTCTTTGCCGTAGCAGCTGCTTTTGTATCCGCTGAGTCTCAGCTTTATCAAAAAGCGATGACGCCGCACCAGCAGCATAACCAGCAGGTCGCAGCGCATTTGATCGCCCAGACACATCTGCATACTTTCAGCGTCAAGTAGCACCACCGTCCGTCAAAAGTCAAAAGAAGCAAAATGTACGACCCAAAGGAGGGCAATATGAGCCCAAAGAAAGTTTTCTCAATCACCAACAACCGCAGCGGGAGCAACGTCAACAATAACAATAACAGAGGCTTTACCCTGATGGAACTGGTTATCGGCATGTGCATTTTGGGGATTCTTATTGCCATAACGGGGCCGTTACTGGTCACCCAGTGGACAAATTGGAGAGCGTCTGGGAACGCAGGAACCGTCCATGACCAGATGCAGAGTATCGCAAACGGCACTAACCAGTACATCATCGCTCACCATGGATCTACGCCTGCCGACATTCCTGCGCTTGTCAGCGCGCATATGATCACAACTGTTCCTGCTCCACCGCTCGACGTTGACGCATATGCTTTCGATGCTGCAACAACCCCAGGCACCGTTTATGTCACTTCGAGCACAACGGTAGCCGCGATCTGCAACTCAATCAACACGCAATATAACGGAGCTGCTGCAGGATCAGACCCCGAAGCCACGCTGAATTCTAACAAGAATTTTCAGTGTGTCGGCTCAGAAGGAGCGTACAGCATCACAATGAAACTACCCAAGTAGTCGCC
>CAIYZD010000515.1 GCA_903930585.1 uncultured Geobacteraceae bacterium | reverse complement strand
GCGGAAAAATGTTGCCTTGAATACGGTGAAGCAGATTTGGTCGCCAGTTGCAGCTGCCTCAGAAAGCGCCAAAGGAGAACATGATGACACTGCCTTCGACAAAATCAGAGAAGCTCTCAATCGATTCTTGCAATTTTCAGGGAGAGAGCTATGAGTAGCTCTCATGCCACAGCATTCAGGTCTGTTGCACTGATTGCTGTCGTTGTATTCTGCTGCGGTTTCAGTTGGGGTTTGGGAAAGTCAGATCCATGTGAAGAAGCACGTACTACCGTTAATACCCTTTCAACTCTTACTGATCCTGTCAAACGATTAAAATTGGAAGAAGCCGTTCTTACATCATGCCCTAATGGTGCTGCCGGATTATTCGTAAAAGCCCTTCAGGCAGAGAAAGCTTCAAATCCCGAGGTTGCAATCCTACACTACCGTGGGGCTGTTGCCAAAGATGACGCTTTTGCTGAAGCCCACGGCAACCTCGGTTTGCTTCTTCATGAACGCGGCTATGACGAAGAAGCTTCAGTGGAATTAACGAAAGGGCTCATGGGGCGACCTGACTCCCGCTATCACCGGGCCATTGCTTACATCTTGAGTGAAGGGTCACTCCCCACACTGGCACTCTATCACTATGACGAAGCTCTAAAAACATACCCCAATGATACAGAAATTCACGCAGGTCGTGCTGAGGCTTATGTTCAGCTTGGGCAACTTGATAAAGCGGAAAAAGAGTATATGCAACTCAAGGCATTAAAACCCAAAGACGTGAAGCTCATGCAAGGGCTTGCCGATGTGTACCGGAAATCCGGACAACTTGACCGGGCGATTCAGGAACTGCAGGAATGCGTTAATGACAATCCATCGGACAAGGAAGGCCACCGCCTATTGGCAGAAGTGCTGATGGAGAAGGGTGAGCGAGAAGCTGCCCGTAAGGAATACCTTCTGGCAGGAATTGACGTTACCATAAATCCGGAAGATTTTGCCCGTAAAGGAGATGAATATATAAAAGCCCGAGAGTACGGTCAGGCCATTGGTGCATATCAAACAGCACTCAAGGGGCGTCCCGCTTGGCCAGACACACAGCATAAACTGGGGAAAGCTCAGATGGCAGCTGGTCGTGATGACGAAGCCATGATGACATTGACAACACTCATTAAGTCAGGTTTTGAAGATAGTGCCGTATTTTATGATCTGGGGCTGCTCCGGGAACGGAGTGGTCAACTTGATGAAGCAATTTCCACATATCAATTGTCCCTCACTCATGATCCCGCTAATGTCAATGCGCACCGAAGGCTAGCAGAGATATATACTTGGCGTGGCAGCTTCTCGGAGGCGGCAGCTCAGTATCGCGAACTTATTCGACTCCGGGAAGACAATCCCCTGTATCATCTGAACTTGGGCCGAGTATATGACCGGATGAAAGATCTTAAAAATGCTGTGAGTGAGTATGAAACAGCGGTGCGGCTTGATCCGAACAATATTGAGGGGCACCGGGAACTGGCAAGAATGTTTGGACGCGGAGCTCAGCCCGTAAAGGCAGAGCTCCATTACAAAGAAGTTCTCAGGTTATCCAGTGAGGATGAGGCGGCCCGTAATGCTCTTATTACTTTGTATGTAAAGCAGAAACGCTACGATGACCTTACCAGTTTCGTAAAAGGCTGGTTGGACAAAGCGCCTGATGACCCGCAACGTCACTACCGTTTGGGGATAGTCTATGAGTTCAAGAAAGAATACAGTCTGGCTGTCACAGAATACAAAAAATCGCTCGAGCTGCAGCCTGATAACGCCAGAATGCTTTTGGCCCTCGGACGAACATACCTGAAAACCGGGAAGCTTTCTGAATCACGAGATATGCTGGAGGCAGCCAAAAAGGCAGACCCGACATTATCGGAGCCTCAGTTGCTCCTCAGCAGTATAAAAAGTGATTCGCAACCGCAAAAAAAGAAAGCACGTAAGAAGACTGTCAAAAAACAACCTGCACGGAAGAAAACTATAACTAAAAAGTGAGTACTACCCATGAATAAATTATCAATAAAGGCCGTTACCCTATTTACGGGGTTACTTGTTTTTCTTACTGCTGGTTGTGCTCAGG
>CAIYZD010000514.1 GCA_903930585.1 uncultured Geobacteraceae bacterium | reverse complement strand
TTGACTCCTTCCGGCTGGAGCATGAAGCAAAGTGCCCTTACGATGTAATCTTTATGGATATTATGATGCCGGTTGTAGACGGCTTAACGGCATTACGTGAAATACGTGCATTTGAAAAGAAAATGGTGATACCTGCCGGCATGGCAGTCAAGATTGTCATGACCACCGCGCCGAACGCCCCCCGGACGGTTATCAAGAAATTCAACGAAGGAGAAGCCGACTCGTTCCTCGTAAAACCGATCTCAAGAGAAAAACTGACCAAAGAATTGGTTGTACTCGAACTTGCTGCATCAGCTCCGGCTGTTTCTGAAACGCCTGATATGGACAGGAGTAAACAATGAAGGATGCCCTGGAATACGCTGAGAGCATTGTCGAAACCGTGCGAGAACCGATGTTGGTGTTGAGTTTTGAACTAAAGGTTCTCAGAGCCAACCTCAACTTCTACGCTACCTTCAAAGTGTCACCAGAGGAGACTATCGGCCACTTCATCTATGACCTCGGCAACCAACAATGGGACATCCCCCAACTGCGAGTGCTTCTGGAAGAAATTCTTCCTCAGGAAACGGTATTGAACGGCTATGAAGTCGATCATGATTTTCTCCATATCGGTAGAAAAACCATCCTGCTCAACGCCAGACAGATATGCCGGGGGGACATCAGCTCACACTTCATCCTACTTGCAATGGAAGATATTACCAAGCGCAAGCAAATTGAAAAAGAAGCCCAGGATGCTCTTAAATACGCAGAGAACATTATAGATACTTTACGCGAGCCTTTGCTGGTGCTGAATTCCGACCTAAAGATCATCAGCGCGAATCAGAGTTTTTATAACTGCTTCAGAGTAAATCATGAAGAAACTATAGGTAATTTTATCTACGATCTTGGTGGCCGCCAGTGGGATATACCCGCTTTACGGGTACTCCTTGAGGATATTCTCCCTAATAACTCCGTGATTAATGACTATAAGTTAGAGTGCTATTTTTCTGAAGACATCGGCAGCAAAACTATTTTGCTCAATGCCCGGCAATTTACCAGAGAAACAGTTGGGTCTCATTTTATCTTATTAGCTATGGAGGACATTACCAACCGTTTGCTGCTCGAAGCGGCTTTATTGGAACAGGGTCAATTTGCAAAGGCAACGCTTGACGGTATGGAAGCCCATATATGTGTAATTAACTCCCATGGCCTGATAGTTTCCACGAATCTTAGCTGGGATAACTTTGCCGCTGAAAATAATGCTGCGCCTGGTACCTGCTGCGTGGGCTCAAATTATCTGGACTTCAAGGTTAAGGAGGATAAATACCAGGCTGACATCGAAAAGTTCCGGGCAGATTTAAACGCAGTTCTCTCTAATAAGTTGCAGCATTTCGATGTGGAGTACAAATGCGCATCTCCCGATGTGGTACTCTGGTTTAACTGTAAGGTTAGCTCTTTTATTGTGAAAGGCAAACGATATGCCGTGATTTCACATGTAGACATTACCAAACGCAAGCTGCACGAGATCGAGATTCAGAGGCATCACATCAAGCTTGAGCATCAAACCATTGCGATTAAGGCGTCTGAAAAGGAATCACGCACTACCAATTATTTACTTATGAAAGCGAAAGATTCGGCGGATCATGCCAACTCCGTCAAAGGCGAATTTCTGGCCTGCATGAGTCATGAGATCCGCACACCGATGAATGGGGTAATCGGCATGTCAAACCTTCTTTTGGGAACCGATCTGAGCGCGGAACAGCGGGATTATGCTGAAATTATTTCCAGTAGTGGCGAAAATCTACTGATACTGATCGATGAAATCCTCGATTTTTCCAAAATTGAGTCCGGCAAGCTTGGACTGGAGATCGTTGACTTCGATTTGAAGCTTATACTGAATGACATAAACCGGCTATTGGCCTATCGGGCTGATGATGCAGGGATTGTGTTATCATACACCATTGAGCCTGGTATGCCGATAATTCTGAAAGGTGATCCAACCAGAGTCCGGCAGGTAATCATTAATCTGGTCGGCAACGCCCTAAAGTTTACCAAAAAGGGTACCGTTGTTGTTAATGCCTCACTCGCATCAGATCAAGATGGCTATGTAACAATCAGGTTCGCAATTAGCGATACCGGCATTGGCATATCGGCGTCCAGCCTTAGCAGCATCTTTGCCCCCTTCACTCAAGTGGATGCATCTACTACCCGAAAATACGGCGGTACCGGCCTGGGGTTGGCTATTTGCAAACAACTGGCAGAGCTTATGGGGGGAGAAATAGGAGTCACCAGTGAAGAGGGGAAAGGTTCTACCTTCTGGTTTACCGCCCGTTTTGAAAAGCAACGTGCTGATTCTTTGAAAACCGCCCAGGAGGCCATTATTCATGCGCAGTTCGTTGCACCTCGTGCTGTTGTTTGCTTGGATGATCTCGCTGCTCGTATCCTTTTGGTTGAAGACAACATTATTAATCAAAAAGTAGCCCTTCATCTCCTGAAAGCGCTTGGATACACCGCTGACGTAGTTGCGGATGGTCAACAAGCGGTGGATGCACTATCAATGACCAACTATGATCTGGTACTGATGGATTGCATGATGC
>CAIYZD010000513.1 GCA_903930585.1 uncultured Geobacteraceae bacterium | reverse complement strand
GTACGTGAAGCCAGTATAGCTTACGATAGACCCGCCGGAAGGCTGGCATAAATGGCCTACCGGGCGGATTCCATCCGGTACTCCGGGTATGATTGACGAAGGGGGTGGGCAAAAACGTGTTTTGCGTAAGGAACAGGAGGGGTTATACGTATGAAGTGGAGTAGTCGTAAATAGCGTTGAGCGGAAAAAGCTTCACATTAATTCGACAATAAGCGTTATGATGCATAGGGATTCGACATCAACATCCATTTTTCGACAATTATCGATTATGCTTGAGGCACGATCCCGCATCATGTTCATCACCCAAAACGGTATAAAACTTCCTCCTCGCCGACACCAGAAAGAGTTCGCATCTTTGACTGACGATGAAGATCTGGCCATTGAAAAAGATGAAAACTTTATTTCAAATGCATGCTCGTATTTTCTCTGATTCGAGCCGCAATATCCGGTCGATATAACGTTACAACGTGATCAAAAAAATCCTGTACAAAGGGGGCAACCCAGTACTGCGAATCGGGTTCTGGCGTTACACCACAATCCAAACAGCCAATATAGTCGTCCGATGCCATATAGAACTCTTTTGCGAAGAACAGATAGGCGACATGCAGAATCATTACATCTCGCACATCACTGGCGAACACATCCAATGCCTTGATACGTGTTGACAGGTCTACCTCTATGTCGTTGAGGCGCAAGTTATAATAGAAGTTGTAATGAGTGTGGTCATTGCAACGATCCCTCAAATGTTTGTATCGCTCATCACAATAAATAAGCTCAGAAATAGGCGTAACTCTGTGTGAAGTTCGAATGTATTGAGACATCACTCGGTACTCAGGGAGACGATCTGTTCCGTTCAGCCAATTCTCTATATGCTGAACAACAAAGTTTTCAATGCTGAAGTGATCCTCAAGATACAGATTGGAGTAAATATTGATTATAGCAGCATCATAGTACTTCCGAAGCAAGGCATAGGCATCATTGATTTTTCCGCATTGAAGAATCGCATGGATTGATGCTAATGTCCCTTGCATAGATGAATATACGTTTGAATCAATATTGCAAATAGCACTTGTTCCACCGGGAATAAACGAGAATACTGAATAAGCCAGAGACTCGTAGAATGAGATGTAATGCTCCAACTGAGCAAAAACTGGGTGATTCTGATAATCTTGTTCACTTGGCATATTGAATCGAGGTACTATTGAACAATAGTCAATATCTCATCATCCAGACCATGACGAATAACGGCAATGGCGGTTGAGTTGCCCGAGATGTAATCGCCGGTCAAAGATGGCAGACGGAACGGAAATAATGCGGGATTGTGTAACAACTGGCTGACCTGCATTTTCCCTTCAGGCTGAGCATGCAAGGCCGCTTCACACATGACAAGAGCTGGCATTGTATCGAGAATTGCTCTTGTATCAGATTTTTTATAGCAGCCTTTACTTCCCGATTCCTGCAAAACACCCCAGGCAACAAAAGACCGAACGGTGTACCGGGCATTTCTGGCAACGGTCTCCCGATCTCCATATTGCTCCTTGATACGGTTAAAAATCTGTACCTGGGTCACGCTCTCCTGAAGGTTGAATAGCCGGCCAACCTGTTTTGCTACATTAAACCAGAATGGATATGCTGCCGAAATAACTGCCCAATGCAGTGG
>CAIYZD010000512.1 GCA_903930585.1 uncultured Geobacteraceae bacterium | reverse complement strand
CGGTGGTGGCGGCGGCGGCGGCGGTGGCGGCGGTGGTATTGGAGGCGGCGGTATTGGAGGTATATCCGAATTATTTCCAAGTCCAAACGCTAACGCATCGGGCACAAATGTCACCGAAACAAGCGTGTTCAAAACGCCTGACGTCATCCAGATCAACATACAAATCCGGGCAAAAGAAAGTGATTTCTTCATGTTATTAACAATTAAGGTTTAACGCCATATTGCCGTACTGATTCCAGCAATAAGCCGGACACCATCACCAGAATTTTCTGTTAAATCGGCCAGACCAACGGTAACACACACCGGAACGGAATTGCTGATAAAAAACGTTTTCCCAACGGCGGCATTAAGATTAGTACCGGTCCATTCACAGATAACGTTGAAATTGTCAAAAAGTTCATAGGCAACGTTTCCGAAAACCCACGTTCCGTGTTCTCCTTTGCCAGCGGCAACATCATCAGGACTCTTTTCGCTAAACCTACCCTTACCAACCCCGATGCTGTAATGCAATTTGGTACGGGTGACCTCCTGGTTGACCTGTGCCTTATCAAGCAATCCCTGACTGAACACAACATAATAACTCTCATCCACATCAGAGAGCTCCTTGCCAGTAATCATGATATGTTCAGCGCCTACGCCAATCGAACTGCCCGACCCGAGATAGCGGTGAAGCTGCATGTTCAAACCTATACGTTGCCAGTCACTGATATCGTAATTGACAACCCCAACCTGAAATCCAAGATTTTCGTAAGGATCGCCGATACCGACGCCCAACATCATAGCTCCATCATTGTTAGGGCTATACGGTGCAGGAGCCGTTATACCCATACCAAAAAAAATCATTCCGTTCGATGCCCCCCAACCAGTAGGAGTCATGAAAGACTTAGGATGACTATTCGGAAACGAGAGCGGAGAATAGTCGAGTGCTTTGGCCGAACAAGGCCATACCGCGAGAAAAAACCCAAGCAGTAAGAGTCTTTTGAGATGGAATTGTTTCATAAGTATGGCGGTTCGTTTAATAAAATGGAATATTTTATTGTCCTGAAGTAAACCAGTAAAAGATATCTAAACCAGAAGAAATATCCTAATTGATTAGAAATTCCACATAAGCACTTCTCTGAGGGAGAGTGTTCAGGGCCAAGTAGTACTGTAAAAGGGGCGGGCTCCCGCGCGTTCAAGTCTGCGATCTACATCCTGTCAGCCTGCGGCTGATATCACAGCCTTCCATCCACGTCGCCCAACGGCAAAACACCTTTTGCGTCATAAATGACGGCGTTACTGCAAGAGCTGAGTGAACGAATATCAAGAGCATTAAAAGCCTGGTGTCCTACAGCAAGAATGATGGCCTCATAACGATTGCCGTTAAGCTCAGGAAGGCATTCAAGGCCGTATTCGTGCATTACCTCTGCAGGGTTGGCCCAAGGGTCATGGAGCTCCACGTCTGCACCGTACTGCTTCAGTTCGTTGACAATATCAACAACACGGGTGTTCCGGATGTCAGGACAGTTCTCCTTGAAGGTAATGCCAAGAATGAGCACCCTGACCCCCTTGATCTTGTGATCCCTCGCTATCATGAGCTTGATAACCTGGGAAGCTATATATTT
>CAIYZD010000511.1 GCA_903930585.1 uncultured Geobacteraceae bacterium | reverse complement strand
TGTAGAACGGCTCGAAGACATGGTTTATCAGGTCTGCCGGGATGCCGCATCCTCGGTCGCATACCCGTATTACTGCCATCTCTGGCGCTAGATGATCTGATTGCGAAACAGCCAGTTGCAAGTCTACATCGCACCCCTTTGGGGAGTGCTGGATCGCATTTTCAAGAAGATTTGCTATGACCTGCTGTAGCTTGACGCTGTCTATGAGTATTTTGATACTGCCTGGTTCCGCACCCCATTCCGCGCTTATCCGATGCTCTTTTGCAACCCCTGAAAGTTCCATAAGCTTGATCGCATCCTTACAAACCTCATGGAGCGGCACTGGATACAAACTCGTTATTGGAATCGGCTTACCGAGTTCAAGCAGGTCGTTCATCAGGTGGGCCAGGCGGTTAACCTGAGCGCGAATGTGATTGATGTATGGTTCATATTCCGGATTATCGCCCACCCCCTTTTCTTTGAAAAGGGCCTCGGAAATAGAGAGGATGGCATTCAGCGGATTTCTGACTTCGTGGGCCATTCCACCGGCCAGTTGACCTATGGCAGCCAGTCGGCTCTGCTGAATGAGCATACGCTCCTTTTCTCGTAGAGTTTCTGTGGCCTGGAGGTGCCCGGCAGTCTCCTCCAGTAATTTTTTTTCCGCCAATTCCCGTTCAAGTATTTCGCCTTGGAGGAGATCAATTGAAACAGCCAGCTCTTTAGTCCTCTCCGCGACGCGTTGCTCCAGGTCACTTACATCCGTGTTGGTCCCAAACCACTGCTGCACGCAACCGGCGGTGTCCTTCAGCGGGATTATCCGCGTCAGGAACGGGCGGAAGACACCGTCGGCGCCGCGCAACGGGAATGTCATATCGAAGGGTTGACTGGTCGCGAGGGAAGCATGCCAGCGCTCCAGCACATTTGGCAGTTCGGCCGGGTCATGTACGCTCTGCCAGCCCCCTCCCTCCATCTGTTCCGGTGTTGTGCCGGTGTACTCATACCAGCGCCGGTTGTACCACGTTATGTAGCCGTCGCTGTTTGCCCACCATGCGAGGTTGGGGATGGAATCTGCCAGTGTGCGTAATTGCTCTTCGCTCTCACACAACGCCTGTTCAGCCAATTTCTGACTGGTGAGGTTGACTGCTGCAACGCCGATGCCGATGATTTCTCCGCCGGAGTACCGCAGAGGTTCATAGGTAAAATCAAGGAACAGCCGTTTACCGTTGCTGGTCACCCAGTGCGCAACATGCTCCTCATTCCCGGACTCCAGAACCCTTTGTTTGATTTCATTTATCCAGTCCACCTCTTCCGGGGCGAACAGGTCGGCATCTGTTTTTCCTATAATCTCATCCGTCCGCCAGGACTGCTGGTTATAGGCCCACTGGTAGACAAGGTTACGATCTTGTGTGGCAACCGATACCGGTGAGTTTTTAAGTGCCAGCCGGAAACGTTCTTCGCTCTCTCTCAGGGCATCCTCAGCCAGTTTTCGGGCGGTGATGTCGTGATAGGTGCAAATCAGCCGGTGAATTTGGCCTCGCGCATCCATGATGGGCTCAACGCTTACCAACAGCCATTTGAGTTCCTGGCTCTCAGGCGCCTTTACGGCGACGAGTTTGTCCCTCACCGGCCCGCCCGTCAGTGCGGCTTTCCGCACTGGATGCTCATCCACGTCCAGTAACGAGCCCTCTTCGTTAAATACTTTCCATTGCCCCCAGTCGCGTTCGTTGACGTTCATTATGCTAGAATCATCGTTCAGTTCGAATATCCGAAAAAAGGCTTGGTTGACTATCGTGAACTCACCAATCTCGTTGATCAGCGCCACAGCCGATTTAAGGTTCTGAATCAGCACACTGAACTGCTGTTCGCTCTCCCGCAGAGACATTGTGCGTTCGTCAACGCGCTGTTCGAGAAGATTATTGGCAGCTTGCAGCGCTAATTCGGCACATTTAAGCTCTTCAATGTCAGTGCACGTGCCAAACCATTTCAGAATTTCTCCTTTCGAGCCGAGCATCGGCTCGCCACGAGTCAGCCACCACCGATAAACTCCATCAGAACGCCGTATCCGGCATTCCAATGAGTAGTGATCGTTATGTTGCGTCGCTCTCTGCCATGCATCCCAGGCCCGCTGCTTGTCATCTGGATGAAAAGGTGTGATCCAGCCATGGCCGTAACTTTCCTCAATTGTCAGGCCCGTGTAGTCCATCCATTGCTGATTGAAATAGATGTTACCGCCATCTGGCAGGGTAGCCCAGACAATCTGCGGCACGGCCTCCGCCAGAGAGAGGAATTCTTTCTCGCTCAAGAGCAGCGCACTCTCCGACTGTTGGCGCAAATCTTCCTCGGCCTGCTTGCGTTCGGTAATGTCAAGCATGACCCCGTACTGGCGCTGCGGTTCGTTATTCGCGCTGTATTCGGTTTCTCCGCAGGCTTCCAGCCAGCGAACCGTTCCGTCGGGCCACCTGGTGCGGAATTCGGTGGTAAAGACGGTTCCTCCGTTCATGCTTTCCTGAATCCGTTTCTGGACAGCCTCAAAGTCATCTGGATGCACCCTGTTTGCCCATGACAGGTAACTTGGCTGCACCTCTCCCGGCGCATAGCCCATCATCCGGTGATGCATTTCATTCCAGATCACGGCGCCGCTCGGAACATGCCAGTCCCATGTCGCCATTTTTGCCGCATCAAGCGCCAGGCGCAGGCGTTCCTCTTTTTGAAACAGCTCCTTCTCGGCCTGTTTACGCTCGGTGATGTCCATTATTACACCAATCATACGGCTGGACTTACCATCGCTCTCATATTGATACACACCCTTGGTTTCAACCCAGTGCATGCTGCCATCGGGCCAGATGATTCGATACTGCACCTCAAGTGGTTTGCGCTCCTGCATGCAACGGAGTGACTCCTCTTCGATGCGCAACTGGTCATCCGGGTGAATGCGATCAGTCCACCTTCTCTGGCTGTGTTCCGTAGTAGTAGTAATGGTAGTAATAGCCGGGGCATAGCCGAAGATTGCCTCATGGGTCTGTGTCCAGAGAAGCGTGCCCTTTGCAATATTTAAGTCAAACATGCCAATCCGGGTGGCACTGACCGCCAGGGCAAGCCGCTCTTCGCTTATCCTGATAGCCTTTTCTGACTGCTTTGATCTCTCCCACAGATCCTGCAGCTCCTGATTCTGACTCTGGAGCTCTTCGCTTTGCACCTGGAGTTCTTCACTGGCAACCTGAAGTTCTTCATTTACAACCTGGAGGTGGCTATAGGCTGACTGGAGACGCACTTCACTCAGTTGCAGCTCCAATTCTGCCGTTTTGCGACTGGTAATGTCGGAAAGATTCACAACACAGCCGATGTCCCGGTTCTGAAAGCTTTTCAGAGTGGTCGCATTCAGGAGCAGATTAAATATTTGTTTGTCGTCTCTTTTGAATTCAACCTCGATGCTTGTAATATTGCCTGTACGCTTAAGATGTACGATAGAAAACTTCTTGCCTGTTTCAGTAATTTGTAACGGAAATATTTTGTTAAACTCTTTCATCAGTGGGTTTGTACCGCACAGTACATGCGCTGATTGGCTGGCCCGTATGATCTTTCCCTTAGTATCACACACGATCATCACTTCGCGTGACTGCTCGATAATTGAGGTGGAGAATTTCTCTGACGCCAATATTTCTGTATTACGTCGCTGAAGTGTAAGGTCAGTAATTACAACACTTATCCCCTGGGTGCCGGAGATGTCATTGGTGCAACAGGACATAAACACCGGAATGGGGTTCCCCGTCACTGTCTTCAGAACAATTTCTTCAGATATGGACTCCTGAGTACAATTCTCCAGCAGAGCGGCATAGATGAGATGATCCTTCGATTCAACATATGAGCCCAGATTCGTCCCGATAAGATGTCCCAACGAAATTTTAAGCATGGAAGACAAGCGTTTATTGCAGTAAAGGATGGTGCCATCGGCAGCGAGGGTAGCGGCTCCTTCGTTCATAGATTCAACAAGGATACGGTAGGGGAGTTCAGCTCCTTTGAGAGTATAGACCTGCTTCTCTCCATCAGGTCCGGAAACTACAAAGGCATCAACTTCACCGCTGCCAAGAGCCCGCAGGGTTTCTTCCGCCTCATCCAGGCGTAAACGGAGCTTTTCATTTTCAACCAAAAGTTCTTTTGCAGTTTTTGTTGCAGAAGTCATCACATCACCTCGTTGACCGAACATCCAGCCCCAGAAGTATTCGTTCGGTCTGCGACATGTCACCTATGAATTTGCGCAGTGGTGGTGGAAGTTCTTTAACCAGGGTAGGAGCGGCAACTATCAGCCCTTCTTCTGCAAAGATCGGCTGTTTGTAGATGTCGATTATTTCC
>CAIYZD010000510.1 GCA_903930585.1 uncultured Geobacteraceae bacterium | reverse complement strand
CTGGCACTTATAGCGATCAGAAAGGACGGTTTAGACTGAGACTCAAAAGCAGTGAAAACCTGGTGCTCATATTCAGCATGCTCAATTACGAAAAGTACGAACTTTCTGTGTCGCCCAATCAGAAAGGCGAAATCATCCAGGTTATGAAGCCGGTGACCTTTAGTCTGCCGATGGTTGAAATCACCGAACAGCGAAAGACAAAGCAGGGAACCGTTAATATTGATCCGCTTCTTGCCAGGAATCTCGCCAATACAGGCAGTGGATCCGTGGAACAATTAGTTAAAACCATGCCCGGAGTAAGCAGCCACAGCGAGTTGAGTCCCCAGTATAATGTGAGGGGCGGGAACTATGACGAAAACCTCCTTTACGTGAACGGAATTGAGATTTTCAGGCCTTTTCTCGTAAAAACAGGCGAACAGGAAGGGCTTAGCTTTCTCAATCCGGATCTGGTCTCCGCAATAAGGTTTTCCCCGGGTGGATTTGAAAGTTCCTATGGCGATAAAATGTCGTCGGTACTCGACATAGACTATAAGGTCCCCGAAAATACTATAGGAACTGCAGAACTGGGGGCACTCGGAGCCTCCGCGCATCTGGAAGGAAGGGCGCTCAAGGATAAGTTTTCGTACCTCGCTGGAATCCGATACCGCAACAACAGATATCTGCTTGGCACACTCGACCAAAAAGGACATTATGACCCCTCATTCTTTGATTTTCAGACGCTTCTTGGCTATGATTTCTCCCCAAGATTTTCAATTAACTTACTTGCAAACGTATCCAGCAACAATTACAATTTTACGCCCGAAACCAGAGAGACAAGATTCGGTACCTTAAGTCAGTCGTACGTGCTTAAAATATACTTCAACGGTAACGAGAAAGATCTGTTTACGAACCATTTTGCGGCCTTGACAGCCAATTACCACCCCTCAAAAGAATTGAACCTGCAACTGACAGCCAGTACTTTTTACTCGGACGAAAAAATAAGGTACGACATCCTGGGACAGTATTCCCTGAACGAAGTCAACTCCGGTTCCAACTCTGAAGCCACATTCGACAGCACAATGGTATTGGGATTAGGCTCTACGTTGGTACATGCCGCCGACTTCCTGCAGGCAGCCATTGTCAACCTTGAACACCGCGGGAGATATAATGCCGGCAATCACAGGATTCAATGGGGGGCCAAAATACAGTTGGAGCGTATCCACGACCAGGTAAGCGAATGGGAAATGAGGGATTCTGCCGGTTATTCGCTGCCGAACGGCGATCAGAAACTGCTGCTTAACAAGAGCATCAAAGCCGATAATCAGCTGAACAGTATCCGACTGAGTCTTTTCTTACAGGACAATTACACACTCTCCTTCGGGGATTCAAGATTGTCTTTCAATTATGGTGGCAGACTGCAATACTGGAACTTTAACCATCAAACTATTTTTAGTCCGCGGATTTCGGTCGTCTATCTTCCCGGCAGGCTAAAACCCTTCCAGCTCCATGCGGCATGGGGCGTTTACCAGCAAATGCCATTCTTCAATGAACT
>CAIYZD010000509.1 GCA_903930585.1 uncultured Geobacteraceae bacterium | reverse complement strand
TTGTTACGTTCGCGGCCTGAAGCCCTTTCGGACCCTTTGTTACTTCAAAAGTTACTCTATCGCCTTCTGCAAGGGATTTGAAACCTTCGCCTGCGATTGCGGAGAAATGGCAAAATACATCCTCGCCACCTTCCTGCTCAAGAAATCCAAAACCCTTGCTGTCGTTAAACCATTTCACTGTTCCGTTTACCATGTGCTTACTTCTCCTGATTCTTCTTAATGATTTTATCCGGAAATCCGAACTTTAGACAAACTATCAGTTTCACGTAAACGATGTCAAGCAAATTAAATTATGATCTGATTTTTATTTCCTATAACTTCCCGCGCCTGCGCCGGCAGGTCACCCTCCCCCTCAATCCAGTTGATGGCAACACCATGTCGTTCCATCCGCCGGAACCAGTTCCCCTGCCGTTTGGCGAAATTATGAATCGCACTGTTCAGCTTTTGAAACATATCATTTCGTGTCAGGTCTCCCCTGAGATATGCACCGACATACCGGTATTCAAGCCCGTAATAATTCAGCTTTTCCCACGATATTCCGCCTCCATGAAGGCGCTCCACTTCTTCGATCATACCGTTTTCGAGCCGCTCCCTCAGACGTGCGGTAATACGCCGGCGCAACACATCACGTTCCCAATGAATGCCGATGACAGCACTGTTCTGGAACGGGAGCGGTTCACCGCATGAACGGTTTTCAGCCTCCCCACGGGCAATTTCAATCGCCCGGACGGTGCGCTCCCGATCCGACAGATCGGTACTATTATGCTGATCCGGCTTGATACGCAGCAACTCTTCCTTGAGCTCATCATCGGTTTTCGCTGCCAATTCAGCCCGCAACGAGTCGTTACAAGGCACTTCGACCATACGGTAACCGCGTAACACGGCATCCAGGTACATGCCGCTCCCTCCACACAGAACCGGAAGCCTCCCCCGGGCCGAAATTTCCGCAAAAACGGTCAAGAACCTGCGCTGAAACTCAAAAACACTGAATTCTCCGCCGGCATCCAGAATATCGATCAGATGATACGGTACCATGCCATATTCATGAAGATCCTTGCCACTGCCGATATCCATGCCGCGAAAGATCTGACGTGAGTCCGCGGAAATTATCTCTCCGCCGAACTCTCTAGCCAGAGCAACCGCCAGGCGAGTTTTGCCGGAGGCGGTTGGACCAAGAACGGCAACCATATCGTATGATATCAGTGGCACACTCATTGCCGTAACCTCTCGCAAACCACTTCCGCCAGTACCCGATTCATCCCGGAAACGTCCGCTATTTCTTCCACCGTCGCCTCCTTAAGGCACTGCAGGCTGCCAAAATGCTTCAGCAGCGCCGTGCGGCGCTTTGGACCGATTCCGGGAATATCCTCGACCCCTGAAGCAATCCCCTCTTTACCGCGCAATTTCCGATGATACCCGATGGCAAAACGATGCGCCTCATCCCGGAGAGCCGCCAGAAGAAGCAATGGCGCAGAGTTCTGGCGCAAAACAACCGGATTTTTCCTGCCGGGAAGAAATATCCGTTCATCGCTTTTTCGGACCAGAGATGCCATCGACTCACGCAGGACCCGGCTCTTGGCCAGCGATACCAGATCAAAGCGCCCTGCCAGGCCAAGTTCATCGAGAATTTCCCGCACCGCATTCAACTGCCCGATCCCCCCATCGACGACAACAAGGTCCGGCGCCATTTCTGCTTCGCTGTTGTCAGCACGAAATCGCCGCTGAAAAACTTCACGCAGCATGGCAAAGTCATCCTGACCGTCAACCGTCCGGATACGATAACGGCGATAACTGTTCCGGTCTGCCACGCCGTCTGTGAATACAACGCAACTCCCCACGGAAAAACGTCCCTGAATTGTCGATATATCAAAGCATTCCATCCGTCGTGGAATCCGGGACAACTGAAGCCTTTTCGAAAGTTCAACCAGCACCGCCTCGGTCGTTGCCTCCTTCTCGCCCCGCTCCCGGAAGGCTGACATGGCATTTTTACCTGCCAGGACAACCAGCTCACGCTTCGTTCCCCGCTGCGGAAAAATGAGTGATACTTTACTTCCTTTCAGATCGCCAAGCAACTCGGCCAACGCCTCCTCGTCCTCAATTTCCATCGGCAGGAGAATTTCTTCCGGAATAAAAACAGCCCCGGTGTAATAGTGCTGGAGAAATGCCGAAACGGCGGTCGCATCATCCAGCTCCCAGACAACCGTGAACAGACGGCTTCCGGAGAGAACCCCGGCACGAATGAAGAGCAAAGCCAGTTCAATCCGGCTCCCGTCACGATAGAAGCCGACAACATCACTATCGCCACCACGCAGCACCACCTTCTGCTTTTCGACGGTCACCTCAATGGAGTGAAGCAGGTTTCTCCAGCGGGCGGCCTCCTCATACCGCATCTCCTTTGAAGCATCAATCATTCGCCGTTTGAACTCGGCAACGAGCTGACGTCCTTTTCCCTCAAGGAACAGCTTCGCTCCGTCAACCAGCGCCGCATACGCTTCATGCGTTATCAACCGGTGACACGGGGCACTGCACTGACCGATCTGGTGATAAAGACAGGGGCGGGCCCGAGACATGCAGGCGGCAAGCGGATAGTGCCGGAGCGGAAACATGCGGACCATCTGTCGCAGCACTTCCCGGGCTGCCGCACCGGATGAATACGGACCAAAATAAAAGGCAGCGTCATGGGGACGTTTGCGCACGATAGTAAACCGCGGAAAATCTTCGTGTGGATCGAGACGCAACGAAAAATACGTTTTATCGTCCTTGAGATTCAGGTTGTAGCGAGGATGATGCTGCTTGATAAGAGTGTTTTCCAGCAGCAGCGCTTCTTTCTCAGTGTCGGTTAAAACGATCTCAATATCAGCAACCTTCGCTATGAGAAATTTTACATGGTAACGCGAATCGCCGGACGCGTTGAAATACGAGCGTACCCGCTGCCGCAGAGTCCGAGCTTTGCCGACGTAGATTATGGCGCCGTCTGCATCGCGCATCAGGTAAACACCCGGCGAGGCCGGAAACTGCTGTATTTTTTCTTCGAGCGTCATGTTTGCAATCCTACCCGTTTACATTCGGAATGGGAAGAGTCTTCCTGCACACAATTTACTGCCTGCTTTTGCAGCACATGCCTACTATTTATACAGTCACCTTGAGTAAAATTACAGCGCCAATGCAATATAATTAAGCAGTTACCAGACTGCAGCATTTGGCCGCATTCTTGCTTGTGCCACCACGCCCAACGACGGGCAGACAGATATCAATGGAGGTAGTTCCGTATGGATTCCATGTCAATCATTACACTTGAGGCACCTTGTACTTTTGTAGCGTAAGTTATTGT
>CAIYZD010000508.1 GCA_903930585.1 uncultured Geobacteraceae bacterium | reverse complement strand
TTGTGATCGGGAGTGATGAAATAATGAATCCGCGCGGTCTCCGTTATAAAAAAGAGCTGGTCAACCATAAAATTCTCGATCTGATCGGCGATTTTTACACCAGTGGGTATCGTATTCTCGGAAAAGTCGAAGCAAATAAAACAGGCCATTATGTCAACAACCTGTTGCTTAAGGAACTATTTTCCGATCCTCAGAATTACAGCATTTATTAACCCTGCGTCACTTACCCAGAATCACTTCACCGGTATCGGTAAACAGCCGTACCGGCAATTCGAAGGCTCTTATAAAAATATTCAGTAATCCCTTGCCCATGGATTTCACCGGAATGGCGCTTACCTGCGGATTGGACCACGTGCCTTTTGCCTCGAAATAGGCGGTCACAAGGTCTTTATCTTTTCCGGTCAACAGCCAGCCCACTATCGGTATCCGGTTGACGATCTTGTCCACCGTTTGAAGTGGTTGGGCTCCGAGGGTAAGATTCAGCTCTTCTTTAATAATGTCGGCAGTTCCGACTATCGACATATTGATGGCATTACTGCTGATAAAGAGATCTTTTGTCGTGAGGATGCCGTCTTTAAGCGCGATGTTCCCCTTGATGGTACTGTAGGGCATGCCACCGGAAGTCATGTCGGGTAGTTTGAATTTAAGCAACTGGGACACATTCAAAATTGAAAAAACCTTCGAAAGCACGCTGAATTTTCGAAATTTTCCGTTATTCATGCCGAGCTGTATCGTTCCCAAAGCACTCTTTTTTATATCAACAAGGGTAGTTCCGCGTGCAGTAAGATCACCGTGAAGTGTCAGCGTACCGGTGACTTCATGGGATACGTCAAGAGCCGAAAAAAGTTTTTCCGCATCTGCTCTGGCGATGTCGAGAGTAAGATCGTAGCGGTCGCCCAATTCTCCCCCTGGAGTAATTTTCCCCTTTGCCGTAAGTTTGCCACCCAGTATATCAGTTGACAGATTTTGCAGATTAATAACCCCTTTCTCCTGCTGGGCAACCGCATTTAATTTGCTGAATGACATTTTACCGAGATTTCCGGAACCAACAGTCAGGGTAAGTTTTACATCCGGGCCCGGAGTGTGCGAATTCTCGGTTCCCGGGGCTGCAAATATTCGAAGCTCTTCCAGATCAAGTTTTGACGATGTCACAAAGAGAGTTGCCTGCCTGGTTCGTCCCGTCTGGTAGACGCCATTCAAGCTGAAATTGGACGAATTGATAATACCGGATGCACTATGCAGAATAAGAGCGTCTTTTCGGAGCGTGCAGTTCGCGTTGAAACGTTTGACGCTGGCCTCGGGTCGGCTTTCAGCCAGGTTGATGTCACGAAGCCTGAGTTGCGGTGAGTAGATCGTGAGGTCGTACTCGGGGTTTATAAAACTTTTGACAGCTGCTTTCGCAGTAATTACGGAACTGCCGTAGTGTGCCGTTATGCCGGAGGTTTCCAGACTGTTTCCCTTGAAAACAATCGAACCGTTCATGGCACTGAATTGTTTTAGATCGGCAGGCTTGAAGCTGAACCGGGTGAGATCAACGGCGCCGTTGTAATCCATGGCACTGAGATTGTCCGGATCTCCCCCCCCTCTTAAATGAGCCTGCACTGTCCCCTGCGGTTTATACCCGTGAAACATGGAGAGGATCGGCAGGTTGTCGCCCATAACAAACTGATTGGTCTGAAGATCAAAACCAAGATACGGCTTTTCCCCGTAGCCGATCAGGCCGCTGCCGGTGATAACAAGCGACTGGAGTGCATAATTGACGTATGTGACTTTGGTAGATTCCCTGCCGATTACCGAATTGAATTTGAGCGTCTGCGGCATGGAGAGTGGTTTGCTGACGTATCCGGGGAGTGAGTAGGCCGCCTGTTTGAGATCCCATTCGCCGTTTAATTTGTATGCCGAATAATGACCACCGCCGGTGAGACGTAATGAAGAGCCGTTACTATATTCGAGCTTTGTAAGACCGGCGATTTTTGCAAGCCAGGCAATTTCAGCGGTATGCGGAGTAATGTCCATTCTTAGGGGATAATCGCCTGGTTTATCGGTATTATATTCGGAGATGGAGCCGTCGAGTGAAAAGGGAGACGTTCCGAAGTTTCCGGTCATACCGACCAGATTGAAATTTATACCTTTAAGTTCAATAACCCCTTTTATGTTATTGAATGTCGGGGCTTTTGGCCCATAACTCAAGACTGCCTTTTCCACCGGCCCGCGAATCATGAGAGTATTGCAGTTCTGGCCAATTTCCATATGGGTGATCTGACTGATCCGACCATCAAGAACTCCGGCGTCAAGCTTAAATATCCCCCCTTTTATCTTGTTTTCGATATAGTCAGCCGTGCTGTTTTCAATTATTCCGTACGGAACGTAATTTCTGACGTCCTCATAACGGAATGTTGAAGGTGTGCTTGCTTTGGCTGTGATGCGCGGATCTTTTGATAAATAATCCTGGATCCGGAAGCTCCCTTTAATCCTGAACCCTTCCATACCGAGATCTACTGAGGGAATATCGATCATCTGTTTTGTCAGTTTAAGCGTATACTCAAGGTGAAGGGTTTTAGGCGAAAGCGCCCCATGAAATATTGTTGGCCAATTGACGGTCGAACCGTTGACTACGATTTTCCCCTTGGCACTAAAATCCTGCACCATCCCCTTGAAACTGGTCGTAAGATCCAGTCTGCCGAAGGTATTGTCAAATGGAATGAATTTCCCGAAATAGGGCCAGAATTTGCCGATTTCGACCTGCTTTAACGACAGATTGCAGTCAAGAGCCGTCTCCAGTAAAGATTTTTCACGTGCGGGGAGGTGCAGATTTCCGGAGAGAGCAAGTAAGGTCGGCGAACCGCTTGAAGCCGGAATGGCGGCAGTTACTTTGAGATGCCCCTTGTGGCCCCGTTCAAGATGGTCTGCGGCAAGATTGATATTACGCAGCGACGCGGAAAAAGGCTCTTTGCGCCCTTCCCAGTCATTCCAGAGAATCGTCCCTTTGTTTATCCGGATTTTTTGAAATTTAACCCGTACCGTATCTTTGCCTGGTTTCAGCAAGTCATCAATATTCAGGGTACCTTCCTGAGTGCGAAAGAGTGAGATGGATGCCTCATCCAGGGTCAGGCTCTTTAATTCAACCTTTTTTTCCAGTAACGGTATCAGAGCCAATTGAACCGTTATTTTCCGGGCGGAAATGAAATCGGCATTTCCGTCCCGTTCCTTAACGACAAATGATTTAAATTCAAACGAGGGACCGTAGTGCCAGGCAAATGATCCGGAACTGAAATTAACCGGGCGATTGAGACTTTGCTGGAGAGCGGTGACGATTTCGGTTCGATAGGCATTGACATCCAGCAAGTACGGAAGGAAAAAAGCCGTAGCGATAACCAGCGTTGCAACGGTCGCCAGGAGCACGCCGGATATTTTAATAAATCCGGAGCTGATTTTCATGCTGTCGGCTCCTCAGCCGAGACCCTGACGCGACGGATTCGCTTTCGATCAACATTCTCCACGGTGAATCTGGTTGCATCAAAGACGATACTCTCTCCCTGCTGCAGCAGTCGACCGGTTTGAGCGAGCAGAAAACCTGCAATGGTCGTGTAGGGAGCGTCTTCCGGAATGTTTAGACCAAGTCGCAGATTTACTTCTCGCACGGTCAGCATTCCATCAAGCAGAAAATCATTATTGTCCTCAATGCATTGAGCTGGTGAGACATCATCGAATTCGTCGTCTATTTCTCCCACTATCTCTTCGAGCAGATCTTCCAGCGTTATGATTCCTTCAAATCCTCCATATTCGTCAACAACAAAAACCATGTGGGAACGCGATGACTGCATCTGTTTCAATGCGGTACTCAATTGTGCATTGGCCGGAATGAAACGGGGAGGGTGAATGAGAGCGGAGAGATCGAAATCCGGTATATTTGCATGGGCCAGAAAAGGTTCAAGATCTCTTCTGACGATAATGCCGATAATATCGTCAAGTTGATCACGGTACACCGGTATACGTGAAAAACCGTGAGAATTGAAAGCGCACTGCGTTTCCGTAAGTGTAGCCGTTACCGAAAGGGCGGTAACCGCGTTTCGCGGTATCATGACGTCCTGAACTTCAGAATCGGAAAATTCAAAAATGCGGTGAAGCAATTGTTGCTCGTCCGCTTCCAACGTGCCGCTTGTGTGGGAAATGTTGATGATCTGGCGCAGTTCGTCTACGGTATATACACTGGCATGGTCAGGTGAAACCTGTAATCCCAGTAATTTAACGGTACACCTGCCGGAAAAATCAAGCAGCCGTATCGGCCAGCTGAACAGCGTATGAAACAGCCGTAGCGGCCAGGATATTGCCAGGGCAACACGTTCCGCCCGATCAAGCGCCAGTGTTTTTGGAGCAAGTTCGCCCATTACAATATGCAGGAACGTTATAATGGTGAATGCGCTGGCGAAGGCAATGGTGTGGCGGAACGTGTCCGATACTAAACCGTGAAGCGGTGTTTCAAGAAGCCGGGAAAGCGCTGGTTCGCCGATCCAGCCCAGCGCCAGCGATGCCATGGTGATGCCGAGTTGAGTCGCGGATATGTAGGAATTAAGGTTGTCGAGCAATCCCAGCAATATTACGGCACGGACATTGCCATTTTCCACGAGAGAGACGACCCGTGAGCGTCGAACGGAAACGAGTGAAAATTCGGCAGCAACAAAAAAACCGTTTGCTGCCACCAGAAGCATGACGAGAAAAAGATAGAGATAGGTATTATTCATTATTGCATATTCCATGCTGTCGTGTACGATGTCAACCGCAACATTTCAATTATTATTATCGTTTGACTAAATACATTATTTTATGCTACCAGTACACTTTACTTCTTCGAAATGGAATCACTTCCCGATGTACATGCGGCTGATCATAGTGTTGTTTCTCCTGCTTCCGGCAGGTTGCTCCGGTGTCGCTCCGGTTCCTGAAAGCGTTCTTCCCCTCACTACCGAGATCCGCGATAGTCATTCCCATTCACTGTATCTATTTTCTCTCGCTCATATTGCTGCCCATGAAGGTGATTATCTCACCACCCTGAATCTGCTCCGTGAAGCAATTTCTTTTGAGCCTGATTCGGCAAAGCTGTATGGAGATATGGCCGACATCAAGACTAAAATCGGCCAGATCCCGGAAGCCTTCGAATTCATCAACAAAGCAATTACACTTGACCCGGATTATCGCCCTCCCTATGTACTTGGAGGGATATTGATGGCTTCGGCCGGGAAAGATAAGGAAGCTGCCGATTATTTACGAAAAGCGGTAAAAATTGATCCTGCCAGGGAAGATGCGTACCTGCATCTGGCTCTGTCATTGACACGCCTGTTTGAGTATGAAGAAGCGGTCACCACCCTCAAGGCGCTGGTCAAGCTTAATCCCGATTCAATTCTTGGCTATTATTATCTGGGACGCACCTACAGCCAGATGAAGCTTTATCGCGATGCTCTCGGATATTTTACCAAGGTATTGGAACTGAAGCCTGAATTCGATCAGGCAGTGATCGACATGGCCGCTACGTACGAAGCGATGGGAGACTATTCCCATGCTATTGATACGTATCGCACGCTGGTCGATCAGACTGAACATCGTGCCGCAGTGTTACAACGTCTCACCCAGCTGTTGCTTCAGCAGCGAAGATTTGGCGAAGCTTTGGAATACCTCCGATTGGCAGCTCAATCCGGTCTGGGCGGTCAGGAAACTGTCCGGAAAATCGGCCTGGTTCATCTTGAACTTGAGCAGTTTGACGAAGCAATTGCCGTATTTGGTGACATGCTTGAAAAGGATTCCTCTGCCGACAATATACGTCTTTATCGCGGTATAGCCTATGAAGAAAAAGGTGATCTGGATAAGGCCTATACCGATTTCAGCAAGATTACGCGAAGTTCATCGCAGTACCTTGAAGCGGTCAGTCATATTGCGCTGATTCTCAAGGAACAGGGTAAGACTGATGCCGCAATTGGCGTCCTCAAGGAAGCAATTGATGTAAATCGGGGCAATCTTGAGCTGTATCTGAATTTGTCGACGTTATACGAATCAGTTAACAAACCTCAGGCAAGCCTTGATATTCTTCTTGAAAACGAGCACCTTTTCTCGAAAGAACCCCGGCTGCACTTCCGAATCGGCGTACTGCTGGATAAATTCAGCAAGCGCACTGAATCGATTGAACGGATGAAACGGGTATTGGAACTTGAACCCAAAGATGCACAGGCTCTTAATTATCTCGGCTACTCGTATGCCGAAATGGGAATACATCTGGAAGAAGCGCTGAAGTATATTCAGCAGGCTGTGGCCATACGTCCCCGTGATGCGTTTATTCTCGACAGTCTCGGGTGGACCTATTTCAAGCTGAAGCGTTACGATGATGCCGTTGAAGCGCTGGAAGAGGCCATCACTCTGGTCGACGATGACTCTACCATTGTGGAACATCTGGGTGATGTATTTGCTGCACGCCGAGCTGTCAAAAGAGCCATGAAACAATATCAGCGAGCACTTGAATTAGCCCCCGAACGGAAAGAGCTGGTTGAAAAGATGCACAAGCTTAAAGGGGAGCAGAGCGAAAAATGATGCCATCGCCCGGTGTGCGATGCGTGCTGATATCGCTGTTCTTCAGCGTGTTTTTTGCTGCGTGCAACCAGCCGGAAACAGCACCAGTTCCCGTTTCTCCCGCTGCTTCCACCATTCCCGTCACGGGCGATTCGCTCGTTGAGGGCACCATCGGAGAAGCCTCCACTCTCATTCCTCTGCTCGCAACAGACTCATCTTCTCATGCCGTCGCCGGCCAGATTTACAACGGACTGGTGAAATACGATAAAAATTTGAACATTGTCGGCGACGTGGCGGAATCCTTTGATATCTCCCCGGATGGCCTGATTATTACATTTCATCTCCGGAAGGGGGTGAAGTGGCATGACGGCGCTCCATTGACCTCCCGTGATGTTCTCTATACCTACCATATCACGATTGACCCCAAGACCCCTACCGCCTACGCCGAAGATTTTAAACAGGTCAAAATCATTACTGCTCCCGATGAGTATACCATTCGGGTGGCCTATGATGTCCCCTTTGCGCCTGCCCTGGCATCATGGGGGATGGGCATTCTCCCGGCACATCTGCTGGAAGGGAAGGATATTACCAAAAGTCCCCTGGCTCGAAACCCGGTCGGTACCGGCCCGTACCGTTTAAAAGAGTGGGTGCCGGGGCAAAAAATCGTACTGGTGGCAAATAACGATTATTTTGAGGGGCGTCCGTTCATTGACCGCTATATTTTTCGTATCATCCCGGACAGTTCCACCATGTATATGGAACTTAAAGCGGGATCGATAGATCTCATGTCGCTGACTCCGGTTCAGTACGCGCGTCAGACTTCATCGAAAAACTTCACACGCCGTTTCAATAAATTCCGGTATCCCTCGCCCAGTTATCTGTATATGGGCTACAACCTGCGCCACCCACTTTTTAAGGACAAACGTATCCGGCAGGCGATGACTGCTGCCATCAACAAGGATGAACTGGTCCAGGGGGTGCTGTTCGGTATGGGGCAAAAATCGGTTGGTCCGATTGTGCCGGGGCGTTGGGCTTATAATCCTGCAGTCAGGGATATCGGCTATGATCCGAAACATGCCGCCGAATTGCTGGCACAGGCGGGATGGAAGGAAAAAAACAGTGCCGGTATCCTGGTAAAAGATGGCAAACCGTTTACATTTACCATTCTTACCAACCAGGGAAATCAGCAGCGTCTGATGACGGCCCAGATTATACAGCAGCGTCTTCGTCAGGTCGGAATTGACGTAAAAATCAGGATTGTCGAGTGGGCGGCTTTCTTGAAGGAGTTTGTCAATAAAGGCAATTTCGAAGTGGTTCTGCTGGCCTGGAGTATCTCCCAGGACCCTGACATGTACGACATCTGGCATTCCAGCAAGAATAAGCCGGGTGAATTGAACTTTACAGGGTACAACAATCCCGAAGTTGACCGCCTGCTGATAGAGGGGCGAAACACCTTCGATATCGAAAAGCGTAAACGGGCCTATTTCCGTATCCAGGATATATTCGCCGACGAACAGCCCTACACGTTTCTGTATGTACCTGATGCACTTCCGGTTGTCAGTTCCCGGATTCGCGGAGTGGAGACCGCTCCGGCCGGTATCGGTTATAACCAGATCCGCTGGTATGTACCGAAGAACGAACAGGTCTACGTGCCATGACAACGTATCTTATAAAACGTATTCTGATGCTGATTCCGTTGATGATCGGCATTACCCTGATCACCTTTTCTGTCATTCATCTTGCCCCCGGTGAACCGGTTGAGATGCAGATGGCGATGAATCCGAAGGTCGGTAAAGAGGCCAGGGAGCGACTCACAAAGTTTTACGGTCTCGATAAGCCGCTGCACGAACAGTACTTTACCTGGGTTGGCAACATTGTGCGGCTTGATCTCGGTCGCTCGTTTTCTTCTGATAATCGTCCGGTACTGGACAAGATCAAGGAACGTCTGCCGGTCACCATTTCTCTCAACATCGTTGCCCTTCTGCTTGAATTCGGGCTGGCGATTCCAATCGGTGTATTAGCCGCGACTCGCCGCGATACCTGGCTTGACAAGGGAATCACCGTATTTGTCTTTGTCGGTTTTGCTGTACCGACTTTCTGGCTTGCTCTTCTGCTCATGTATTTTTTTGGCGTCAAACTCAATTGGCTGCCGATCTCGGGGCTGCATACACTCGGGAGCGATTCCTGGGGAACTGCGCGCTATCTGCTGGATTTGGCCAAACATCTGGTTATGCCGATCATGGTCGCCTCGTTCGGCAGTCTGGCCGGACTTTCCCGGTATATGCGCTCTGCCATGCTGAATGTCATCAGTCAGGATTACATCACCACTGCACGGGCAAAAGGTCTGTCAGAGCGGGTTGTCATCTGGAAGCATGCGTTGCGTAATGCGCTGCTGCCGTTGATAACGCTCCTTGGTTTTTCGATTCCGGGGTTGATCGGCGGCAGCGTTATTTTTGAAACTATTTATGCCATTCCAGGTATGGGGCAGCTTTTTTATCAGGGAGTTATGTCGCGCGACTATCCGGTGGTGATGGGGATTCTCGTGATCGGCGCATTTTTGACCTTGATCGGCAATCTCATTGCCGACCTCTGTTATGTTCTGGCTGATCCGCGTATCCGCCATGGAGAGGGGTAGGGGATGGACTTGAGACATTCATACCTGAACGTCATCTTTTGGCCGCGTCTCCGGCGCAATCGACTGGCCCTGTTTGGTGGCAGCGTCGTACTGGTGCTTTTTGTCATCTCCCTGCTGGCCCCGCTTATTTCGCCCTACGATCCCAACGCCATTAATGCCTGGAAGGTACTTTCCCCTCCCTCATGGCACCATTGGTTCGGCACCGATGAGTTAGGGAGAGATGTTCTCAGCCGGGTTCTCTACGGATCGCGGGTTTCACTCAAGGTTGGATTTGTTGCCGTCGGGATCGCCGTATCGATAGGAACCGTCGTGGGCCTGGTGTCAGGTTATTTCAGTGGTACGGTTGATACCGTACTGATGAGAATGGTTGATGTAATGCTCTGTTTTCCCGCGTTCTTTTTGATTCTGGCGATAATTACCTTCCTGGAGCCGTCTATCTGGTACATCATGATGGTGATTGGTCTGACCGGCTGGATGGGGGTGGCGCGGCTGGTTCGGGCCGAGACGCTCTCGATTCGTGAGATGGATTATGTTCTTGCTGCCCGTTGTATCGGTTGTTCCAATACCCGTATTATTTTTCGTCACATTCTTCCCAATGCCATCTCACCGGTACTTGTTTCCGCAACACTTGGAATCGCCGGCGCCATCCTGACTGAATCGGCCCTTTCGTTTTTGGGGATAGGTGTGCAGCCTCCGACTCCGAGTTGGGGCAACATTCTTACCTCCGGCAAGGATTATATAGAATTTGCCTGGTGGCTGTCCCTTTTTCCCGGCCTGTCAATACTGGTAACCGTTCTGGCCTATAACCTTCTGGGTGAGGGGATCCGCGATGCCCTTGACCCTCGCGTAAAACGTTGATCTCATCCATTACCCACATCTTAAAAGAACTCTCTCTTCTCCTTTAAACCTGTTTTACCGCTTTCCTGCCATTTTTATAAATTGAATAAAACGATAATATCTCATTTCATTTTATTTTTTTTCTATGAAATATACTCAAAATATTTTTTAACTAAAATCGTATACGATTTCGAATAATATTCATAACATGCTTATATATCTCATTTTTAAGTGAAAATACGGGTGAATAATATTTATTGACAAATATATAACATTGTACTAAATACTTGAAAAACCCTGTCAGAGTGCATTTGATTTATTTCTAATCAAAAAGGAATTTATTCGTATGTCAAGGGAAAAAGGTGCCTATTCAGTGCAGGCGGTTATCCAGGCTATCGATTTACTCGAAGCTCTTGCCCAGGATGGAGATAATCCGTCAATTTCCGTGATTGAGAAGAAGCTTGAGTTGAGTCACAACAAGGCGTTTCGCTTGTTGGCCACACTTGAGGACAAAGGACTGGTGGAGCGGGATGCGTTGACCGGCACCTATAGTCTCGGTCTGCAGGCTTTTCAGATGGCTCAGCATATTCTGAAAAGCGCCAATCTAATCCGGTTGGCCCATCCAGTTATGGAGGAGTTGGCGCGCAAGCTGGATGAGGCGATCTACATAACCGTCATGAATAATGATGAAGTATTATTCCTTGATATGGTGGACTCGTTCCAGCAGGTTAAGGCGGTGGATCTGGTTGGCAAGCGGTTTCCGTTTTTTACAAATGCTGCCGGAAAGGTTCTGAAGTCTGTTTCATCGATTGACTTGCGCAGTAGAGGTAATAAAAAACGGAATATCCCTGATCCGCAATTACTGGAAATTGAATTGGATGAAATCAGAAAAAGGGGTGTTGCCGTTGATTTTGGGGGCCTTGGTGAAGGAATCTGCGCTGTTGCGGTTGTTATACGGGATTATGCCGGAAAGGTCGTCGGAGCTTTGACCCTGCTCGCCCCGTCTTTCAGAATGCTTCAGGAGCGCCTTGAGCAAGAAGTAATTCCATCCATGATTGAAGGCGCCGAGGAACTTTCGATGAAGTTTGGTTACATGAAAATACCGGCCTGATTTGCAGGGGTATACATGTTTTGGATTTATGAGCTAAATCTTTATGAAAGGAGGAGTAATCGACAGTTAATCAGGTAACTGGAAATCGGTAGTATCAATCTTTTTTGAAAGGAGTAACTCATGGCAGAAAGACAGTATGACTGGGCAGTAATCGCTAAAAATCCGAAGTTTATTGATCTTCACCACAAAAAAACGGCTTTTCTTTTCGGTTGGTGGATCTTTTCCAGCGTGTATTACTTCCTGCTCCCCATTGGAGCAGCCTATGCACCGGGTCTGTTCAAGATCAAGATGATCGGTGTCATCAACTTCGGCTATCTTTTTGCCCTCTCGCAGTTTTTTGTCTCCTGGGCGCTGGCTCTGTATTATGCTCACGTGGCTAACAAGGACTTTGACCGTTTGACCAGGGAACTGATCGACGAACTTCATCTTTAGAAAAGGAGGACACGACATGACGTTAAAAAACATTATTATCGCTGCAAGCATAACTCTAACCATAGCCGCAACCGCCTTTGCTGAAGAACCGAAGAACGCTCCGGCCGCTCCCGGTTCAACGCCTGCGGTAGCCGCCCCGGCCACTCCCGGCGCTCCCGTAGCAGCCGCACCAGGCGCCGCTACTCCGGCTCCCGTAGTTGCACCACCACTTACCAAGAAAAAAGAATTGAAAGCCAATAAGGCTGTTACTCTCTCCATGTTCGCCATCATTATCGGCATCACCATGGGAGTTGTTGTCTGGGCTGCCAGACAGACCAAGACAGCTGCCGACTTCTATGCTGCCGGCGGTGGTATCACCGGCACTCAGAACGGGTGGGCTATTGCTGGCGACTACATGTCGGCTGCGTCTTTTCTGGGAATTTCCGGGATGATTTCCCTGTATGGGTATGACGGGTTCATGTACTCGGTCGGCTGGCTGGTTGCTTACATCACCGTTCTCCTGATTGTTGCCGAACCGTGCCGTAACGCTGGAAAGTACACCCTTGGCGATATTCTGTCATTCCGTACCGATCCTAAACCGGTGCGCGCCGTGGCTGCACTTGCGACGGTTGCTGTATCAACATTCTACCTGACTGCCCAGATGGTTGGCGCCGGTAAACTGATGGCCCTTCTGATCGGCGTTCCGTACAAAACCGCCATTATCGGCGTCGGTATTCTCATGGTCGGCTACGTTGTCTTCGGAGGTATGACCGCCACAACCTGGGTCCAGATCATAAAGGCCGGTCTGCTCATGTCAGGCGCATTCCTGCTGTCGGTACTGGTTCTGGCCAAGGCCGGCTTCAATCCGATCTTCTTCTTTGACCAGATCGTCACCAATCCCGACATCCAGGATCATGTTTCCAAGTTGGTGCTGAAAGACGGAATAACGCTCAACGGTATTGAAGCCGGTCAGCGTTTCCTTGAACCGGGTCTATTCATGAAAGCACCGCTCGACCAGATTTCCCTCGGTATGGCCCTTGTTCTGGGTACCGCCGGTATGCCGCACATCCTGATGCGCTTCTTTACCGTACCGACAGCACAGGCTGCCCGTAAATCGGTTATCATCGCCATGTTCATCATCGGCGGCTTCTACGTCCTGACCACCCTGCTCGG
>CAIYZD010000507.1 GCA_903930585.1 uncultured Geobacteraceae bacterium | reverse complement strand
GTCAATCATTATCATTCGTCGATCGCGTTTGTAATTGGGGTAATTTGTGCCTCAGCATTACTTTCCCTTGTTGTTGGTTTGATGGCAATACGTTCAATTTCTGCTGCTTCAAAAGATCTCATCAATGTGAGTGGCAACATGGCCAATGGGGACCTCTCAGGACGAGCCAACATAGTCTCAAACGATGAACTTGGTACCATTGGAATTGCATTTAACGCGATGGCAGATTCTTTTTCCCAACTCGTTCATGGTGTTTCAGGGGGGGTACAAACTCTCTCCTCATCAGCCACGGAGCTTTCCGCAGTTTCGCGCCAATTGAGTTCCAGTGCTGATCTGTCTGCCTCACGGACCCAAGGTGTGGCTGCGGCAGCAGAAGAGATGAGTGCCAACATGATGTCGGTATCAGTGGCTATGGAACAAGCAACTGCCAATGTAAACACGGTGGCTACCGCTACTGAAGAGATGACTGCTACCATTTCAGACGTGGCGCAACATTCGGATAGAGCGCTTACTATAACCGGTCAGGCGGTTTATCAATCAAATAAAATTAGTGAACAGATCACCGCTTTGGGGAGAGCTGCGCGAGATATTGGCAAGGTAACCGAGACCATCACTGCGATTTCGGCCCAGACCAATCTACTGGCCCTCAATGCAACTATCGAGGCTGCACGCGCTGGGGCTGCGGGAAAAGGATTCACCGTTGTCGCCACAGAAATTAAAGAACTGGCGCAACAAACTGCAGCTGCTACGGAAGGTATCAGAGACAAAATAGACAATATTCAATCATCAACCGCTGAAACCGTAGAAGAAATTGGAAAAATATCCAGAGTAATACAGGAGGTAAATGAAATAATTGGTACTACAGCAGCAGCAATTGTACAACAGGCTGCTGTAACACAGGAGATTGCCACCAACATTGCGCATGCTGCACTTGGAATGCAGGAGGTAAACCAGAATGTAGCTCAGACATCTGGTGTAGCGGATATTATTGCTCATGACATTGCCGACACCAATCGGTCCGTAAAGGAAATATCAAGCGGAAGTGCCCAAGTTTTGGAAAGCGCTGAAGAATTAGCCAAATTGTCTGAACAGCTGAGAGAAATGAGCGAACGATTCAGAATTTGATTTTTGCTCAGTGACATAAAGTCAGATGGCGTCTCGATGCTAAGGAAAAAAGTAGGGAGCAAATCAATGGACTTAGAAATTCATGTGGGACAGGTTATCAGCATTCACGACGATATGAATGAATTTGAGAGTGGTGAATATAAAATCAAAGAGTTATATGAGAACTACAAACAAACGGGTACGATTAACATCACTGAGCTTGAGGAGATTGAGACACGTTTTGACGACCATGCAACGTGGATATTACTTGAAAGTGTCAGCAATCATAGTTGTATTCAATGTAATCCCCTTTCTATCACTATTCACGTTGACTGAAGTAGAGGGTTAGCCTGAACAATAAAAACTGAACCTGCAGAGTTTTCTCCCCATACTATAATAGCCATATTATATCACTATTAATTAACTATTTAAACACTATTGTATATTTCACCCATCTCCTTCACTGTTATTCGTACATAAACCTGTTTCAAAGATTACTATGTATGGAGAACAGCCAAACGATTGATATTACCATTGCCAGAATCACCCATGTAGAGTGGGTGCATCAGCTTGAATTACTCCTTCATTCAAGTACATCATCGGTAACCCTCCCCTCCTACCACGATTGTGAGTTTGGCGTCTGGCTTTACGGTGACGGGTTGCGCACTTACAAGGAAATACCCGAGATCGTGCTGCTGGAAAAGAGTCACAAAACGTTTATATCGCCGCAGACAACGTGGTTGAGTGGCACAACAGCTCGAAGTTCAATTTACAAAAGACGGCTCAGGCAGATATCGATTTCCGCGATGCCCTGAGGACGAGCAAGGAAATTGTCTATCACCTGACGATGCTGGAATTTAAAATCCTGCAGAAGTATCAAGAAGCCCAGGAGGCCCTGGAAGTTGCGCCGAACGGATTGAAAAACATGCTCAATCATCCATGGGAGGCGCTCAAATCGGTTATCGGCGATAAGAGCAGCCGTCTTGATGTTGCCAAGGTTTCACTGGACCTGCTGAAGAAAGATCTTGTCAAGAGTTATGTCCGTGAT
>CAIYZD010000506.1 GCA_903930585.1 uncultured Geobacteraceae bacterium | reverse complement strand
CAACCGGTTTGGATAGGTTTATAACTTCAGGTGCATCAGCATCGACAAGCGGCAGCCATATTTTGAATATGGTGCCATTTCCCGGTGAACTTTGCACGGTAATTTCACCACCATGCTGTTTTACGATGCCGAATGTCATAGACGGTCCGAGGCCACTCCCCCTGCCAACCTCTTTGGTAGTGAAGAAAGGATCAAAAATGCGGCTTTTGGTCTCTTCATCCATGCCGTGTCCGGTATCTCTGGCGGTAATAACGGCATATCGATGATGAATATTTGATGTTTCCTTGTCAGAGAGGGTGGCAGGGTCCCTGTTTTCCACTCCTGCCGTGATATTCAGTGTACCACCGCCTGGCATCGCATCGCGGGCGTTGGTGGTAATATTGATCATTACCTGTTCGATCTGCCCGGCATCAATATTTACGAGCAGCGGATCATCCGCTGGAGTGAGAATTAATTCAATATTCTCAGGGAGCAGCCGTTCAGCAAATTTGCCTATCTTTACAAGTAAAACATTCAAATCAGACACTGCCAGTTTCATAACCTGCTTACGACTGTATGCCAGCATACTTTGGCTCAGCGAACCGGCATCGTTGACCGCCTCCATAATCGCATCAACATAGTGCGATTCTTTCTGATTCAAGTCTCCCTTCACTCTCAGCAAGGTTCCGTAACCCTTGATTACGCTTAAAATGTTATTGAGGTCGTGGGCCAATCCTCCGGCCAATTGGCCGATAGATTCTACCTTTTGGGAATGTAACAGCTGTTCCATGATATTTTTTTTCTCAGTGATGTCTTCCTTGACCGCCAGATAGTGGGTTATGTTGCCTTCCCCGTCACGAAGTGCCGAGATTATGGCATATTCATGAAATAAGCTGCCATCCTTGCGCTTATTGACAAATTCACCTTCCCACGTGTTACCCGCAGTGATCGCAGACCAGAGCTTTTGATGTGTTTCCGGCGGCGTCAGGCCAGATTTCAGTACACGTGGATTCTGGCCAAAAGCCTCTTCAAGGCTATAACCTGTAATCTCGGAAAACTTCGGATTGACAAATTCAATCGCTCCCAGAGAATCCGTAATAGCAATTGAAATTGGACTCTGCTCAACCGCACGTGCCAGCTTGTGCATCTCAATCTCAGACTGCTTTCGTGCAGTAATGTCAATGAAGGTCCCGTGCATGATCGACGCCCTGCCTTCTTCTGTCCAACTGGTAACGCTGCCCCTGTTGCGTACCCAGATCCAATGGCCATTTTTGTGTTTCATACGCATCTCAGGACCGTAAGGGCTGGAAGGATCCTTAAAGTGGCTATGTAAAAGTTTGCGGCCTATCTCCAAATCAACCGGATGAGCAGCGTTATGCCAGGCATCAATAGTAAGCGGGGAGAGTTCTTCCAGAGTATAGCCGATCATTTCCGCAATTCGCTCATTGAAGACAACTTCTCCCGTAAGGATATTCCATTCCCAGGTTCCTGCATCGGTCCCCCTGATTACATTCTCAAGACGTTCCTCCTTGATTTGCAGGGCGTTATGAATTTCCGTTCGCTCATCATCAGTGCGCTTTTTCTCAGCAATATCCCATGCCAGATCCGCCAGTCTGCTCGCAGTGTCAACATCCAGCTGATCGTACTCCGACTCTTTGTTGCCCACGCCCAGCAGCGCTACTATCTTGTTACCGCGCAGTATCGGCACGACCAGTTCCCGGATAATTGGCACATGCCCATCAGGCAGCCCCTTGCGGTGGGGGAGTGAGACGTAGTCATTGTGTATAGCCGGTTGCCGCGTTGTTACGCACTCCGACCAGACCCCGGCCTTGCTCACTGGATAATGGCTCTCCGTAGGTACTGTCTGGCACATTCCCTGACTGGTGTTGGTAGACCAGGCCTGCATTGATAAGGTGATCTGGTCAGGTTCCACAAAGTGGAAAAAACCGATCTGGCTGCCAGTAAGCGACTCGACCTCATCGAGCGTGGCCCGCAGCAGTTCTTGCAGTGTGTTGTGATCGGCACGTTGCATAAGGCGCAACCGGGCCTCCAATACAGCCGCTTCCTTTTTGTTACGGGTGATATCCTCCATCATCCAGATGGTACCACCTGCACTATCATTTACGTCACACAGCCCCCCCGTTATGCTGACATCCATGCAGGTACCGTTTTTTCGGCGAAATACGCTTGCGCCATGAACAATTTTCCCCGCTGCCAGGAGCGGATATGCCATGGCGCCAAACTGTTCAAAATCTTCCTGGGAACGGTAATTAATCCTGGTACTCTTGCCGATCAGGTCATTCTTGTCATAACCGGTCATTGCACAGAAACTTCGATTGACCATAATGGCAGTGCGGTCCACCACAAGCGTTATGCCGAGCGGAGACGCTTCAAAAATCAGCAACTGCTGCTGGTCAAGTCTACGGATCTGCTCATTTCTTTCGTTCAATGTCTTGATGGTGTATTCAAGTTCTAAGATTTTCCGTTCCAGTTCACTCTGCGTGTGGAACAATTGCTCGTTCTGCATCTCCAGCTCGATCTGATGCACCTGCAGTTCGTGGAGGTATCGTTCAGTTTCCGTGGCTGGGAGCGGTTGCGAAGTCATCGCCATATCAACCTGATACTTTGCTTCTGCCCGCTGGCGGAGTTTCTGGGCTGATTTGATTTCTGTGTGTATCTTCATGCTGTTTCTCCGGCACTCTTCAGATTCAGATCTTGCCTCTATCTTGTTGCTATCTGGTGCCCCTATTCTTTCGCCAGAACTTCTTTAACGGCATTGCGCAACTCATCATAATCAAGCGGTTTCTGCAGTGCCACTGCAGCCCCCATTATTTTGGCTGATTTCAGCATATCGTCAGCGAACTTTTTTACACCTCCGCCGCTCATAGCAATAATCTTTACCTGTTTTAAACTCTTCTTCAGTGCCTTGATTACTTCCAGCCCGTCCTTCTCCGGCATGTAGAGGTCCGTGATTATCAGGTCATAACTGTTGGACGCTGCCATTTTCAGGGCGGTGCTTCCGTTTTCGGCCAAATCAACATCATGTCCGTCAACTGCCAGGAGTTCCTGAATCACAAGCCTTATTTGCAGCTTATCATCTATTACCAGTATGCGTGACATGGGAGACTCCTTCGATTATCAGATATAAAGGTCATGCTTTATTGTTCAGCATGGGGTAGCCGGCCCGTGTAAATCCGCTACGGCATTACTGGTATCTGGGGTTGTAAGCCCAAACCGGCGGAATTTGTCCAATATATCCAACAGGCTGTTATTCAAATAGATTTATCAGTTATCCGCAAGATGCTGGCCCGCGAAATACCATAAGCTCGAGACAGTTCACTTACTGACGCACCTTTTTCCCGCATATCAATAATTTTGTCCCGTTGGCCGGCGGTTGTCTTGGGTGGCCGACCGAGGATTTTCCCATTACTCTTAGCCCTGGCAAGCCCTGACTGTGTACGCTCAACCAGCAAATCGCGCTCCATCTCGGCAACGGCGGCCAACATATTTAACATCAGTTTTCCCGCTGGCGAGGCTAAATCCAATTTACCCAGTTGGAGGACGATTACTTCTATTTTTCGCTCAACAAGAGCTTTGATGGTGGCACCAACATCCTGTGCATCACGGCCAAGTCGATCAAGTTTTGTGACCACAAGTGTTTCGCCATCCCTTATCTGCCCGAGCAACGCCTTGAATTGCGGTCGTTGCGAGGCATGGGTCTTTCCGCTTATTCCCTCATCAGCAAACCAGTAATCAACATTGAATCCAGCCTTCTCGATATCAAGACGCTGATTTTCTGTTGTCTGGTCTTTAGTACTGACTCGGCTGTAAGCAAAAGTTGCCATGTCATTTCCTTTCATTTTTCTGGTTAAACTTCGCCGCGTGCTGTTCAATAACGTATACAATCTATATGAACATGGCCATAGTTAAATGGCTAATATATGAACACAGTTCTGGGTTGGTTTTTGCCGGTGTTCAAAAACGGTCGTTTGTGAACACCACTGCGCTATATTTGAAATCAAAGACGTTGTGATAGGTATGTATCAAAAAGGTAAAATCAATTTGTATGAGAGTCGTTGCCGGGCGGAAACTGCGTCGCTTTAGAGCGTGGTCTATTGATAAAATTATTGATAGATCCTCCTTTTTTGCAGTATGAAAACATTATAAACGGCATTTTAGTATTTTCAAAGTCCATTAGTTGCAGGAGCAACATACGTTGCGCATATAATAACACTTATATTTTAGCT
>CAIYZD010000505.1 GCA_903930585.1 uncultured Geobacteraceae bacterium | reverse complement strand
TTGACCAGTTCCAGTACCACCGAATTTAAAAAAGTGGCTGTTATGGGAGTGCCTTTTGTACCGGTAAGCGGATCCCCGGAGTGAAACAATCCATCCGTAGTATCAGGTTGTTGCATAATTTACTCCTTAGAATTTAATGCAAACCAGCACGGCAATGTTACGCGGCCGGGTTTCTGCGCCGGAATTAAGTTCAGTCGTTTCCGTCGTACCTGTACCCGGTTTGTACAATGGGCCTCCACCTGTATTAAGTCCTCCAGATGTTGATCCGGTGTTTATATCATGTGTATGAGGCCCAGCGGCGTCCTGTTGCCAGCTACCAAACAGACGATCAGCGTCGATCCCCCTGCCGTTATCCCATGCCCGGAAAAACTCGCCCCGGACCTCCGGTAGATTGAATGTGGTTACATTATCTCCGGCTCCCCACGTTGTCCCGATAGCGGCGAACAGCGCAGGATATTGCGAGCGGAGTAATGCACGGCCATCAGCCGGAAGCCAGCCGGCCGGAGCGGTCGGCATAAAGAATTCACCCTTTATACCCGGCGGGCCCAACATGTCTGCGCCTTGTCCCTGGAGCGTTGTGGCGTCGGTAACCGGAACCGATTGATATGTCAGCAGCTGGAAATTGGTACCATCCCAGGCAATCTGAACAATCTGATTTGCATGGATATCTCCAGCTGCCAGATCAAGCCCGCCCAGTTTATGCAGTGGATGTGGGCCAAAGCCGTCAACCGTTACCGTGACTGCATCGGTGTTTGTATGATTAACCCGGATGCCGATCGGAAGCCCCACAATAAGAGCATCAAATGGCATCGGCATTACAACAACCATGGTATTTACGTCACCGCTATCCGCAGCATAATCAAGAGGAGCACTGCCGTCCTGATCTCGCCCATCATGGCGATGCCGAAAAATCAGGTTTAGAAAATTAGCAAGTACACGGGTGCCACTGGTCCGTGATGATATATCGCCGTCTGTAAACGTAGTTTTCATGGTTACCCCGGGTAGATAAAATTGATGTGAAAATGCGCCGGCGTTAGGTTATCTATTACTGTTTCCAAGCTGGGTACCGGAATCGTGTCCGGAACAGTGAGAACTACCACGTCCCAGATCCATGGCAGGATAACGTTTTCCTGTGCCAAATAATCACCAGCCATGGCAACACCCGCCTCAAAATAGTGCCATGGGTTAGCGGTGATCGTATCTCCGGCACAGGTCCATTCCACCAAGTTCTCGGTGTAATCGTCGATCTGGATCGTATAGCCCATGGTTGCAGCAAGAGTGACAAAGTACGGTTTTTTGATATCTCCCCGGATTGGTGTCAGATGTATCCGGTTGTTTGAGGGAATTACCTCAGCTGTATCAGTAATGATGCTTTGCCGTAGAGTTTCCAGATCATCGACAGCGCCGTCGAGCTGCAATGCCTCCACGGTCAGGTCGATATCATGTACGCCGCCCAGATCCAGCGGTGTCAATAGCTGTAGTGCACTCTTATGTGACATTGATGGTACCCGGCCTGATCATCTGGTAAGCTGTAGGCACAACATCGGAAACAGGTAGTGTAACCGGTGCTGTGCCGTTTCCACCGCCCAGAGCCAGCCCTTTCAATTGATCCTGATAAAGGATTTGTCCAGGAACAAATGCGGCCAGATAGTTGGTAATGTCTACAATGGCACCGGCAGCAGCATAGTCTGAACCCTGCCGTACAATGGTGACGTTTTTGGTAATAACCTCGGGTGCCAGTAACCTCAAAAATTTGACATCAGCCGGGCAGATATCCACGATATATGCCCGCACGGTAGCCAAAAGATCGTTCGTAGGAATTTCGTTACCCGTGGCAACAGCATCGGCCAGTATAATTACATCAACCGTACCAGGCCCCTGCCCAAGTGGTACGCACCAGGCGGCAACAACAAGGGGGGATGCTTCCAAAGCCCAACGGGGATAATCATATTTATTGCCGCCAGCCGGCGGAGTACGGATATCCGACAATACGCGGATTCGTTTGGCATTAACGGTTTCTCCCACCACAACCGGCAGGCGCAATGCAATATAGTGGTCCAGCGTTTCTTCGTCGCAAGTATCGGCAAAGCGCTGCGCGTCAACATAGCCACCATCCTGATTGAGCGACCAGATAACGGATGCCAGGGCGGCAGATTTGATAAACAGCAGACTGCCTCTGGATATATCGGCGGTCGGGTCCTGATTCTGATAGTCAGTTAAAATGCGGTTTAAGATCGTATCAAATGAGTCTGAAAAGGCCATTAAACCACCTCGATAAATTTGTCATAAGTAACAGTACGGCCATCAGTGGCGATAACCGAACAGAGCATACGCAGCCACGTTGCTTTGTTGTCCACCGCCTGCGGTGTGACGGTGATGCTGGTAGCCCGACCATTATCAAGCAACCATTGCAGGGCGGAGCGGCAATCTCCTGCCAACAACGAAGCTGTGGCAGGAGTATTTTTCATGCGAGAACGTTTGGTCAGGCCGAATGCAGGATCAAACCACCAGCCACCTTTGACGATAGTCAGTGAGAGATAGACGTTAACCAGCAGATCGTTGCTTTTATCGAAACTTAAGGAAGCAGTACCGCTGCTATTTGGTGTCAGGGTGTAGTCCACTATATGGCCCTCGTCATGGTGGTACAGACCATATCGGTAGTGATTGTAGCAACGGGGGGTCCGCTGGTATCTGAGCCACCCTTGATTCCGCTGTGCGTGTGGCTGTTGAGCAGTTCCAGGATACGTTCATCAATCAACATCCGGAGTGCCTCCCGAGCCCCACCCAGATTGATTTCCGGTGAAGTGGCCGTTATTCGTATTGGACTGTCAACTACAATACCGGTGCGGGTTAGATGGACCTTTTGCTCCAGATCGTCATATAGTGCGGCTTCGCCATCCTCGATTTTTAGCCGATAGCGGCGGTCGTCTGATGCGATCGCAATCACCACGTTCCCCTCAACCAGATAGATTACCTCAGCACCCTTTTTCGGCAGGCTGGTAAAACCGTAATGCTGGAATAGTTCACGGTCCATTACGTCAATCAGCCCGAGTGCGGCAAAACGCTTGATCATTCCCTCCACGCAGCTGATAAGAATTCCCCGAATCATCATTTGTGGCCACCTTTCATCGGCATATCTTCGACAATGCCCGGGAGGGATAGTTTAAGGGTAGTGGTGGGGCCGTTCTGCTTATCCAGTTTGAAAGCGCGACCGGTAACCAGATAGGTACCGTTGATCCCGTGAATTTCATCACGCACGGTGGCAAGGCGATTAACAGAATAATTGCGGGGACCTTGAGAATGGCGCGGCATCTCATATGTAATGCGCAGCGCTTCGTGTCGCATCCGCTCCCGGATCAGCCGGGCGTGTTGCGCCGGCGTTTGGGAATCATGCGTCGTGCATTGCACAAAAGCTTTGTAAAATGGGTAATCCGGATCGGTGGCTATTCCCGGCAGCAATTGCACATTTGTTGCGTCACCCATCTCGTCATGACCCTGCCGCTGCCCGACAACCATGATCTTGGAATAACCTTTCGAGATGTTCTCTTCCACCTCTCCGGAGAGGGCGTTATTGCCCTCGCCACGGGCATTGAAGACGATAGTGTAATCAATCTCGCCACTGGTGACAGGGCGATCAAAAACAAAGCGGCCATCCGGCATGCTGAAGAACATCACGCCGCTGGAAAGCGCATACGTTTGCAGCAACTGGAAAACTGTTTGCCCTGGGGCGATTGATCGAACCTTTTCCGGAGTATCAAAAAATGACATGAAATCTGCGGTACCGCGCCGGCGTCGGCTATCCAATTTTCCCGCCAGGCTGGTTTGACCAACAATCATTTTACGGTTGATAAAGGGTAGTGCAGGGCGACCGGTCTTTTTGTTCGGTCCTATCAGGTATTCGGCAAGCTGGCCCAAGGTTTTATTGCCGATGTCGCCAAAGTCTTCACAATATGCGTCGGCAAGAATACCCATCAGGTCGCGACCCTCGATAGTCTGCTTACGCCCTTGCTTGTCGCAACGGCGCAGGCGGCGGTCAACCACGCCGACCAGCTCAAGTTGTTTGTTGACGTACAGGCGGCAGAGCGAGCCCTTTGTAATCTCGATCTCCGGATTGGCCAGCTCCAGGGAAAACGCATGGTCAGCGATATAGAGATCCGATTCCACGGTGTAGGAAAGGAAATGAGATACTTGTTTCCAACTGATCCCGTCAGGGGAAAACTCCAGGTAGATTGTGTCACTCACGCCGCACCTCCAAAAATCTGCACCTGACCGGAGGTGAACGACGGATTACGCAGGGCGGGATTCAGCGCCATGATCCGCTGGGCATCGCTGTAGGTGAGGCCGTGGCGCAGGCAGAGAATATGCAGAGGTACCGGCGCAGTTACGTCAACGGTAATGATCCGCTCGGCGGATTGTTTGACCAGGTCAACGGCATTGGTCAGCTCCAGCGCCATGCTGCGCAGGCTGTGCATGCTGCGGGCCTCGGTAATGCCGCTCTGCAAAATACTGCGCGTGGTGGCCAGCGTTGATTCCAGCTCCAGTACGTTCATCGGGATGATGTCGGGCGGTTGTACCGGGGTATAGCGCCCCAGGGTATCAAAGGCGTTTACCGCCCCCTGGTTCTGTTGAACCCGGCGGGCGTCCCGGTCGGTGCCATAAACATAGGCGGTATCGAGAGCCAGGCGGCGAGCCGTGGCCAGACGTACCTGTTTCAGAATCATGGCTTTGGCCCCGGTGCGATCGGCGGGTAGAAAGCTGTTAAGATCCCGCTCAATGGTAGCCAGGCCAAAGGTGATCGAGGCATGAAACCGGGCAGGAAAATTGATCAGGCCATTATAGGTAGCGGACACCCGTTCCAGGCAGTGGTCCACAGTGCCGAGTAATTTGCCGGGGATATTGGCGGCATAGCTCATGGTGGCAACTATGGAGTTAAGCGGTTGGGTAACATCACTGGCAAGGGTGTTCAACCGATTCAGTGCCGTCTGGATCTGCCGGGCGTAAGCGCGAGCGGAATTAGTTACACCTTTGACCTGAGCCGGCAGAGGATCATTATCCGTTATTGGTGCTTTTGTATCGAGTCCGGAACCGGCCATGTCGGCAATAATCGCTGCCGCCTGCTCATCGGCAGAGCCGGGATATTTTGATTCAACCACACGGTCAACGGCATTGGCCGGAACCGGCTGTATTTTGGTGAAGCCGCGCTTGATAAAGGAAAAGTCGATCTCTGCGGTACGCTTACGGTCGTCATGACGGACATCGATGCTGTCGATCTTGCCGGTTAACAGGCCGTATTTAGGGTGGATGAATTCCAGGTCATCCAAAATAGCCAGCAGATTAAGCACATCTTTATGCAGTTCGTAAGTCTGCTGTGCGGCATTATCATAGAAGTAACAGCGGGTTTTGATGGTACTGGCGCGTTGCCCCATATCTTCCAGATCGGCACCGTCAACGTAGGGGTATTCGTACTTGACGATAGACTTTTCGAAATGGTCGGAGATATCAACCATCTCCAACATAATGCCATTTAGGAAACCGGTATCGGTAGGAAAGAGCGCAAACATATCAGTATCCCATTCCGGCTGGGGACATAAGAGCTTCAAAGAAAGAGCCGCGTTTCATGGTGTTGATGGTTGTATCCATATGGTTGGTGCGTGAGGTAACCAGACCGCTGGAATCGATATTAAGATACAACTGGATATCGTTTTTGACTGCACCTTGACCTTGAGCATCAAGCGTTCGCTGCCAGATACCAGGATCCTGCCCCCACTTCTTCAATTCATTGTCGATGGCCTGTACTTGAAAAGAATTTGGACCTCCTCCCAGTACCATGTGCTGCATACGCAGCTTTTTAAGGTCCGGTATGGATCGCCATTTAGCTTCATCAGTTGCTAAATATTCTCCGGTTTTACGGGAAAAATACGCCATGGCAGAGGCTGCAATAACAGGGATTGATATTGCCGATGCGGCGGATATTGCGGAGGCAACGGCTCCAGCCGCACCTCCGGCAACACCTCCAGCTGCGCCCCCGGCGGCGGCAGCTTCCGCTATACTGGCAGCAGTACTGCCAGCTCCACCTAAGCTTGCCGGCCAGTTGACAACAAAAACCGAATTAACACCAGTGGCGGCCTGAAGGGCCTTGCCTTCAGCGACCCCGGCCGCCAGCGAAAAACCGGGAATACCGCGTAAACCCCTCAGTACTGCCAAACCGCTGACAGCTCCGGTAGCAAGCTTGGCCAACCCCAATACACCGGCAGTAACGGCGGTACCTGCGACAACCCCACTAAATATAGTAGCGACTATCGGTTTTTGATCGGCCAACAGTCCGATATTACCGACTACGTCATTAAGTGTTTGGGCAATCAGCGAGAGCGGATTCAGCATCGGATCGAACAGGGTTGCCAGGGTAGTTTTGGAGGTGCCTCCCAGAGCGGTCAAACTGGCATTAAAGCCTTTCAGCCGTTCCGTCATTTTTTCTTCCGCACCTGCGACCTCATTCAGCTTTTGTTTAACAAACTCCCATGAACCAGCACCTTCACTCATCAGACCTAATGCCCCACGACCACCTTCTTTACCGAAGATCTTTTCCAGGTAATACATTTTTTTATGGGTGTCGAAACTGCCGAGTGATGATCGCAATGTCTTTATCAATTCGAGAGTTGGTTTCAACTCCCTCTTGTCGTCCCAAAACTTTAACGGAGCTTTTCCTTTTTGTCTGAGTTCCTGGTTGATTTCAGCAAGGGCGCCGCGAGAGATGCG
>CAIYZD010000504.1 GCA_903930585.1 uncultured Geobacteraceae bacterium | reverse complement strand
CCGCTTCGCGTCGCGCCATGCCGTCCCGCCGCTGGAGCACCTTGGCGTAATCGACCAGCAGAATGGCATTCTTGGTCACCAGCCCCATCAGCATGATCAGACCGATCAGCGACATGATGTTGACTGTGTCGCCGGTCAGCTTGAGCATACCTGCCATACCGACAATGGCGAGCGGCAGGGAGAGCATTATGGCAAGCGGTTCGAAGAACGATTCGAACTGGGCGGCCAGAATCAGATAGACGAACAGTACCGCCAGCAGCAGCGATTCTCCCATGTAACCAAACGATTCGGCCATATCCTCGGCTTCTCCCGACAGGTTGATATAGTAACCGGGAGGCATGTTGATCCGCTTGGAAGCCTCTTCCACGTACTTGGCAGCCGTGCCGACCGGCAGCCGGTCCAGGTTGGCGCTCACGGTGACCTGCCGGGCCAGATCACGCCGGTTGATCTCCGTCGGAGACGCAGCCACCACAGTGCTGGTGAAACTGGATATCGGCAGCAACTTGACGCCGCCGTTGCCGTCGGGAACCGACACCTTCAAATCGAGAACTTGCGACGGATCCTGTCGCAGAGAAGCCGGAAGACGTACGCGGAGATTAACCGCATCCCCATCCTCATCTTCATAGGTAGAAATCGCTTCCCCCCCTACCAGCCGGCCGATTGCGCCGACAATATCGCTGGTAGTCACACCTGCCGACAGCGCTTTATCCCGATCAACCCGCAAGCGATACTCAGGAATGTCATTCTCCAGTGTCATGGAAATATCGACAATGCCCCGTACCTTGTAGAGTTCCTCCTTCAAACGCGCACCAAGCTGTTTGAGAACTACCAGATCATCTCCTTTAAGATTAACGTTGAGCGGTTTCTGCGCCCCGCCGATCTGCCCGACCTCCTCGATAGAGAAGGTAATTCCTGCCACTTTCTGCAGCCGTTCCCGCACTTCCCGTTGCAGGAGGAACTGGTTCTTGTTCCGCTTGTTCCGCTCCTTGAGTTTCACGTAGAGCAGACCGTCCCGCACCGTGCCGCTGTCACCGGCGCCGATGGTGGCATAGGTGTGGTCAACCTCCGGCGCTGTTTTCACAGCGGCCAGCACGGCATTCATTCGGTCTTCGGTTTCAGCGATTGACGCATCGGGAGCGGTTTTGAAGGAGACCTGAAACTCTCCCTTATCTTCCGGAGCCATAAATGACGATTCCAGGGTGCCGAAGATCATGATCCCGGCAATAAACGCGATACCGGCAAGCGCCATAACAGTTTTACGGTGGTCAAGCGCCCAGGCAATGGCACCCCGGTATTTGTCGGCGGTTTTGTCAAACCAGACATTAAATAGTTCCAGATAGCGGGCAATACCTTTGCGTTTTCCCTGCAAATGAATCGAGGGATCATTCCAGCGGGAAGAGAGCATCGGATCGAGGGTGAACGACACAAAAAGCGACACCAGCACGGCAAAGGCAACGCTGATACCGAACTGGTAGAAGAACCGTCCGACGATCCCCTTCATGAATGCCACCGGGATAAATACGGCAATGATCGACATGGAGGTGGCGAACACCGCCAACCCTATCTCGGACGTGCCGAAACGGGCCGCTTCCATATGATCTTTCCCCATCTCCAGATGACGGACGATATTCTCCCGCACCACGATAGCATCATCGATCAGCATGCCGATGGCCAGGGAAAGGGCCATCAAGGTCATGACGTTGAGCGTCATGCCGAGCGCATTCATGATAATAAATGAGGAAATGACCGAAATAGGGAGTGTCACCCCAGTTATAACGGTCGACCGCCAGGAGTTGATGAAGCAGAATACGATCAGCACCGTCAGGAGACCGCCGATAAGCAGTGTTTCTTTGACATCGGCCAGGGATTCGCGGGTCATGATCGAGCCGTCACGCACCAGCGACAACGTCACGCCGGGAGGCAACTCCTTCTGCACCTTGACCATTACCTTTTTGACCGTATCGACCAGTTCTACCTGATTACCACCCGACTGTTTGTAGATATCAAGACCGATGGCCGGTTTGCCGTTCACCAGCGCCAGCTTGCGCTTTTCTTCGATGCCGTCGTTTATCCGGGCGACTTCACCCAGGGTAATCGGGCGTCCGTTCCGCTGTGCCACGGTCATGCTGCGATACTGGTCGGCCCGGTCCGGTTTCCCTTCTATGCGGAGCGGATATTCTGCCGTCCCTTTGGTAATACGTCCGAGCGGAGTATTGGTGTTCTCGGAACGAATGCCGGCGACAATATCGTTGACCCCGAGCTTGAGCGAGTCAAGCCTGACCGGATCGAGATCAACGTTGACTTCGCGCTTCTGCCCGCCAACCATATCAACTTTGCCGACACCGGCAACGCTCTCAAAGCGTTTTTTTACTTTTTTCTCGACCAGCGTCGTCAGCTCGCGCGGCGACAGGGTTGTCGATTCGACCGCCAGCGCCGCAATCGGCGCCGCATTGAAGTCCAGTTTCTGAATGATCGGTTCGTCGATGGCGGTCGGCAACGTACCGCGAATGGAAGAGATTTTGGCCCGTACCTCCTGGGCCGCATCGTTGACCTTTTCCTCAAGCCGAAACTCAACCACAACCGTTGAGACCCCCTCACGTGAGGTGGAGAAAACATGCTTTACCCCGGCGATCTGATTGACCGCCTCCTCGATACGCTTGGAGAGTTCACGTTCAACCGTTTCCGGAGACGCCCCGGAAAACGTGGTAACAATAGAAACAATCGGAAACTCCACGTTGGGAAACATCTCAACCGAAAGACGGCGGTAGGAAAAAATTCCAAGGACGACCAGGGCCAGGATCATGACCGTGGCAAAGATCGGACGTTTTATGGATGTGTTGGAAAGAATCATGGTAATTCCTTGTTCTTATTTTACCAGCGGAGCGGTCGCGACGGCAACTTTATCGCCATCTTTCAGGTTGAAGCCGCCACGGATAACGTATTGTTCACCTGGTTTGAGCCCGGAAACAACCTCTACCTTATCGCCATTAACGCCGCCGCTCACTATCTCCCGTTTACGAACCGCCCCATTTTCTACGACAAACATGCTTCCTTTTTTTGTCACGGTATCAAAAGCGCCAACCGCGCTACGCGGCACTTGCAGCACCTGTGGACGGGTTCCGGTCACGATGCGCCCTTTTGCAAAAAGCCCTCCTTTAAGATTTTCCGGCACGTTACGCACCTCGGCGATCACTTTCAGCGAACGATCCGCAGAAGAAAGTTCCGGGTTGATATACATAACCTTTCCGGAGAATGTATGACCGGGCTGGGAATCTACCGTAAACTCCAGCGACTGACCAACCTTGACCCGCCCGGAGTCAGCCGACGATACGGTTACGGTAAGATTGAGCAGCCGATTATCCACAATCCGGAAAATCGGCTTGGCAGCGGCGGCATCGCTGGCCAGATCGCCAACATTGACATCACGCAGGGCAACAATTCCGTCAATTGGTGCAACAACCATCCCCTTTGTCTGCCGGGCAACTCCCTGGCGTGCCTCTTCTTCGGCAACGTGGATCTGTGCCGCAGCCACACCTATTCTCGCTTTGGCAGCTTCCACTTCGCTGCGGGCGTCATCAAGCGCCTGCTCGGTTGCCAGTCCGGATTCCTTCAGCTTGATGAGACGGGACAGCTCACGATCGGCGCGGTTTGCCGCAACCTGCGTCTGAACCAGATTCGCTTTGGTGGAGATAATTCCCGCCTCGGCCCGCTTCACCTGTGCTTCGGTTTCTGCAACGTCGATACGGACCAGCGGTTGTCCTTTCGTAACATGGACCCACTCGGATACCATGACCTGTTTGACCAACCCCGGGATCTGTGTTTTTACGTCTACGGAAAACTTCGGTTCCAGGCTGCCGGTTACCTCGATACCATCAGACACACCGGAGCGCACCGCGGAACAGACTTCTACGGCCACCGGTGGCTTGACAACCTGATCGGCGTTCTTTCGTGCATCATTCTTTCCACAGGCATAGAGGCTTGAAAGCATCGTCACCCAAAAAATAATTATCACCATCGATTTCATTTCAAACTCCTTGTTCGTGCTGACGCTGCAGAGTAAAGTCGTCCTGGCAAGACCTGGCAATGCCTTCAAAGACCAACTCCAGCATCCGGGTCATCGAAACGCCATTAATTCGGGGATTGCTCCGGCAGAGCTGCTCCTCGATAGCGATGCTGAGACAGGCAGTG
>CAIYZD010000503.1 GCA_903930585.1 uncultured Geobacteraceae bacterium | reverse complement strand
TGGATAATAGCCGGGTGGATCTTGACAATAATACCAGTAGGCCGGTTGGGCTGGCACTGCCTGCGGTGCCAGCTGCATGTAGACCACTGGTGCCTGTTGAACGACAACAGGAGGCGGATAATAGCTGGGTGAGTTTACGGGTGCGCCAGTTCCATAATGCCAATCCCAATGATAATGATGACGATGAGACGTAGCTGATTTCGATGTGGCAGCCGAACCAGTAGGTTCATTCATATAATTAGTCCTCGCACTTCAGCATCAATGAATTATCAAAAACAAAAAAACTTACTGTGAAACATCATATAAGAACAAATCAGTTCCGCCTTAAAAATAACGAACTCAATAATTGTCCAAATTCCTTGATGTTATATGGTTTGGCAACAGCACCGGCAAAACCGTACGAATGATATTCAGACATGATAGGATCATTTGAATAGCCGCTCGATACGATTAGACAGGCGTTCGGATCAAGAGCAAGTATTTGCTGTGCCGCTTCCTTACCGCCCATTTTGCCTGGAATTGTCAGATCCATGATAACTGTCAAGAATCGGGTTCCCGATTCAATTGAGTCTTTGTAAAGCGCGATGGCCTCCTCCCCGTTTTCACACGTCGTTGCATGATATCCCAGATATTCCAACATTTCTGAAGACAGGTCCCTGATACTCTCCTCGTCATCCATGACAAGAATAGGGCCGCCGAAATGGAGGCCCGGAGCCTGGACGACTGATTCAGATTGATAATGCGAGTATGTTGCACCAATCGAAGGAAGATATATTGTGACGGTGGTTCCTTTACCAACACGCGAATTGATTTCTATGTAGCCATTGTGCTTGCTCACAATCGAGTGGACCGACGCCAGACCCAAGCCGTTTCCATCTGCTTTGGTTGTGAAATATGGATCGAAGATTTTTTTCAGAATATCATCAGGAATACCACATCCTTCATCGGAAAATGCTACGCACACATAAGGTCCGGGGTGGAGATTCATAGGGTTGTTGGAGCCGATAGTTTCATTGCGCGCCGTGACGGTCAGAGTTCCGCCACCCGGCATAGCATGCGTAGCATTGATGACGATGTTGTGGCATACTTGGCTCATTTGTCCTTCATCGGCATCGATTGCATGAATCGAATCAGGTATTTCAATTATCCCTCTGACGTTTGATCCACTGAGCACAAGCCCCATGCTTTCAGTTACTATGTTCTGGAGAGATGTGATCTTTCTTATCGGCTCGCCGCCTCGGGCAAATGTCAGGAGTTGTTGTGCAAGCTCGGAAGCACGAACGGATGCTTTTTCGGCTTCAATAAGTGCCTTATAGGACTTGTGGCCAGGGTCAAGGAAGATTTCGGCAAGGGAAATATTGCCGATGATACCGGTGAGAATATTGTTAAAGTTATGGGCAATACCACCTGCCAAGACTCCCAGTGATTCAAGCTTTTCTATTTTCAATTGTTCTTTTTCGTGTTTCCTTTGATCTGTAATGTCACGGAATGACCAGAAGCGGCCAACGATCTCATCCCCCATCCTCAGCGGATAGGAGTGGCGATCAAATATACGTCCATCTGCAAGCTGGAGTAGATCCTGGCTGGAAGTATCCGGGTGTTCATACAAATCCATGACCTTGGCCAAAAACTCTTCCGGTTGTGCCATTTGGCCGCAAACGAAGTTGAGTACCGGATCTTTGATATGCGTTACACAAAGTTCGTTCGGTATATGCCAAAGCTCGACAAATTTACGGTTCCAACGGGCAATATCGCCTTTTCTGTCTACGATGAGAATTCCATCGGCTGCCGATTCGAGTGCAGCATTTGTTAATGACATTGAATATGAGAGTTCCTCCTCCGCTTTTTTGCGTTCGGTTATGTCAAGCACTGTAAGCATCAAGTGCTGCTCGCCACTGAACGTAAATGGGACAAATAGACAATCGAGATCAACGTGCTTTCCAAAGGTTGTCACCATACGATATTCATGGCGCTGCACTTCTCCTGTTGCCAAAGCGCGCTCGGCAACTTCCAACAGACCGAAGCGCTTCCACGATTGAATGTCCCTGATATTTTGCTGTTTCAGCTGTTCTATTGATGCTCCCACGATACGAGCAATTGCATCATTGGCTGAAATTGTTTCTCCGGTGGCTTTAAAGGTCTCAATGCCTAAAGGAGAAGTCTGCAGTATTGTCTGGATATATCTCATTGCATCGTTTGTTTGCTCTTCAGCCTGTTTGCGCTCCTTTAGTTCGACTTTCAGCTGTTTATTGGCATGATTCAGTTCGGAAGTCCGTTGCTCGACGCGCAACTCAAGTTCTTCTTTTGCCATGCATAGTTCGAGCTCATTTTCTTTCTCGCGTCTCCATCGGGTTAACATCGTACGGGATGAGATAAGAGTGAGCAGGGCAAAGAAGGCAACCAGACTAAGCTGTGTCAGTGCCTCTTTTCTCCATTCCGCATGATAATCATCATTTGCCAGTGCGACAACGACATACAGAGGGAAGGAAGATACTTTCCGATAAGAAAACATCCTTTCAACGCCATCGATCTTTGCGATGGATTTGAATGTGGCGCTGATCTTGCCAGCTTTGACAGCATCTGATAAATCTTTGGTCACCGATTTATTGCCGATTGCACTGCCGATACCAGCCTTTTCCGGATATCTCGCAATAACTGCCAGTTCATTATCACGGAGAGTAATTGATCCGCTACTGCCAACGTTTATCCCCGAAAATAGTTTGTAATAGCGGTCAACAGTAACGGCACCAAATACGACACCGCCAAAAGATCCATCCGGATTATTGATGCGGCGCGCAAAGTTAATTACCAGTATCTTTGCGATTCGTCCTGTGACTGGTTTGGAAATAAAGAGGTCATTCAGAGGGTTGTTTCGTGCGTAAACAAAGTAGTCGCGATCAGATACGTTTACTATAGCTTCCCCCGGACGGAGACCATAGACTGTTTCTCCTCTCGCATTGGTCACCCTGATGCCAAGGAGTTGAGGAAGATAAGAACTCGTCCTCTTTATATATTTGTTCAATGATTCAGAATTGATGCTTCTTTGCGTGAACTCTCTTTCCGTCTCATACTTCACAGCCAGAAGCGCCATGTCAATACTGTTTAACTCGCCACTTATGTAGCTATCAAGCGCTGTTGCAAGATTCTGGGTCGATACGGCAGCCTGCTTTTCAAAATGATGCCAGCTATTATATAAAGACACCCCGGAAAGGCCCGTTACAAACACATTCAAAAGGATTACGGAAATTGCCAGACGTTTTTTGAAAGCAGCAAAATAATCCGAAAATATTTTATTTTCAAGCATTGCTGTCTCCTGGCAGGAATTGGTTTGAATAAAGGCGCCAACCAACGTGCGTACGCTTTTTCGGTCGTGAACTCGTTGGATTGCTTATTATTGTCATCTAATAAGTCACACTCCTGAACATGCTTTCAATCGACATAAAACATCTTACAATTTCCGGATCAAAATGAGTTCCGCTATCACCCTGAAGCATCGATATCACCTGTTCGTGATTAAAACCATTTCGGTAGCAACGATCTGATCGTAGGGCATCGTAACAATCAGCAACTGCCATAAATCTTGCGGGGAGAGGAATATTCTTGCCAATCAGACGATCCGGGTACCCGCTGCCATCCCAACGCTCATGGTGATACAGAGCAATCTCTATTCCCATCCCAATAAAGGCATTGTCAGGATATTTATTAAAAACAGCCTGCATATTCTCAGCGCCAATGATGCAGTGAGACTTCATTACTTCAAATTCCTCAGATGACAACTTGCCCGGCTTTAACAAGATACTATC
>CAIYZD010000502.1 GCA_903930585.1 uncultured Geobacteraceae bacterium | reverse complement strand
GCTGCACCAACAGCAATCGTAGCCACCATTGGTCGTGCCGCACGGGCTGGAATTCTGGTTAAAGGTGGCGGTTTTTTGGAGGAAGCTGGTCAGGCGAATATTATCCCGTTCGATAAAACCGGCACCTTAACAGAGGGAAAGCCACGAGTTGAAGCTATTGTCACCGTTGATGGTGTTTCAAGTGATGAGATTCTTTCGAGAGCTGCAAGCGTCGAACAGCACAGCACGCATCCCCTTGCCAGAGCTGTGCTGAAGGCTGCTCATTATGCTCGGGTAACGCTTCATAACGCAGAAGGGATGTATACTGAAATTGGCTTGGGCCTACGTGCGCACGTTGGGGGGAAACTGATTGAGGTTGGCAGCGCATATTTGGGCGGAGGATGTATGAAGGTGCCTGCAACCCTGCGGAGCCATTTAGAAGGCTTCATGGACAGGGGGGCAACTCCCCTTGTAATCTACGAAGATAAACGCGCACTCGGAGTAATGAGTGTTTCTGACCACGTAAGGCAAACGGCGAAAGAGACCATATCGCAGTTGAACTCCCTGAATATGGAACGTATCGGCATCTTATTCAGCCTGGTTGTTTGAGAATGTCACGATTTCATCACCTATGAATCGTAATGTTTCTTCCTCAAAGTCTCTCAGGCGTTCCAGAAGGTTTCTTGCTGTTGTTCGTGCTGTCTTGCCTTTCTTCTTTTCTACCGGATCTTCGGGTGGCGGGCATTCTCGTTCAGCCTTTTCAATTGCCCGTTTCGAAGAAGTGATGTAAACAGAACGGTCAAGTGAGCACTGTGCCGTGAATTGAGAAAGAACGTATCGAAAAGTTGAAAACACCGAGCCAGACAAGCAGTGCGGATAATTCTCCAGTGATTCTAACCTCGGTGCGTAAAAACACGGGCTTCCGGATGGGCACTGGTTATACAAAATATTGGCAAAGAACAGAATCTTGCATATTCTTCAGGTGATAATAAATGAAAAATTATGTCGTACTGATCATCTGCATACAACTTGTCCTGCTGAGCGTCCTATCTATATTTGCTGCTGACCAGCGTGTTGTCCGGGTCGGAGCCTTCAATTACTACCCCGGAATTTTTAAGGACGTCGATGGAACGGTTAAGGGCTTTTATGTTGATGCCCTGGCAGATATCGCCCAGCGCGAAAATATCCGCTTCGAATATGTGTATGGCTCTTGGAGCGAGGGGCTAGAACGGATAAAAAACGGCGAAGTCGATGTATTGACCAGTGTAGCCTTCTCACCGGAGCGGGCTGAATTCCTGGATTACGCCAAGACGCCACTCCTTACCGTATGGGGCGAACTCTATGCTCCGTTGGGTTCTGAAATTGACGGAATCCGTGCAGTACAAGGCAAGAAAATTGCCGTAATGAAGGGTGATATTAATGCCCGGCATTTTATCGAACTGATTAAAAAATTCGACATTACCTGCGAATTTGTGGAGGTGACAGGATTCGACGATGTGTTTAAGGCTGTGGCGGAAAAAACAGTTGATGCCGGAGTTGTAAACAGCACTTTCGGTGTTGCCAGGCAAAAAAAGTATGGCCTTCGCGCCACCGGTATCGTTTTTAATCCGTTTGATATCTTCTTTGCCGTTGTCAAAGGGAAAAATAACAATCTGCTGGTGCTTCTGGATACCTATCTGGACAACTGGAAGCATCAGGAAAATTCTCCATACAATATAGCCCGCCAGAAGTGGTCACACGCCGGTAACGGCGCTGTCCAGATAATTCCTCGCTGGCTTGTCGCATCGGTTGCGCTTTTGGCCTTATTCGCACTATCCGCTTTTGCCTTTATTGTGGTGCTCAAAAAGCAGGTGCGCAGTAAAACCCGCTCTGTAATAGAGTCGGCTCAACAGTATAAAATGGTATCAGAACGCCAGAACGCAATCCTGGCAGCTGTGCCGGATATCATCATGGAGGTTGATAAAAACAAGGTATATACATGGTCTAATACTGCCGGTCTGGAATTTTTTGGAGAAGATGTTCTTGGCAAGGAAGCTTCGTATTATTTTGCAGGTGATCAGAACACCTATGACGTTGTCCAGCCGTTATTCGAAGGAATAAACAATACACAGTATGTGGAAAGCTGGCAGCGGAGAAAAGACGGGGAAGTCAGGATTCTGGCATGGTGGTGCAAGACTCTTGTAGATGAAGATGGTTCCGTCACTGGTACATTGTCAACAGCGAGAGATATCACAGAGATCAAGCGTGCTGAAGATGAAAAGGAGGCTGCAAATATACGATTCAAAAACGTAATGGATAGTCTTGATGCACTAGTTTACGTTGCCGACATGGAGACCCACGAACTCCTTTTCATAAACGAATATGGCAAAAAAATGTTCGGAAATGTCGAAGGGAAAATATGCTGGCAGACACTACAGCTTGGACAGTCAGGTCCTTGCGTCTATTGTACAAATAATCGATTGTTACTTGAAAATGGACAACCAGCCGATGTTTATGTATGGGAATTTAAGAATACCGTCATCGATCATTGGTTCGAATGCCGTGATAAAGCTATCCTTTGGCACGATAAGCGAATCGTTAGAATGGAAATTGCAACTGACATAACTGATCGCAAACATGCTGAAGAAGCACTACGGTTAACACGAATTAGCATCGAGCACGCTTCAGACTCACTTTTCTGGATAACTCCCGACGCTCATATTACGGATATTAATAATGCTGCGTGCCTGTCCCTCGGCTATTCCAGAGAAGAATTATTGCAATTGTCCGTACAGGATGTGGACGTTCACTACAATTCAGAGAAGTGGCCGCAACACTTTACTGAACTTCGGCAACATGGTTCACTGAAGTTTGAATCAGAACAACGTGCCAAGGATGGACGACTGATTCCGGTTGAAATAGTTGCGAATTATGTACGCTTAGGCGAATTAGAATTTGACTGTGCTTTTGTCCGCGACATTTCAGAGCGAAAGCGAATAGAAGCCGATTCAATCAAACTAGAGGGCCAACTTCATCATATGCAGAAAATTGAATCGGTGGGTAATCTAGCGGGCGGAGTAGCACATGATTTCAATAATAAGCTGAGTGTTATTCTTGGTTATACATATCTAGCTCTCGCCGAGTCTGACTCATCTGTAATACGTAAACACTTGGAGGAAATCCGCAAGGCGTCTGAGCAGTCAGCAGACCTCACGCGGCAGCTATTGACTTTTGCCCGTAAACAAACCATTTCTCCCAAGGTAATAAACCTTAACGACACAGTTTCAGGTTTGTTAAAGATGCTACATCGCCTGATAGGCGAGCAGATCCATCTTTCATGGCAACCTGCTGCTGATTTGTGGCCAGTAAAGTTGGACCCAACCCAATTTGACCAGATACTGGCTAATTTGATTGTTAATGCCCGCGACTCAATTATCGACGTTGGCAAAATCACTATAGAGACAAGTAATGTTATTATAGACCAGAATTATGCATCTCAAGACGCCGATGCGCAACCAGGGGAATATGTCACCTTAACTGTCAGCGACACTGGTTGCGGCATGGATAAGGAGACTATTGATCACATTTTCGAGCCATTCTTCACTACGAAGGGTGTTGGCGAGGGAACTGGGCTCGGATTGGCTACAGTTTTTGGTGCCGTAAAACAGCACAAGGGCTTCATCAACGTCTACAGTGAGCTTGGTCTAGGGACTAAATTCACAATTTATATACTTCGACACGTGGGGGATATTGAACTTCCAGAGCGACATGACAATGCTTCATCAACCCCGCGTGGATTAGAGACCATTCTGCTTGTAGAGGATGAATTGGCAATCCTGAATATGGCAGCGATGATTCTAACCAATCAAGGGTACAAGGTGCTACAGGCGAACTCACCGATTGAAGGCATCCGTGTAGCTGAGGAACATATCGGAAAAATACACCTACTCATTACGGATGTGATTATGCCGGAGATGAATGGTCGGGATCTTGCCAGCACCCTACAGTCACTCAACCCGCAACTCAAATGCTTATTCATGTCCGGATATACCGCCGATGCCATTTCACGGCATGGCGTGCTCGATGAAAACGTTCATTTCATACAGAAGCCGTTCTCGCTACCTGCCATAGCCTCCAAGGTTCGCGAGGTGCTGGACTGGAAGTGAACGTTTTATCCTTGGACAGAGAAATAAATTCTTGTAAAAGCGAGATGACCAGTGGGAGCGTCTTGCTCCGTTGCTTCCGGGTAAAAGCAGTGATTGCGGCGTCACAGCAATAGACAACCGCCTGTTTGTCGAAGCCGTCCTCTGGATTGCCAGGACTGGAGCCCCGTGGCGTGACCTTCCGCCACACTATGGACACTGGCATCGCGTGTATGTTCGTTATAACCGCTGGTCACATAAAGGCATATGGGAGCACATTTTTAAAACAGTTGCCAACTGCTACATACCGGTGGAGCAGAGGCGGTTATTCCGCCGCGCAGCAACCGGAAGAGCCAGCGAGATTATGACAAAATTCTCTACAAAGATCGCAATCTGGTTGAACGATTATTCCAAAAACTCAAAAATTACCGAAGAATTGCCACACGATATGAACGCCTGGTCAGAAACCACAAAGTAATG
>CAIYZD010000501.1 GCA_903930585.1 uncultured Geobacteraceae bacterium | reverse complement strand
TTTCAACATCTTTATTTGCAGGTCATCATCTGCTTTGGCAGTGAGTAAAATGATCGGTATGTTATCTAATTCAGTGTGGCTACGGATTATCTCAACCATAGTGTCGCCACTCATACCAGGCATCATAATGTCGCTAATGATCAAGTCCAGATGTGATTCCATTGCGGCTTGCAGGCCGTCATTGCCGTTGAATGCCGATATTACACGGAAGTGTGGTTGCAGGATTGAACCGATAAACGAGTTCATATCGGGATTGTCTTCCACAACAAGTACTGTGGGCTGAGTGGCTGTTTGAGGCGTTACGTATTCGAGTTCCGGTACCTTTATAGTGCGGAGTTCTTCGATGAGTTGCAAACAGTTATCGTGAAGAATGACTGGGGCTTCTTCTGTCAGAACTTCTTTGTCTGAAGGGGCTTTTGTGGGAAGGGTGACAGTAAATAGCGCACCACCTCCCGGCGCGTCATCAACTGTTACGACACCTCTATGCAGAGAGACAAATTCTTTTACGATTGATAAGCCAAGTCCTGTCCCTCCGTATTGCCGATTAGTCGCACCATCCACCTGTCGAAAAGATTCAAATATAATTTGTCGTTTATCTTCCGGGACACCTCTGCCGGTATCTTGAACCATTATAACGGCTTGGTCACCTAACTGTTTGAGGCTGACGCGTATGGCACCGTGATCCGGAGTAAACTTGAATGCGTTTGAAAGAAGATTAAGAGTGATTCGGTGGAATTTTTCAATATCTATCTGAACAGAAACTACGGAATCAGCCTCAACTGAGAAATCTATCGATCTCTCGTCTGCCATAACTGCAAAATGCGATGCAATCACGCGTACCTGGTATGCCAGGTCAGTTTGAGCATACCGCATAGTCATGCGACCTGCTTCAAGTTTGGCCACATCAAGCAGGTCATTTACTTGCCGGTGGAGCAGTCGAGCATTCCTTTCGACAATTTCCAGTTCGCTACGGGTTTGATCCTTGAAATCATCGTTCTTAAGCCATTTGGAAATAGGTCCCAATATCAATGCTAATGGAGTTCGCAGTTCATGGCTGACGTTTGCAAAAAATTGGGTTTTTAGTTTGTCAATTTCCTTGGTCTTCTCATAGAGGGCGCTGATTTTCTTATTCGATTCTTCTAACTGTAAATTCGACGTTTCTGCGGCAGACAAAGCTTCTTCAGCAAGTCTGTTTGCCTTCTTTAACATTGCAAACGTGAGACTGAAGAAGCCCCCCATTACAATAAAAAGTGCTACTGAGAAGAGATGGTTTGGATTTTGAACTGACCAGGAGAGTTGGGGGGGGATAAAAAAGTACCAGACAAGAGCAGTTGAAATTATTGTTGATGCCAGTCCTCCAGTCATTCCGCCAAGCCATGCACTAAAAAAACCGTAGGAAAGAAGAGGAACCAGACAAAAGGACTTATTTTATTCCATAATAACCACTGGATACCACAAGCCACTATGGGGAGAAGGATGGCTAAAACCAGCCGTAAAGAACCATTTCCGCATGTCTTATCCACTTTAGATGCTAAATCCATACGGCAGCTCCTTTGACACCAACTAACTCTAACAAGCATCTCGTTTATCATTATATCGCTTATAAGTAACTTGGCATCCTGCCATCAAAAAATATACTGAATTGATTCATAGCAGACTTCCAGTCTCTGATCGGTATAGTCCACTTTATTGCTATATTTTTTAATGCAAGATATATCAGTTTGAACATCGCTTCGTCACAGGGGAAATGACCTCGGTTTTTTGTAACCTTACGGAGCGACATATTGAGCGATTCAATGGCATTGGTGGTGTAAGTTGCGTTGCGAATATCTTCTGGATAAGAGAACAACGGAATGATACGCTCCCAGTTGCTCCTCCATGATTTTGATATTGACGGATGACTGGCATCCCATTTTATGGCAAAGGGGTCAAGTGACGCACTTTGATCCGGATAGCGTCAAGATAAACGATGGGGTATACTTCGTCCAGTGGTCGGTTCTGCCAAAGGATTACCTCTTCGCTTATTGCATCGGTGACTTGGGAAATCAAGGATGGGGAAACATCTATCCCGTAAATCTCCTGGAGGTGCCCTTGGATGTCACGGGTTGCCATACCACGGGCGTACATTGAAATAATTTTGTCATCAAAGCCGGTGAAGCGTGTTTCACCTTTGGGAAGGATGACCGGTTCAAATGTTGAATTGCGGTCACGGGGGGTGGTTACTTCGAGGTTGCCAAAATCTCCTGTGGTTGCCATCGGTATATCCCTTCTGTGGGTTGTTTTACCGGATTTCAGCATTTACACAAACGATTGTACAGGCTCTCAAAAAAAGATATATACCTCTCTAAAACCCATGGTTTTCTATACTGATAGAATTGATTTAAAATTATTTTGAGACCATTGCGATTAAAGAATCTATTCCGTGTCTTCTTGTACATCGATAATGATGCAACATCTGCAACCGGGATGTGTATCTATACAGGATATGGGCGATTCAGCTGCAGCGAACACTTTACCGTCAAATTTTTTACAATACGAGCACGAATCGTGAGAGGCGAGAAACTTTACCTTTTTGCCCGACTCGGATCTAGTGGTCTCAGCCAACTGTTTTTTTGAATGGTATATAGCGTTAACATCATGAATCAGGATTTCGGCTTTATTGCAGTATTGCAGTGGATGCGACTCATGGCCTTCATCCTCAAATTTGGATTTCCATTCGTCGCAAGCAGCCCATTCGAAGTCGTCTGGCAATAAAACGGAAGCATCAGATTTTGCTATAACCTTTTCAGATGCAACTATATCAACAATCTTCGCAAATACA
>CAIYZD010000500.1 GCA_903930585.1 uncultured Geobacteraceae bacterium | reverse complement strand
TCTCCTCATAATCCTTGCCAAGCTTCCATTCACCGCTGTGGCCGGTTTGACATGCATTGGAGAAGACCAGTGCCGGCATCGGCATTGCCCCCTTCATGGCCAGGATATCACGGGCGCATAACTTGCCGTCGTGCAGGAGCCAGCCGCTCTCTTCCGGAGTCTCGGCGATATGCTCCGCATGCCCGGCATAGTGGACGATATCGAAATTTCTGATCTTGGCTTTCACATAACCGCACTTAATGTCGGTAGTCTTCAATGAGATGTCGAGCCAATGCTCATATTTACCGATAGTATCCCTGATCCCGATCCCTTCGTCATAGGCGGCTCTCAGATCGCCACGTGGATCGGCCAGCACCTGCATCTTCAGCGGCCTGCTGATGGCACGCGCCTTGGCCGAAACCGCCTGTCTGGTCTTGACGGTCCTGCCGATGCTAAAGCGTTGGCAGAGAAACTCCTTGCCGTCGAACAGAAGTTCCCACGGTACCTGGACCAATCCGTCATCTATGCTGATAATCAGGTTTGGTGTGACGGTTGTGGCTAATTTTTCCTTGATTGCAACCGGCATCAGTTCGTCATAGAGCAGGCCACCCAGCTCTTTAAGCCTGACAAGCAACTCATTTCCGATTTTTCCCTGTTTGTTCGATCTGTTGAGAAGTTCTATAATTCCGGACGTATATTCGACAATGCGCTCACTGTTAAACGGTACTTCGCTGTAGTTCTTTACCGGACGTTCTTCTCCTTCTTTTTTTTCAAACCCGCTCACCTTCAGAATGGCACCGGAAACCGACGCCTCGACCGTCAGGATATCTTCCCGATGATGGCCATTCTCGGAACCGGTACGCGTCTTCCCGAGATAGAGATCCTCTTCGTGCCATACCAGCCGGAATACCCGGATCGGCTCCGCCTTCCCCTTGACCGTGCAGGAGTTGAAGTAGCGGAAGATAAACTCGTCACTATTTTTGACCTCCCGGTACAGCGATTCGGCCAGAAGCACCTCGCCGGCATCCGCCAGAGCCTCCACCCTGCTGGCAACATTGACCACATCACCGAAAATATCTTTCTCCTCGACTATGCCGGTACCGTAGTTGAGGCCGATTCTGATATGTATCTGCTGATCACCTGCTTTATCGCGATTGTACTCCCTCAGTTTCAGCTGCATCTCCCTGGCAGCGCGTAGCGCATCATGCGAATCTTCAAATGCCGACATGGTGGCATCGCCAATGGTTTTGACCAGCATCCCTTTATGTTCGGCAATGATCGGCAAAAGCAGGGAATTGTGCAGATGGATCATGGTTCTGCCGGCAAAATCTCCCTGCTCTTCGAAATACGTGGTCGATCCCTTAATATCGGTAAACATTATGGTGATCTTTCTGCTGAACCTTTCGTGAAGCATCTGTTCGAGCCTGAGTTTTTCCTCCAGTATTTGTTCCAGATCACTTTTCTTAATTTCCACGTAATCCTCCCACAACGCACTCCTCAAGGTTCAAATCTATTTCACCGATTACCTTCCCGATATTACAAATTGTAACGGTGTACAAACCCGGGTCTATTTCATCAAAAACCATACGGCCATTTTCCAGCGGACCGGAAAAAAGTTCCCTCTGGCGGGAAAATAACGCCACCCGCAACCGGTCCTCCTGGGTAGTTGCCTGTAGTGACGCGACGGAAACCTTAATCGTACAACTCCTCCCGGTTATGGCCCGCGCCACTTCCATCTCTACCTGTATCGTTGAAAAAAACTTTGCCATCACCAGCATCGAAGAATCCTGAGTGCAACTGTTTCCCCGTACTCCGCAGACTATTTCCGGCCTTACTATCATGACATCACCGGGGCACGAAATAACCCGGATCATTTTTCCAGCCAGACCCAGCACTATCCTGACAAAATCTGTTTTAGCGGGATACAGGTTAATTACCCGCCTTATCAGATGCTGAGGCACGATCTCACTGCATGTTCCTTCCTCAATAGACAGTATCTTTTTAACTGACGAAAGGAGTTCCGTTGATTCCTGCTCTGCCGCCACCTTTTTCTCGATACGTTCT
>CAIYZD010000499.1 GCA_903930585.1 uncultured Geobacteraceae bacterium | reverse complement strand
CGACTGAGCATTGCTTGTTAGTCAATATTTGACACAGCCACAAGGTATCCATGGCAATCATCAACTGATCCAGCAAACGGATCAATTCTACAAATTGGGCAATCTGCGGCGAAGTGATGCGGGCTTTAAAATCTGTGGGATGAGTATACCGCGGCGACTCTGCAATACCGTTATCGGCGCAAAGTTTGTCGAGCCTAGCTTTTTCCTGCTGTAACTGTAAGGCGCAGTCCCCGATCATGGTACTGACGATGCCCTCGATATCATCAATCGCCTGCTCTTGGCCCACTATCCGCAAGATAACATCAATCGCATACAGCGACCGAATCAAGCGCCCATAACTGTGACGAATCACCCGAATCGCTTGTTCACTTTGAATTTTAATACTGCGTTCAAATACCGGACGACTAATCGCCGGACGAACGGTCTTTGCTTGCTCGGTATTGTCTGCCATGCCTTTTCCTCTAAAGCTGCTTGAATAATGGCCGATGCTACGTTTTTTTTATCTGTCAAAACCTACAAAAAATAGCCGTTTTAACGATCTTTTGTAGACACCGATGTATAGCTATCCGTTTCAATAATGACTAATTGAGCTGACTTGTTTTACTCAGCTTTTTTCCGAGTCGTATTACGTTTTAACTAAAACCAAACACTTCATGCCGTCTTTCGGGATGGCTTGATCCGACGTTTAGTCGGCGTTCCGCTTTTAAGCGGCGTGGATGAGATTCATCAACGTGTCGGGTGCGTTAAGCCCGATGATTGTCAATGCAAAACCAGTATTGATAACCCTGCCGTTACAGCTATTGCTGTGCCGGTTTTTAACCCTCTGGGGACGCATTCCCACATAGGGGAACTGCGTCCTCTGTTTTTTTTACAAGGAGAAACGCAATGAGCAATTCATCTAAAAACTACTCTCAAAAAACCCGCAACTTGCCGATGCCTATTGAAGCCAATCAAGTTTATGGCCTATCTGAGCAATCTTGGAAAGTGCTGACCGAAGTGACCTTCCCCACGGCCAAAACCCCAGAAGCCATCATGATGGCTTTGGATTACTGTAAGGCCCGCAAGCTGGATATTTTTAAAAAACCCGTACATGTAGTACCCATGTGGAGTGCCGCTTTGGGACGCAGTGTCGAAACCGTCTGGCCTTCGATTATGGAAATTCAGACCACGGCATCACGAACAGGCCTCTGGGCGGGCATGGATAGACCAGTCTGGGGGTCTGATGTGACTCAGTCCTTTACCGGAAAATTTAAAGACGATAACGACACTTGGCAGGAAAGTACCATCACGGTGACTTTTCCTGAATGGGTGGCGGTGACGGTTTATCGGCTAGTCGGTGGTCGGCGCTGTGCCTTCACAGAAGAAGTGTACTGGCAGGAAGCTTACAGCACCTCGGGTGGTAAGTATTCTCAGTTACCCACCGCTATGTGGATCAAACGCCCCAAAGGCCAGTTAGGCAAATGTGGCAAAGCGGCGTCACTTCGTGCAGCTTTTCCTGAGGAATGCGGTTATGCCGCTGAGGAAATGGACGGCAAGAGCTTAGACGATATGCATGATGGCACGGTGCTTAATGGTACTGCCCGTCGTGTCGATGATGGCGAACTACCCAAAATGGTAGATTTATCCATGATCAGCCCACATATCCAAAAAGCAGTCACAGAACTGGTCAGACGCACCACTCTAGCAGGCGCCTGGAATGCCGCCTATGACTATGCCAATAGCAAGTTCTCTGGTCTAGATTTGATTTACGCCAACGCCGAACTGGACAAAGCCGAACAAGCCAGCAAGGTGATGCCGAAGTCCTTCGACGCAGAAGATCAGCTTAGCGAGGACACCTCAATGCCGCCGGTATCCAAGCCCGCATCGGAAGCCTTAAGCAAAGCCCGTGAGACCTTGGGTTCGTTACGTTAATTAAGTTCATCCCTATTCATATCGGCTATTAGCCGGTCTTTATCAACCCTACTGAGCGTCATGATTACCGCTCTAGGGCAAAAATCATGACGCTTTTTATTACTAAGGAGATGCTATGAATGCCATTAATCAATCATCCAACCGGATACCCTGTCATACCGACTGGCACCGCTACGATTCACCCACTGTGTTTCGTCGTCATGGCCGCGATTTTCTGGAGCGCTCTTGGAAAGTGGGATGGGCAGCAAAAACCACCGCCAGCTTATCCAAAACTGAACTACATAATTTGGTTGAAAGCTATGGCGGTCGATATCTGACTAAAGTCGGTCATCTGCTACTCATTTTTGAGGACTCTCACTGGGCCAGACGTTGTGATATGCAACTCATCAAACGGGGTTTATCGACTCAGCGCTGTGGTTGCCACATTCAACTACACGGAGCCAACTAATGAACGTCATTAATGTTTCGCAACGCTCACCTGAATGGCGCTTGTGGCGATCACAAGGCCTGTGCGCTAGTGAAGCCGCGATCATCATGGGCCGTTCTCCGCATAAAACGCCCTGGCGATTGTGGGCGGAAAAAACCGGACTAGTGCTGGAACCTAACCTAGATAACAATCCTTTAATCAGGGTGGGCATCGAAGCAGAGCCACTAGCCCGGCAACGCTTTGAGGAAAAACATGACGTCCTGTTGTTACCACTCTGTGGTGAATCTGAGTGTTATCCGCTGATGCGAGCATCGTTTGATGGTTTATCGGAAAACAATGAATCGGTGGAAGTTAAATGCCCTCATGAAAGCACTTTTCTGGATGTGTTGTTAAACCGCGAGCAAGCGGCAGCCTATCCGTTGTATTGGTGCCAAGTGCAACAGCAACTGCTGGTGGCCGATGCAGCACGCGGCTTTTTGTTCTTTTATCATCAAGGTCAGGACGTGGAATTTGAAATTGTGCGTGATGAAGCCTTTATCACACAACTCATCGCAACCGCGATGGACTTTTGGTCAGCACTTAAATCAGGTCAGGAACCCCTAAAGGATCAGGAACGTGATCTGTATCTGCCCAAAGACGCTGCCGAACACCAGTGGCAACAGTTGGCGGCTAACTATCGCCAGAATGCAGTGCAGACTGAGTCGTTGAAAATACAGCTCAAGAACTTGGAATTACAGCAAACCGAGATTGAACAAGCGCTAGTAGGCCTGATGG
>CAIYZD010000498.1 GCA_903930585.1 uncultured Geobacteraceae bacterium | reverse complement strand
GATTTACGAGAACATCGTCTATGGGCTGCGCATCGCCGGTGTCAATGACAAAACAACGCTTGACGAAGCGGTTGAGAGAAGCCTCAAAAGTGCGGCTATCTGGAACGAGGTCAAGGACCGCCTGAATGATTCGGCTCTGGGACTTTCCGGCGGCCAGGCCCAACGCATCTGCATCGCCCGGGCAATAGCGGTGAATCCCGAGATTATTCTTATGGATGAACCCTGTTCGGCGCTTGATCCGATCTCTACACTCAAAATTGAAGAGTTGATAGAGGAGCTCAAAAGCGAGTACACTATTGTTATCGTCACCCATAACATGCAGCAGGCGGCCCGTGTGTCGGATGTCACGGCATTCTTTTATCTCGGGGAGCTGATCGAAGCCGGGGGAACTCGCAAGATTTTTACCAACCCGGAGAAAAAGCAGACTGAAGATTACATCACCGGAAGGTTCGGTTAGGAGAACTAATGGAGCATGAACATATCAGCACCGTATTCGACATCGAATTGAATGAGTTAAGACAGAGCATTCTTGTCATGGGGGGGAAGGTGGAGTTGATGATTGCCAACTCCGTCAAGTCGCTTGTTGACAGGGATACCCCCTTGGCAGAGCGTACCATTGCGCTGGATCATGAGGTAAATGCCGCCGAGTTGGCAATCGACGAGCGTTGTCTGGAACTGCTTGCGCTCCGCCAGCCGGCGGCTCGCGATCTCCGTTTCATAACGATCACGCTCAAGATCGTCACCGATCTGGAACGGATGGGGGATCAGTGTGCCAACATCGCCAAGCGCGCCCGCGAGCTGAATGAAGATCCGCCGCTGAAACCGTACATCGACATTCCCCGCATGGCTCATTGGGCCGAGACGATGGTCAAGGAGGCACTGGACGCCTTTGTGCACGGTGACTCGGAACTTGCCGTCAAGGTCTGCAAGGACGATAGTTTCGTTGATGATCTCAACATCCAGATCCAGAGGGAACTACTGACCTATATGATCGAAGATCCGACCACGATATCGCGCGCCATGAAGCTCAACTATATCTCAAAATCATTGGAGCGTATTTCCGACCACGCCACGAACATTGCCGAAATGGTCATCTTCATGGTCAAGGGGAAGGACATCAGACATACGATTGCCTGAACACGATACTTAACCCAAACACTATACTCCTTAAAAAAAAAATTAAACAGACTGTTTTTTTGTTTTTCCGGTGCTATAGTGTAACCAGAAGTAAGATAATTCGTGTAAAGAAGGAGTTGTTTTATGGAAGATACTCCGCCTGAGCGTGATCGCAAGTAGGAGGCTGTTGTGCTCCGTAGTACGGTATCAGATGTAACCTATTAAAGGGGGGCGATTATTATCGCAGTTACTCCACCTGAAAGCAGAACACATAGTTTGAGAACATCACTCCGATGGCTGGTAAAATCGGAATACTCCTTGAAAATGGATGCGAATACGTAAAGATACCTGAAGCCCACCGAACTATTTGGTGGGCTTTTCATTTTCTTTGGACAAGAACCGGTCCATACAGTAATATGGCAAATTTATCAGGCACAAAGAGGAGCATTTTACGTGGACAAACTTATTATCAAAGGCGGGAAGAAGCTTAAAGGAGACGTTATGGTCAGCGGCTCCAAGAATGCCTCACTCCCTATTTTTGTCGCCACAATCCTGGCCCCAGGGATCAACCAGATCAGTAACGTACCGTTTCTACGGGACATCAACACCACTATTAAAGTACTGGAATCACTTGGCGCCCGAATTGACGGCAACGGCAACATCGTTAAAATCGACACGACCGACATCACCAGCCATGAGGCAACCTACGATCTGGTCAAAACCATGCGCGCCTCGGTACTGGTTCTCGGCCCGCTTCTGGCCCGCTTCGGCAAGGCCCGTGTTTCGTTGCCGGGCGGCTGCGCCATCGGAGCACGCCCTATCAACCTGCACCTGAAAGGGCTTCAGGCACTTGGGGCTGAGATAACACTCGAACATGGCTATGTCGAAGCAAAATGCCGCCATCTCAAGGGAGCCCGCATAAACTTCGACGTTTCAACCGTCGGCGGCACCGAACATCTGATGATGGCGGCGACGACCGCCAGGGGTGAAACCCTGCTGGAAAACGCCGCTCGTGAGCCGGAGATAGTCGATCTGGCGCTGTACCTGAACCGCATGGGGGCCAAGATTGAAGGCGCCGGGACCGACACCATCCGGATTCAGGGGGTTTCCGAGCTGTCGGCAGCCAACTACGAGGTCATGCCGGACCGGATTGAAGCCGGTACGTTCATGATTGCAGCGGCAATGACCGGCGGCGACATCCGTATCCACCGCATGAAGCTGGAGCATCTCGATGCTCTGGCGTTCAAGATGCAGGATGCAGGTGTTGAAATCAGCAGTCGCGATGGCATCGTGCGGGTCAAAGGACCAAAACGGGTCAAAAGTGTCAACATCAAAACCCGTCCCTACCCCGGTTTTCCGACCGACATGCAGGCCCAGTTCATGGCCATGATGTGTATAGCAGAGGGTGCCAGCGTCATCTCGGAAAATATTTTTGAAAACCGTTTCATGCATGTATCCGAGTTACAACGATTTGGCGCCGATATCACCGTTGAAGGGAACACGGCCACGGTCAAGGGGGTCAAAAAGCTGTCCGGCGCTCCGGTCATGGCCACCGACCTGCGGGCATCGGCTTCACTGATACTCGCCGGACTGGCGGCCGACTGCACCACGGAGGTCTCGCGTATTTACCACCTTGATCGTGGCTACGAATCCATCGAGAAAAAATTTGCCGCCCTTGGTGCGGATATCCAAAGGGTCAAAGAATGAATAACTGGATTACCATTGCGATCCCCAAAGGGCGAATTCTGGAAGAATCCGTCGATCTGTTCGGCAAGATCGGCATCGACTGCCGCGAACTCCTCTCCGATTCCCGCAAGCTGATATTCGAAAACCGGGAGCAGCGGATACGCTACATGATCGTGCGGGCAACGGATGTGCCGACCTACGTGGAATACGGCAGCGCCGATCTCGGCATCGTTGGTAAAGATACATTGATGGAACAGTGCAAGGATGTCTACGAGCCGCTCGACCTGAAGTTCGGCTACTGCCGCATGATGGTCGCCGAGCCGGCCAATATGGCTAAGGTTGACGACCCCTCCTGCTGGTCGCATATTCGCATCGCCACCAAATACCCGCATGTGACGGAAAACTATTTTGCCGCCAAAGGAGTGCAGGTGGAGATTATCAAGCTCTATGGATCAATCGAACTGGCACCGCTGGTCGGCCTCTCCGACCGGATTGTCGATCTGGTTTCTACCGGTGAGACGATGCGGCAAAACGGCCTGGTCGAAGTTGAAACTATTGCCGAAATAACCACACGCCTGATCGTCAACCGGGCCAGCCTGAAAACGAAGCACGACCGCATTTCACACATCATACAGGGACTTGAGCAGCAGCTCCAGTCACACTGAACAGGGTAACCGTATGCTTTTTCTCGACATCAATGATTCCGGATTCACGCAAAAATTTGACGCCATTCTGTTACGCGGTGAGGAAAGCGGACGCGAAGTTGAACAGGTCGTGCTCGACATTATCGCCGATGTCCGAAAACGCGGTGACGCGGCGGTGCTGGAGCTGACCCGCCGTTTCGACCGGTTGGAAGCGGCCTCGCTGGCCGAACTGGAAGTTACCCCGGCAGAGATCGAAGCGGCGTTTGCCACCGTTTCCGCCGATGATATTACCGCGCTCCGTCTGGCGGTCACGCGAATCGGCGCCTTCCACGAAAAGCAGAAACAACAGACGTGGATCTCAACCGAGGAACCGGATGTCATGCTGGGGCAGAAGGTTACGCCACTGTCACGGGTCGGCATCTATGTACCGGGAGGCAAGGCCAGTTATCCGAGCAGTGTCATAATGAATGCCGTACCCGCCCGCGTGGCGGGGGTTGGTGAAATCATCATGGTAGCCCCTTCCCCTGGTGGCGAGATCAGCCCCCATGTACTCGTTGCAGCCAGCCTCTCGGGTGTTGACCGCATTTTCCGCATTGGCGGGGCACAGGCCGTCGCGGCACTGGCATACGGTACGGCAACAATTCCGCGGGTTGACAAGATCACCGG
>CAIYZD010000497.1 GCA_903930585.1 uncultured Geobacteraceae bacterium | reverse complement strand
TATAGTCAATCATTATAAACATTTATTTGCATTTACAAAGCTACGTATTCAAATCAGTTAGTAATTTTGACTATTCTAGGCAATAAATACCATTAATGCAATATTTAAATAAAATGTGTTTTTATTCTAAAATTGTGTTATAAACTAGGAAATGTTTTGGATATTAAAAGTAGAAGGTAGCAGCAATGCTTGGATATTGTTTACCGTTCGCAATTGAGTCGGAGTCTGCTCATGCTGGTTGTACAATATTTGATACCTGAACTTATCTCCGCTCTCGTATCAACGCAAAGGGCAATGCACCCCACTCCCAATCGCAAACAGAACACACTAAGCCTATCCAAACAGTAGCTCCAGCCGACTTCTGCCTTTATAAAAAAACGACCATTACACGATTACAACTGCAATTTACAAAGTCACTTGCACTTGAAACGGCAAAAGACGGCGTCACGGTAAATGCCATCTGCCCTGGACTCATTTTCTTGCTTTTCCCGGCGACTTGAGAAGAGTAAGCAAACGGTCGATAATTGACACAAAATAAGGAGGTTCACAATGCAAACTGATAGTTATTTTTCCAACTATTGTCGAGAAAAAATCAGGAACCACCCCGGATTGGATGTTCAGAATGACCAGTGGCTGGAGGAGATGGGAGATATGATTGTGGCAAGCGTGGAAGGGGACTGTAATATAAATCCGGATAGTTATTTTTACGGATGCTGCCGGGAAACAGCCAGTAAACATATCGGATTGAATTTCCAGAATGGACAGTGGCTTGAGGAGATGGGAGACATGATTAGGGCTGCAATAGCGGACTCAAACAGGGAACATCTTTTTGCCGATGATTAGCGCAGGAAACGTGTCTAAGCTTACGTTATCAGATGAACACAATTTCGTCGCTCAGTTTAGTTATTCGTACACCGCCACCATCTCCAACTGCGAAGTCGTTTTCTATGCCAATAACCCCCAGACCGGGGAGGACGAATTTCGGCTCCAGGGCAATGACCTGTCCGGCCTGCAGGACGACCTTGAATCCTTGGGCAATGGCCGGAAACTCATCCAGTTCCAGTCCCACGCCATGGCCGACAAACTTCGCGTTTTCCCCCGGCGCACCCATGAAGTTCTTTCCTAGACCCGCTTTGGTAGCTTTTTCCAGCGCACCTGCGAAAAGCTCCTCGCAGATGTTTCCCGGCTTCAGATTTTCGGCTAAATACGATTGTATCTCCAGAGCTGTATCGAATGCATGCAGTAGTTCCGGTCCGAGAGAACCGATTACAAACATTCTGGTCATATCTACAATGTAGCCATTGAAAATGCCGGCAAAGTCCATCAGAATCGGCACGTTGGTCTCGATCACAGCAGACGATGCTCCCTGGGGGGAGGCCGCAGAGAGACCGCGACCGGTAACCGGTCCGTCGAAGAATCCAGGACAAGCGGCATTATCACCGGATACGACCAATCCTCGAAATAGTTCCTGGTTAAACGCACGGACCTGTAAATATCCCTCACTGCCTGCCTTGCACAACCTGTACTCAAACTCCGCCGCCAGGTCTATTTCCCGCATTCCCGGCTTGAGAAACTCAGGAATTTGGGCAAACACTTCACACAGCTTGTCGCCGCTTGCATGCATCTGCGTCAGCTCCCAAGGGGATTTTACCGATCTGAGTTCCCGGTTTATCGTCGAAATATCAACCAATTCCCGACCGGGGAGAAGAGTGCTGTAGTAGTTGAACTGTTGCACCGGAACCACGTCATAGGTGAATCCGATCTTGTTGATCTCTGCTGGGATAATGTCAAGGAACTCCTTGCTGGATGGGAATGGCCGAATATCAGTGATGCAACTTTCCTCAAGCGCCCGGTTAAGACTCTCGCGAACCAAAAGCAGGGGACTCCCTTCAGCGGGTACCCACAAGGTAGAAGTTTGTCTGGCGCCGGAAAAATAGAAGACGTCGATCGGATGGATAAAGAGCGCACCACCGATTCTGCTCCCTTTCAGCTCCTTCTGAAGCCGTATGATCCTCTGTTCCGATTCCGTTTCAGAAAGCAACATTGATCCTCCAAATAGTGATTGGCTGTTTGTAGCTGATTGTTGCAATCTTTTTCTGATAGTGCGTGATTGCATCGGTTTCTTCTTGTACATACATATTCATGCGGGAGAATATGTCAGCTCATAATAAAAACCAAGAAAAAACATCTTGACGGACCTGCTGGCGCAACCTGTTAATGCAACACTTCCCGAAGTTTCACCTCTTGGGAGAGTGACCCATATACGGATCGACTATCGGTTCCCACCATCAGGGTCCGAAGAGGACTTACACCTCCAAGTCACCAATCAACCACCATAGCTGATTGGATGGCGCTTACGCGCCACGCGCCATGCCTGGCGCACACGAAAAAATCCGATAACTTTTATAAAAGTTATCGGATTAATGGAGTTTGGCGTCCCAGAAACAATGAAATTGAGAACTGGGAAATGTCTCTAAATATTGGCGAACGATAAAGTCGCCTGCCACTCTTTACTTCTTATCGGTTATCGATCTTCACGCGTATGCCAGATCCGGAGCACTGAAATAACAGACTCCTGGATTTCATAGCGCATTTCGTATCTGCCAACAACAATACGTCGGACTTCGCGCGGGTCAAACTCTTCAAGTTTCTCACTTATTCTTGCTTGATCCAGAAGCCGATCCGGTGCGGCTGACAATGATTGCACTGTACGAGCAGCAGCAAGCCGGTCTTTTACCGCTAAAAACTCATAGAGACGTACCAAATCTGACAGGGCTTTGCTGGTCCACTTTATTTTCATTAGTGAGGCACCGGAAGCGGCGTTTCAGCATCAAGACTGTTAGCCCAAGCTTTGACAGCCTGGTGATCAATAACCTGGCCGGCATCAACATCTGCCATGGCCTCCAACGTCAAACGTCGACGCTCTTCTTCTTGTCCTACCCAGGCGCTTAAAGCCTGCTTTACTATCCAGCCGCGAGATCGCTCCAGCCGTGCAGCAATCAAATCAACCTGTTCTGCAAGCGGGAGTGGAATGTGTGCGGTCAGAACTTTGGTGCTTATTGTATTCATTTAAATTTCCCCCTTTTACAAATATAATCATAATGATTAACTTTGATTATATCAAGTACAAACTATGATGATTCCAGCTTGTGAAACGTTAATGTTGGAACTCAGATTGACGGATTGTGTTGCACAGATACGGGAGGGAATCACATTTTGGCTGGAGCGATACGATTATCGGCAAAAAAAAATCCGATAACTAAAAAAAGTTATCGGATTCATAGAGTTTGGCGTCCCAGTGATTATGAAATTAAGTACTGGAATTTATCGTTTAATATCATAATGATATAGATATTATTCGGCGGTATTGATAGTCATGGTTTGCCGGATGCAGCAACAAGGTTCGACTCGACCTCATCTCTTATGCTGCTTGCTGATAAGAGAGAGTTTCCCACCCTAGGCAGGCAAGTTTAATATAAATGGGGATTGGCTTATACCCCCCATGATAATAAACAATAGTTCGGCGGGTAATCCCAAGTGCATTAGCCGCGGTAGCCAGAGAAAGTCCATTGCGCTCCATCCAGGCATTAAAATCAGTTACCGGAAAGGCTAGGCCTGCCTGCTCTTTTCCCAGCCTGTAGAGAGAATCAGCGTCAATGCCGACTTCGCCTTCAGCCCACTCTACTCCATGCCCCCATTCTTCAACTATGGCAGAGGTAAAGAACTTCGGTTCTTTCAAATTTTCATAACCAGGCGAGTTAAGGTATTCGGAAATATCAACTCTGGTCTGCTTGCCAGAGCGCCACAGTATGGTTAAAAAGGACGGTGCTTCAGCGATAATTGTTTTGATCATTTGTTGATTCATGAGTTATCTCCGGTTTAACTTGAACCACTCGGCCAATATCCACTCCCGGTTTTCTTTTGCCCACATGCGGGCTTCAGCAAGAATAATTACAGGCGGGTTTCCAATAATGATTTCAAGTGTTTCGATGTTTATAGATGCCCTGCCATCAGGCCACCGCAGATGAAAGTGTGGAACGCCGTGTTCACGGCCAAATACTTCAATTTTCCAGTTGCGATTATGATGTAGGCGAGTCATACGGTAGAGTGTAGAGAATAATATTCTCTACGTCAATTGGAAATAGTTTTTGGCAGTATGAAAACCTGAGTATTCAAGGCAGAACCAAAATTTTCGGGAGCGATACGGATTTCGGCAGAAAAAAAGAATCCGATAACTGAAAAAAAGTTATCGGATTCAATAGTGTATGGCGTCCCCGAGTCGATTCGAACGATCGGCCCCTTCCTTA
>CAIYZD010000496.1 GCA_903930585.1 uncultured Geobacteraceae bacterium | reverse complement strand
TGGAATAAATGGCTCCTTCTGATGGGCAGATTGAGTCAGACAACCTGAGAGTGGACTGAGATTCTACTGTGTCTTTCAGTGTCGGGAATTAGAGTTATGAAACTGTTTGACAAGGACATATAGGTGTCATCATCAGCCTTGGAGTCCCCGCGAGTGTCCTTATATACTTCGACGGTCTTGCCGCCAACTTTCTTCTTGTCGATTGAGAAGTAACCGTTATGCACCTCTTCGGCGGCACTTGAAAGGTCAACCTCTTTGAAAAGGGTTGTGTAGTCCGGATGATGCGCGGCCCGTTTGTATTCCTCTTCAAAGATACGGGCATACGCGCCCTTGACCGGATTGCCATCCTCGTCGTACTTGCGATACTTCTCCACCGCATCTATGAAAAAAAGCGACAGAACCTTGATCCCCTGAGGGCGCAACCTCTTTTCCTTGTCCAAATGCTCCTTGATGGTCCGTCGTATCATCTCACGCTGAATGGCCAGTGGCTCCACATCTCCCCAGGCTTCACCGGGTTTGAGATACAGCTCACCGCCAGGTACACGCAATTCCACAAACTCGTTGCCCTTCTCTACACGAATCTCTCCGATCCGGCAGTCATGATAAAGTGGCCGATTAGTGGTTAACTCCAGCATATCCCCGTCCTGAACCGTCAACTCCTTGCGTTGAACCCGTCCCGCTGCAACTTCCACATCCACTTCAACCTTTGCGGAAATAACACCGCGCTTGTTGCTGACGGACAGCAGGCGCACAAAGGCTTTGTTGTGTCCCCCGTCAATGGTGGCCGAGGCCACTTCAATCTGTTTTACCAACTTCTGTTCATAGGCATCCACGGCATCCAGCCGGTAGACCATATGGTGCTTATGCACATGGGTTGCGGAGTAGCGCAGGGTACAGAGCGGGTTCATAGCGCCCAGCGCCTCTTTACCGCGCCCTTCCAAACCGCCGTCAACGGATTGCGGCTCGTCTACAATCAGGATGGGACGGGTGGACCTGATCAGGTCGATGGGCTTTTCCCCGCCAGTCTTCTCGCTGTCCTTGTAGAGGTTGTTCACATCCTTCTTGTTGATAGCTCCGACCGTTACGATCATGATCTGAATCTGAGGACTGGTGGCAAAATTACGAACCTGACCCAGCTTGGAGGAATCGTAGATGAAGTATTCATACGGGGTGTTGGCATACAGTCCACGGAAATGCTCATCAGTCATCTGCAATGACTTGTAAACCCCTTCCTTTATGGCAACAGAAGGGACGATAATGACGAACTTCGTAAAGCCGTATCGCTTGTTCAATTCAAAGATCGAGCGAAGATACACATAGGTCTTACCGGTCCCGGTTTCCATCTCCACAGTAAAGTCACCGGAAGAGAGGACTCCGGATGGTGCAAGGCCGTTCTTCAGCTGAATATCCTCAAGGTTCTTGACTATTTCGTCATCCAGCAGGGTCAAGCGGTTGCCGATACCGAGATCGCTTTCGGCGAAGTCCATTGTCATTTGACTGCCCACGGCACTATGGGTAACTGTGAATTCAGTCCGGCAGATTTCCTGCCCGCGAAACAGGTCACATACAGCTTCAATGGCCTGAAGCTGATAGTCGAGATTTGGTTCAAAGTGGAGTTTCATGCCTGATTTCTCAGCGCTTCCAAACTGCAAAGCCAATGATTAAACTGAGGACAAGCAGCCCTAATCTGAGCTAAGCCAATTTCAGATGCTATCAAAGATCCGTGTTCCACTTTGCTATATTGCCCATTGCTAAATATCTTCAATATACGTTTAGATGGTGCAGTCACCCGACTATTATTGATATCTTCAGGAGTGTCAAAGGCCTGGCGAATGGCAAGAAGTTTTTCCCTTGCATTATCATTCCATCCATCAAGCACCCATTGAAACTGCTCAATGTCGCTGAACAACAAACCCTCAAATTCATACATCTGTACATAGGGTATGACTACCTCAGGGTTAAATGTTTTTATTAAACGTCCGGCTTCAGTCAGGATATCGCTTTCCAACTGAATCTTTGTGCGCTCATTTGATTTACTAAAACCATATAAATCCAGCAGTGTCGTAATACGATCCGAGCTACGGTATTCATGTTGAAGATGTTTAGCTACACGCTCAACAGTGACATTTCCACCACCCTGCTTACCCGGTCGGGTTTTCAGCAATGAAGGATAAGTCACAACATTGAATCTTCTTAAATGTGGTTCAAGACACGTACGTACAAACTCAGCTTCAGTAGGCCCTTCGCAGATGACACACAGTCGAATCACTGCGCACCTCCCACAACGTCTTTAAGCCATATATCAGACAATAAATAGTCGTCATCCAGCCATTCCTGATACCGCTCACGCGGCAAATTACGCAAAACCGTGGCGCCATCAACCGTATTAGCGACAATAACGTTTTCCAGGTCAAAACAATCGACCATATACGGTGATTGTGTCGCAATAAACACCTGTCTCGTATTAGAGAGCTTTTTTAACATTTCTGACACTAGCGTGATTGCATGTGGATGTAGACCCAACTCCGGTTCATCAAAGAACATTACGTCAGGCAACATTTCC
>CAIYZD010000495.1 GCA_903930585.1 uncultured Geobacteraceae bacterium | reverse complement strand
GTCCTGATTCAGTTTGCCGTCCCTGGTAAGGATGTGCAATTCTTTCAGAAGTTCAATGGATTGTCCCGGTTTGATGGCATGTTTATCGGTCATCCTAACCTTTCTCCGGCTTTGGCTGATATATCGTTATATGTCATATTTATCCATCTTGTAACGTAATGTACCGCGGGGGATTTTGAGTAATGTTGCTGTCTGTAAAACGTTACCGCCGCTTTTTTCCAAAGCTTGACGGATGAGATTTTTTTCAAAGCTCATGACCGCAACTTCCAGTCCGGTATCCATGAATAGCGGCTCCGGATGAGCGGTGTGGTCATGGTGCAGTAGCCTGTCTGTCGGAACGGCTCCTCGTATCTCAAGGGGAAGGTGTTCCGGCAAAAGTGTTGGACCATAATTCATGATACAGATGCGTTCGATGACATTTCTCAGCTCACGGATATTGCCCGGCCAGTTGTACTCCTCCATCAGTTTGGTTGCTTCCGGTGACAATTCCTTAAAGTTGCGACCAAAGGAGCGGCTGAAACTATCGAGAAAATAAGAAACTATGATTCCGATATCACCGTTCCGTTCCCGTAGCGGCGGAATATGAATTGGAAATACATTGATACGGTAATAGAGATCTTCACGAAAGGAACCGGCAGCTATTTTATCCCTCAGATTGCGATTAGTCGCCGATATTATGCGTACATCAATGGTTATATCCCTGATGCCACCGACACGGCGGATGGTGCGTTCCTGCAGTACCCGGAGAAGCTTGGCCTGCATGCTCATATCCATTTCACCTATTTCATCGAGAAAAAGAGTGCCGTGGTGCGCTTCCTCGAACAGCCCCGGTTTTCGTGCGGTTGCACCGGTAAATGAGCCTTTTTCGTGACCGAATAGTTCGCTTTCGAGCAGAGCCGCAGGAATGGAAGCGCAGTTGATAGCAACAAAAGCGGCATCATGTCGATCTGACAGGTCGTGAATGCCACGGGCAATCAGCTCTTTGCCCGTACCGGACTCGCCGGTAATCAGAACGGTTGAAGGGATGCGGGCGATTTCCCGAACCTGGTCAACCAGATCGCGAAAGGGTTTGCTTCTGCCGATCATGGGAGAGCGTCCCGGCAGGCAACTGTCGGCACGCTTCAGGTTGCGAACTTCACGCTTCAGTGTCTGAGTTTGAAGCGCAAGTTTAACAATTACGCGTAACGCATCTGCTTTAAACGGTTTTTTCATGTAATGAAAAGCACCCATTTTGAGGGCGTCGACAGCACTTTCCACCGACCCGAATCCGGTAATGATGATTACCAGCAGTTCGGGATCAAGCTCTTTTAGAATTTTCAGAAGATCGATGCCATTCTCGGAGCCAAGGTTCAAATCAAGCAATGCCAAGTCAATTTCACACGTTGTCACCTGGTCGCTTGCCTCCCGGGTATTGGAAGCCTGGTAAACCTGATACCCCTCATCCGATAAAATCCGCGAGACATTTTCCCGGATAAAGGCTTCATCATCAATAATAAGAATTTTTTCCATTAGGTTTTTTATTGTGTGTGGTTAGTTGTTGAACATCAGTTTGCGTTCAAAATTCATTGAATTAAAAATACACTACATCAGGACTCTTTTACAATGTTCTTGCGTACAGGCATTGTCCAGAGTGAATCCGGCGAGCCTCGCACGCGCCCCAAGCAGATTGGCCCGCCTCCCCAATTAATCATTGGCATACTATGGAAATGTGGTGATACGGCGAGCGCGCCTCAACCGCCACTGCTGCGCAGTACCCCAACGGCACGTCGATATCCAGAACATGCCAGAAGGCTTCATTGCAGCAGACGTGCAGCATTGCTGGCGCTTCGGCAGACAAAGATACGTTAAAGCTGTTACATGGCAGTGAAAATCCTCTGCCGCATGCTTTCAGACAGGCTTCCTTGCGGACCCAGCTGCGGTAGAAAGCTTCCACCTGCCCGGAAACCGGCAAAGTAAGCAGCTCTTCTTGCTCGTGCCGGGAAAATGCCAGCCGTGCCATGTCGTGGATAGGTGTGTCTGCCTTAACTCTTTCAATGTCAATACCGATATCGACTCCTGAAGCAACTGCCAGAACCAGCAGTTCATCCGCGTGCGACAGGTTGAAGCGAAGATCCTCCGCGGCACCATACTCAAGGAACGGTTTGCCATGCTCTCCTGTGGCAAGCGGCACATCGGCAGGTTCAATACCAAGGTATCCGCTCAGAATGTCACGCAGCATTCCTCGTCCGGCACCATAGCGGTTTTTGGCACGGTCACTTTTCAGTTGTTTGGCGCGGGCGACCTCGTCCGGCGAGAACAGGCGTTCGTAGCGGGTCAGTTCCGATGTTTCGAGGGAGAGGGTCAGGCAATGCAGATGTACTTCACCGGTACGCGGCCAGTCGGTTGTCTTCATGGAGGAGTGGATTGCAGCGACTGCCGCAGCCGTAGCAATCCTTCATCTATGGAGATTTCAGGACGGTAGCCGAAGTCGCGGCGGGCGGCACTGATGTCGAACCAGTGGGCAGAGGCAAGTTCTTGGGCGACAAAACGGGTCATGGGCGGTTCGCCGGATAGCCGGAACAGATTCCACAGACCTTCGCAGATGCAACCGATGGCGAACGCCAGTTTCGGCGGAATGCTGCGGGTTACCGGAGGAATTGAGGCGGCGGCAAGGATCCGGTTGATCATGTCCCAGAGTGGCAGCGGTTCGTTGTTACTAATGAAATAGGTATTGCCCGCCACACTGCTGCCGGGGTAAAGCTGGTCTGCGGCCTGTATGTGGGCTCGTGCGGCGTTGTCCACATACACTGTATCCACCAGGTTGGGGCGGGTGCCAATCCGGCGCAGTTTGCCCGCGCGTCCCCTGGCAATGATGCGCGGGACCAGATGGTTGTCTCCCGGCCCCCAGATAAGGTGAGGGCGCAGAGCTGTTACCGCCAGATCCGGTGAATTGGCTGCCAGTACCAGCTGTTCGGCCAGTGCCTTGGTTGCCGGGTAGTGTGCTTCATACACGAGCGGGTAGGGGAGTGATTCGTTCCCTCCCTCCACATCGCTGCCGTCAAAAACAACGCTGGGAGAACTGGTGTAGACCAGCCTGCTGATGCCGTTGTGCCGGCAGGCGGCGATGACATGTTCGGTGCCGGCCACGTTGGCCTGATAGAAATCGTGATAACTTCCCCAGATGCCGGCTTTGGCGGCTACATGAAACAGCAGGTCGCACCCCTTGGCCGCGTTGACAACCGCGTCCCGATCTTCCAGAGTTCCCCGCAGCTGCTCGACACCGAGTTCGGTCAAAGCCGGATAGATTGAACGCGAAAAACTGCACACTTCGTCGCCCCGTCCACGCAGCATCCGGACGATTGCTCCGCCGAGAAAGCCACCTCCTCCGGTAACCAGAACCTTCATCAGCGTGTTCCTGTCGCCCAGAGTGCCAGCTTCTCACGGAAAATTTTGGCATTATGACGGATATCAACCGGAAAAGCGGGGTGGAAAAGAATTGTACGGATGTTTCGTGTATGGGGATAGCGTTTGCCGAGTTCAAGAAGCTCGGCGCGGATCCGCGCCTGTTCCGGCTTCCCACTCTTCTTCTCCAGCTCAACACAGAGCACCGGTTGCTGGCTGCCCGGTATGCCTACTCCAACCAGCGCGGTACGGAAGACAGCCGGGTGTGTGTTGAACACCCCTTCCACCGGAATGGTGAACAGGGTTTCTCCGGAGGCCACCACCCGGTGTGACTTGCGTCCGCAAAACCAGATCCTTCCGATCTTGTCCAGATAGCCGACATCCCCCATACGGTGCCAGATACCGCCATCGGAAGCGGGTATTTTTGCCAGCCTGGTCTCATCCGGTCGGTTCAGGTAGGCGCGGCTGACCTGCGGACCACGCACGGCAATTTCGCCGACTTCCAGTGGCGGGAGTGCCAGGTCATCGCTCCATGCGGCTATCAGCCCATCACTGATCGGAATAATGGCGAGGGAGATGCTCGAAACCGGACGGCCGACACAGACACCATGCCCTTCTCCGGTCTTCGCTCCGGTCTCCCTCAGAACTTCGCGGCTGCCGATGGAACTGACCGGTAGCGCCTCGGTGGATCCATATGGTGTAAAGATCTCGGCGTCATCAGGTAGCAGGGCGGCAAAGCGTTTCAATACCGCAGCCGGAACAGGGGCACCGGCGGAAATAACCCGTTTGATACGGGGGAATGTGCTGTTGTGGGACTCCCCGAATCGTCCGACCCGATTCAGCAGCGCCGGGGAGCCGAACATGGTCGTGGCGGAATATTCGGCTGCCGGTCCAAGAATATTGCGAGGATCGACCGATCCGGGACGGGTGAAATCCATCTGCGGAATCAGCGCGGTCATGCCGAAGGCTGGAGCGAACAAGGCAAAGAGCGGAAATGTCGGCAGATCGACTTCGCCGGGGCGGATATTGTACATCTCCCGCAGAGTCTCGACCTGCGCCGCAAACGTCCCGTGGGTATAGATCACACCTTTGGGAGCGCCGGTGCTGCCACTGGTGAACAGGATGGCGGCAATATCGTCCCGTCCGGTTTCCGGCGCTACAAATGGCGCCATCCCCAGCGAACGGCGTACCGTATCAAGCGGCACGCCGCCCCAGAAGGAACCGCCACCAACGACAACATTTATGCGGATACTGGCACGTCCCCAGCCAAGCAGCCGCCGGGCCACGTGAGCCTTGGGAATGCCGATAAACGCTACTGGTTCGGCCTCGGCAAGACACCCTTTCATGTTGCGCGCGCCGATGCCAGGATCGATGAACACCGGCACGGAACCGGCCTTGAACAGGGCAAAGGTCAGGGCAAACAGATCAGGGGAAGGAGGTACCAGTAATGCCACCCTGGTTCCGCGGCCAACGCCGATCCGGGCCAAACCGGCTGCAATACGGTTGCTGTCCCGGTCCAGCTCCAAAAAGGTGAGGGAGCGTTTTTCCTGCGGAAATATGATGGCCGGTGTATCCGGCTGGATCCGGGCCATGTCGGTCAAGGGGCGGGAGATGTTAATGCTGTCGTTTAAAACCATCGGTTACGGCTCCGTCCGGTCAAGAAACCCGGAGATCAGTGGTACTATCTCTTCGTTGGCATCTTCGAGGATATAGTGGCCGCAATCCGGGTAGCGGTGCAATTCTGCGGCAGGGAACCGCTGCTGCCATTCGGACAGAAAATGCCGGTCGAATACAAAATCCAGCTCTCCCCAGCAGATAAGTATCGGCAAGGTACTGAACTGTCCAATTCCAGCGGAAACCGCGCTTATGAGGTCATAGCCACGATCTCCGGGAGCAAGCGGAATATCCTGCACGAAACGGAGCGTAGCAATGCGGTTCTGCCATGAATCATAGGGAAGTTGGTAGAGGGCGCGAAGTTCCGGGCTCATCGGGTTGCGCTTGCATCCCACATGGGATGCGCCGGCACTGAAAGCGTTGAAACCGCGCACCAGCAGCGTGCCGAGCGGCGTATCACGGCAGATGCGCAGGCCAAGCGGAAACGGCTTCGCTTTTGGCAGGTGGAAGGCGCCGGTATTGAGTATCACCAGCCGTGCGATCCGCTCCGGATGGCGTACGGCATAAGCCATGCCGATCATTCCGCCCCAGTCGTGAACAACGAGGGTAATGTTTTCCGTAATTCCGAGAGTATCAAGCAGCAGTTCCAGATCATCGACGCGGCGGGCAAGAGTGTACTCATAACTATCATCCCCCGGCTTGTCGGACAGGCCGCAGCCGATATGATCGGGGACGATGCAGCGATAACGATCCCGCAGCGCCATCACCAGGTTACGGTAATAGAACGACCAGGAAGGGTTACCGTGGAGCATCACCACCGGAGCACCGGTACCTTCGTCAAGATAGTGATAGGAGAGGCCGCAGATATCGAGGCGCTTCCCGCTGAAGGGATATTCTTTTACCAGTGCGTCGTTCACCATTCCAAGCCCAGCATCAGGCAGTTCAAACCACTGCCGATTCCCAGAAATGCCACCTTGTCCCCCGCTTCAAGAATGTCCCGTTCGTCGGCGATGGCGGCGGTCAGCGGCAGGGACACGGTACCCATGTTGCCCAGATATTCATAGGTGGTGAAGTCTTTTTCCGCAGGGATATCCAGAGACTTCAGAATCGCGCTCTGATGTGCGGATCCGACCTGATGACAGACCACCTGGTCAACATCTTCTGCTTTCCAGCCGACCTGCGGCAGGAAAGCATCCCATGTCAATCTGCCCAGTTCAACACCGTAGTTCATGACGTTTACGCCGTCTGTAGACATATTCTGAAGATAACCACCTTTGCCGTCCGGGGTTATCCCCCAGAGACAGAGCCGGTGATGCTCGGGAGCCGCCTGGGTAATGCCGCCCAGCAAACGGCGCCGTGATGAACCGGAAAACGAACCGTCTGTCAGCAGGATTGCCACGGCGCCAGAACCACCGGTGAGCGTCGCAAGAGAAGCGCCGAAGTGCTGCATGGTCCGCTCTTCAAGCATTTTTGCAATCATGATATCGTTTATTTCGCGGGCACTTTCACAGGAGACCACGAGGCCGGCCTTAATCTGGCCGAGTTCAATCCGGTTGGCGACGTCCAAAATGCCGTTAAGCACGCCCAGACAAGCGTTGGAGAGATCAAACACAGCGGCTTTACCTCCGATGCCGAGCTTGGCAGCAACCCTGCACGCGGTCGCAGGTTCAAACTGTTCCCGACAGACACCGGTATAAATCAAGGCGCCAATATCGCCTGGTGAAATGCCGGTTACAGAAAGTACTTTCCTCGCGGCGGCAATGGCTCCGTATGACAGTGGATATCCGGGCTCCCACCAGCGTCTTTCACGAATTCCTGTCAGAGCCTGCAATTGGCCGGGGACGATTCGCAGGTACCGGTACAGTGGCTCCAGACGGGCCTCAAGTTCTGCCGTGGTGACAACTACAGGAGCCAGCTCATAACCCATTGCTTCTATAACAACATTACGGTATTTCATGATGTAGACTCCATAGTTACGGTAAAATCATTCATCTGATAAATCAACTTTCCATCCACGGCTAGAAAGCCGTCAGCGGTCATAATCCGGTTCTGATCGTCCAGAGCGGTGATCCAGGCGCTCACCGTAACCCGGCTGTTGGCCGGTACAACCTGACCGCGATAGAGCCAGCGGTGTTTGCGCTCCGGCGCCACGGCCGAAACAATTGTGCCAGCCAGCCACCCCCAGCGCTCCACAGCCGCGAACTTTATTAGCTGGATGAACGATTCCAGTCCCAGGGAACCGGGTGTGACCGGATCCTCGTAAAAGTGCGCCTTAAAAAACCATTCGTCCGGATTGACATCTTTGATGCCGCGAATGTAGCCGAGCCCGTGCGGTCCGCCGTCAGGGACAAATAATTCAATCCGGTCGATCATAGCCAGTTTCTGTTCCGGAAATGGTGCAGTATCCGGATAGGAAAGGGCGCTGCCCCGTCCACACTCTTCTGCCGACGGCTGGTACGGCCTGGCGTCACGGATGCCGACCTGGTTGGCCAACGCCTCCTTTGCAAAAAAGCCGAACATGGTATCGCCTTCGTAGAGGCTACCATGCCGGTCTGCGACACTGAAGTCGAACTCCTGAATGATCATGCCGCCACTGGTGGCAACCTTGGTCATGGTGGCGCAGCAGGTCAGCATGCCGCTGTCGGGAGTCACCACCCGGCGCTGTATGGCGGTGCCCCCCAGATTGCGGAACGAGATATCGTTCGGAGTGGTCAGCGCCGACCCCACATATGCGGCCAGCCAGCCACACGGCTGTAGTGCCGCCTCGAGCAGAACAGAGAACGGCATGCGCGGCTGGCGCTCGGCGTTAAAGAACCAGGCGTCGGCCGGCAGGTCGTACTGAGCTTCGACCATCGCACCGGCGGTCATCTGCCACGGCTCGCCCTGCACGGCGGTCACACGGTCCATAAACTGGAATGGCGGACCGGGCAGGCGGGCAATCTTGCGCCCGGCGTCGAACACGCGGTAGCGGTCGCCAAACCCCTCGGAAGGATTACCGTTACTGTAGGCCAGGATCTGTTCCTTGGTGTAAAGCGCCGGTTTACGGGTATACACCGCATTCTCACCCGCTCCATCACCTTGAAAGGGAGGGAGTTTACTCCTCCCCCCGGCGGGGAGAGGTTGGGAGGGGGGATGGGCCATGCTCTGCCGGTTCCACATTGCTTGTAACTGTTCCAGGGACGTGCCGGTGAGCCGGGCCGACATGCTGGTGATTTCCACAATCGCTTTGCCATCGGCATACATCAGGGCGTCCACAATTACGTACGGTTCCGGCCGGTAGCCGATTTCACGGATAGTGACCTCGTAGGTAACAACTTTGGTACTTTCCAGTACCTGCCCCCGGCAGCAGAGTTTGCTGGCAACACCCGGCACCGGTTCCCATACGGACCCGGCCGCTTCGGCAACCCAGCCCAGCCGCAGAAGATAGATGCGGAGAGTATGCATACAGCATTCGTACATAAGGGTGCCCGGCATGACCCGGTCATCAACAAAGTGGCAGGTGATAAACCAGTCATCCGGGTGGATATCGGCTTCGCCCCTGATGATACCGATGCCGCAGCGCCCTCCGGTCGGATTAATTTCATTGACCCGGTGGACGAGGCGCATCCTGCCGCCCGGAATCGTCAGCGGTCGTGAGATCGGCAGCCCTGCGAACAACGGGCCGAAACAACCGGCCAGATCGCCGTTCCGCAGCTTGTCAAGCTGAGCCGCATCATACCCTTCGCGCCGCGCCGGCGAAACCAGATCCTGCCAGTCAGCCGGACGGATGCCGACCGTGGGGCGCAGATCCAGCGCCGGACGGACAATCCCCTTCCCCGCATCAAGCTCCAGCTGACTGAAGAACCCGGCACAGCCGTCGCGCATGGACAACAACGGACGGCCATTCACCGTGGCCTCGAAAAAGAAGCGGAACAGCCAGGTATCCCCCTGACGGAAGAACCGCTCGATCCGGATATCGTAATGGATTGTCTCGCCCGGTCCGGGAAGGGCGCGATGGAAGGTAACCACGGCGTCGAGCAGGCGGTACACCGCCAGTCCTCGGGTAATGAAGTCGATACCGAGGTACCCGGAGAGGAACAGGTCGGCCTGTCCGGCTTCCACGGCAATACAGGTGGGGATGCGATTGCCGTCCAGATACCAGGCGCCCGGATGGATGTCGTGTTCCGTGACGACACGGCCATGGGTCATGGAGCGGGGTTCTCCTTCAACACTCATGATCCGGTCAACCAGCATCAGTGGTTCATCCGGCAACCGGACACGGGTCGGGAATGAGTCTACCTCGGCAAAATCAATCCCAAGCATCCGTCCGACCGAACCGCGGGCGAACTCGAAGCAGGTGTCACGGTTGAAGGCAACGATCCCCCCTTTCCCCACTGGGGAGAGGGGGAGTGCGCTTCCTTCCCCGGCGGGGGAGGGGTGGGGTGTAGGAGCATCACCCCCCAAAGCCTGACGTAGCGACATTTCCAGACTCAGAGCCTGTGCCATCGAACGGGTTACGGTCTCGCTGACGGTGAGGAACGCCGCATGGGCTTCCGTATGGGCCTGCCGGGATCGGGACAGTTCACTTATCAGCGAATCGCGTGCCGGATCAGGTACTGACACCGCTGGAGTTTTCTGGACGGAAACAGGCTTTTTCGAAGTTACTGGCGGCTGAGGCGGCTGGAATGGAGCACCACCGAGCAGGACACGCACAACTCCCGTGGTTTTTTGGGCAACAACGCCACCGCCCGGCAGATCAAAGAGCGGCGCCAGATCAACCGGCACCCGTTCGGCAATCAGGTTGGCCATCATCTTCAGGATTACGGATACCGGGTCTTGACCGGAAAAACAGGCTGATCGGGCCAGGTGCGGACGATCACCGAGGATGCACCCGATCATGCGGCTGCACGATGCGCCGGGCCCCATCTCCAAAAACAGCCGGACCCCGTCACGATACGCCGATTCAATCACCTGAGGATAGTTGATGCCATGCAGCGCCTGTCCAAGAATCGACGCGGCCGCGCTTTCGCGGGTGACTTCGTAGGAATCACCCTTGACGCCGCTGTAATACACTACACCGGCCGGTGCTTCCGCAGGGTAGAGATGGAGGTCATGGTACGGACCGGCAACCTGTTCAGCTACTTCGCAATGCACCGTGGTCACGCCATGCAGCGGAAAAAAACTGCAGCCGAGCGTTGCCACCAACTGAGACAGTTCGTCGGCATCGCCACCGATAACACATTCTTTTGGCGTGTTGACGATCAGGAGGTAGGTACGGGGAAACTCCGGCAGCGCCGCCCGGACAGTCTGCTCCGGCGCCGCGACGACTCCGAGGGTCCAGTTCACTGTCTCGCCTTCTTTCAGACCCCAGGCATGTCTGGCGGCGCGGCACTCGCCGGCCAGATCTTCGGTAAACAGAGTGGAATCCTTCATGCGCCCATACATACCGTCCCGGTCGCGCCACGCCCGCTGAGAAAAGAGTCCCGCCGATTCACCGAGGCTGTAGCCGATAACGGCGGCAGGGTGGACACCAAAACCCTGCACCAGATCACTGACAGCGCAGCCGATGGCAACCTGACCGAAGATCACGGCCCGATGATCGCCATTGATCAGGGAAGATGGTGCGCCGTTCCAAAACAGCTCCGGCTGAAACTGTGCCCGAAGCAGAAGATTCTCCCGGTCCTGATGCCGCAAAATACCTGGCCAGCGACTGAACAGTTCCATCCCCATACCGGCATAGTGGTTTCCGGATCCGGGAAAGACAAAAGCTACCTTTCCGGATACTCCAAGCGGTTCCGCTGAATAGAACAGCCGGTCGCGCAGTCCGGGTACGATGGCGGGACCAGTGCCGGTATTTTTCAGAGTAGTGCGGCCAAGAGCAATTAAATCTGCCAGTTCACCCGTATCCCTGGCAACCATGGCCATGGCACGTGTTTTGGCGTCTGCTGTCGCAAAATGCGGATACCAGGCGGCTGCCAGATCGAAGAGGAGAGGAACAGATACCCGCATCAGATCTTCAAGCTGGCTCAACTGGCTCAGAAGTTCGTCGGGTGTGTCACCGGCAATGGCAAACAGTGCTTCAGTGCCTGCTCCGAGCGGAGCTCTCCGTTCTGTTTCGACACCGGACGCAGCGGCGTGCCTCCCTTCAAGAACCACATGGCAGCAGGAACCATCGATGCCACGGACACTGACTCCGGCCCTGCGCGGACCATCGTCCCGGTTATGCAGCCAGTACCGGGAGAAACGGGGAAAATGAAGGGGGGACTGTTCCGGAAGAAACGGAGCTGCAGTTGCCAGTCCCCGGCAGCCGGGAATGATCTCATGATACAGGGCGAGGCAGCCGCGCAGCAGCGATGCAAGGCCGGAGGCGGCGCCACTGTGACCGATGTCCCCTTTGGCGCTGCTGACGGCGCATGATCGAGCCGGAGCAGAACCAGCAACGAACCAGGATGCCAGGGCAGCTGTTTCGCTGCTGTCACGTTCGGGAGCGCCGTCGGCGCTTGCTTCAATAAAGCCGATTGATTCCCGTGCCACTCCTGCGTCTTTGTAGGCTTTGTCGAGCGCATGGCGATAGGTGTCTGCTCCGTCTCTATCCGGGTCACCGCTCACGGAACCGATGCCGCGGATAACGGCATAAATCCGGTCTCCATCACGCTCCGCATCTTCAAGCCGCTTGAGTACGACTGCGCAGGCGCCTTCTCCGATCAGGGCGCCGTCTCCCGCAGGGTCAAACGGAGTGCCGGTTCCTGATCGGGAGTAGGGGTAGATGGCATGCTGACCGAGGACGGCGCGCAGGTCGCCGGCCAGATCCACGGCACCCACCAGCGCCCGATCAAGCTCGCGGTTCTGAAGCTGACGAATCGCCACTTCCAGTGCCCTGATGCCGGAGCTTTCTTCGCTTGAAATCGTAAAACTAGGGCCGCCGATGCGGAATTCACGGGCAATCCTGCTGGCCACGACGCTTCCGAGCGCACCCATGGTGCGGTTGGCGGTCAATGATGGTCCGGCCGCACTCCTGAGCTCGGATGTCCACTCCGCCAGTTCTTCAGTTGTCAACTCCCGCCCCAGTACCCGGGCCCAGCGGGAGGCCTGTACGGGCAGAGACCAGCGCAGGCTGAAGTTGGTGCTGTTCAGGTCAAGGGCAATGCCGATGAATACACCCGTTGCGGAGTTGTCCTCCCTACCGAGCCCAGCATCGTGCAGCGCCTCAGACGCCGTTTGCAGCATAAGCAGCTGTTGCGGAAGCATTTCTTCCATTTCACGCGGCGGAATACGGAAGCGGTTTGTCGGCAGCGCCACCTCGTCGATGGTAAAACCGGCGTATGGCGACGTATCCAGCCCTTCCTCGCGGAACCAGACGCTCTCTCCTGCACCGTGCCAGGCTTTGGGAGAAGTGGGGGGCGTAGCGTCATCCCCGCCGAGGACCCGTTCCTGAAAATCCCGCAGCGATTGCCACGGACCGAACCGGGCATCCATACCTACGACGGCGATGGATTTTGTCGGTGAATCAACAGAGGACAAAAAATCTCCCTCCCCCAGCGGGGGAGGGTTGAGGTGGGAGATTACGGATTGCGGCAACCACTCTTCGATCAATAAATGGGCGTTGATGCCTCCAAAACCGAAGGCACTGACAGCCGCACGCCGGGGAATGCCGGCCCCGCGACGCTGCCAGGGAGTTGGTGAGGTCAGGACGCGGAACGGGCTGTTGTCCAACTCCATGCCGGATTGCGGAGTAGTAAAATTGGCCGTGGGGGGGAGTGTCTCGTGCTGCATGGCCAGCAGCACTTTGGTCAGGGCTGCGCCGCCTGCAGCGGTCAGCAGATGGCCGATATTGGATTTTACTGAACCGATGACGCAGTGTGCGCCATCCTGGTCAACGTCGGACCAGAGCTGTTTGAGACTGGCAACTTCGACTGCATCTCCGACCGGGGTGCCGGTTGCGTGACATTCGATCAGATCGACATCAGCCGGATTCCAGCCAGCCCGGTCGTAAGCGGAACGCATGGCGCGCAGCTGTCCTTCCGACAGGGGAGCAAGCAGGCTCCCCCCAACGTCGTTGGCCAGGCCGATACCTCTGATAACGCCGTAGATCCGGTCGCCGTGGGCCACGGCATCTTCGGTCCGTTTGAGCAGAAACAGTCCGGCTCCTTCGCCGACCACGAGACCATCACCTGTTGCATCAAAAGGGGAACAGACGCCCCGTTTTGAAAGGGCGCGCAACTGGGAGAAACCCATCTGTGTAAAGAGCGGATCGGGCCGTGAAACACCTCCGGACAGCATGGCATCCGACCGGCCGGACAATAGTTCATCCATTGCCAGTTTCAGGGCATAGAGCGATGAGGCACAGGCAGCATCAAGTGTACAGCCGCCGCCACCCAGACCGAGAGCCCGGGCCAGAATGCCGGCGGGCAGACCGGCGGGAAAGCGGTTGAGCGGCGAAGTGGGAGAAGGGGCGGAAGCGGATCCGAGTAGCTGTTCTTCGAAGGTGCGCCCCAGCCAGTTACGTGTCAACAGTGCGGAAGTTTCGCTCGGGAGCACCAGATTGCCGATAATGACGCCAACCCGGGAGCGGTCGAGCGGTGCGGTCACGCCATCGTCGAACGCACGTTTCCCGGCGTGGATCAGAAGATGAAAAAGCGGATCGAGCCCGTCCAGCAACGCCGGGTCGATGGTGAGACCCGGAAGAGTTGCCGCCGACGGGAGTCGGTCGATGAAACAACCGTAGCGGGAATAGACGCAATCTGCTCTTCCTGGTTCCGGACTGAACACGGAGTTGGATGGAACCATCCAGCGCCCGTCAGGAACTTCGCGGAAGGAGCTGCGAGAGCTTTTGATATTATCCCAGAAAACCGCAAGGTCGGGCGCATCGGGGAATATACCGCCGATCCCGACGATGGCTACGGTGGAGCGGTAATCATTCATCAGGCTACTTCCAGCTCTACACACCCCGGTTGTGTCAGTTGATTACGCCGGAAAGCCTTTTGCAGCGAAGAGTCAATGATGCATTCGTAATTCTCCAGCCGCGCAATCAGTTTGCTGCTGGTACGGTCAAGAAATTCAATATCGGCGGATGCGCCATGATTTCGTTCCGCAGTAACCCTGATCACGATCTGGGAACCTTCACGGGGAAAACTCTCCTGGAATTGACGATACCGTCCGGCAAAAGAAGGAAGCGAGCCGGAACCGGAGCGTTCGAAACTCCAGAGGATCATCAACTGAAAGGCGCAATCCACCACCAGCGGATCGGTCAGCCAGATGTTGCGCAACGGCTGTTTGATCCACTGCTCCGGTTTTGGAGCCGCCTTGGCCAATGCGGTGATCCCTTTGGGAGAACAGCCTGTGACCTGTTCCAGTCCTTGCAGGTCCGCCCCGTGAAAGAGGCGTTCCCGGTCGTATATAGTGTCGTTGCCGGGAGCATAGGGAGCGGTCGGGACATCGACGATGGAGCGGATCCCTTCAGGCAGTTTTGATGCAAGCACTATTTCAGCGCGAACATGCAAGATGGTGTGTCCGTCACCGGTCATGCCGATTAATTCGACCGGAACGACGAAGAGTGAATCATGCTTTTCGGCGCGACCAGCCATGACTCTGAGGCTGCAGCTGCTCCCCTGATCAAAGATGACCCCCTTGCAGACACGCAGGTTATTGAACCCGTGGAAACGGAAACCGGGGTTGCCGTGCAGGGCGCCGTGAGCCAGCCACTCAACCGCCATGGCCACGGGAAGGACGGCCTTGCCGTCAATCACATGGGAACTGATGAATGGGTAGTCCGCAACGGACAGGTTCAGGCGGAATGCCTCTGTAAGCGGCGTTTCCGGAAGCGGAGTGATGGCCGCCAGAGAACCGGCTGTTGCTCCCGCCAGGGCGATAATTTCAACAGGGTCGCCGATGGCAGCGATCTCGCGAACCAGCAAAGCTCCCCCTTCTTTCAGCCCGATCAAGCCGATACCTTCGCCGGCAAAAACCTTTTTAAGAGACGGGGTAACCATGCCGCCATCCCACGGTCCCCAGTTAATACTGACTGTTCGGCACGCTGTCCGACGGCGCGATTCGGCCTGGGCCAGTTTGTTGAGTACTTCGTTGGCAACGGCGTAGTCCACCTGACCGCTCCGGCCGAAACGCCCCGTAGTGGAAGAAAACAGGGCAATAAAACGGAGATCGTCCTGAGCTGTTGCGGCTAGTAATGCCTTTAACCCTTTTACTTTGGTGTCGTAAACCTGAACAAACTGCTCCGCTGACTTGTCGCTGATGAGGCGATCAGCAAGTACTCCGGCGCCATGAACAATGCCCCGGATCGGACCGTACTCTCGGCGTATTTCGCCAATAAGGGCGGACAGGGCCGCGGCATTGCGGATATCCACGGAGCGGTACAGTGCCCGGCCACCTGCAAGCGCGACCTGTGCCTGAGTTTCCTTGAGTTCCCGTCCGGCTGCGATGGCCCGGTAGCGCTCTTCAATTTCCCTTGGGTGGAGTTTTTCGGCGGTATGCTCAAGAATCGCCCGTTTTATCTGACTTTCGTCCTGTAATGACGCCAACCATTCCGGCTCTGCCTGCAGTTCCAGGCTTCGGCCCAGCAGCACCAGCAGCGGCTTGTAAGCAGCTGCCAGCGCTACAGCAGCTGCAGCCGTTACCCCGCGACCGCCTCCGGTGATTACAACGACATCCCCGGTCTGTAGCGGGGCTACCCCCGTATGTGACTGCTCCGGAAGATCAATCATGCTCAGAGTGGTTCTACCTGCCGGTGTCAGACCGACCTCCAGCGGGCCGTCAATCAGCAATTCATCCGCAACAGCCCGGGCTTCTGCCGTATTATCGGAAAAAAGGCCCAGATCGATCGACTTGCATGAAACCTCACTCCATTCATGGGCCGCCGTTTTCACAAGACCGGCAAGACCTCCGGAAAGCGGATCTTTCAGTATGGTGTCGGTTCCGCAGCCGAATGAACCGTCCTGACGGGAAATAGTGGCAAACAGTGCGCCGCCGTTTTCGCCGGTCCTCCGGAGCGCTGGTGCAGAACTTTTCAGAAGCAGAAACGCACTTTCGTAAAAAGTGTCATCGGTTCCGCCCGAGGGGGCGCAGATAACGAGACCGGCAAGGTCGGCATCGGACGCAGCCATGAATGCATCTTCGATACGTACCAGCTGAATATTACGTCCGGTGGCGCTTAACAGCGTACAGAGGTTGGAAGAGAAATCCGAACCGTCGTCCGTAATCCAGATGGTTCCGGCATCCGCCAACGACAGTTTCTGTGCCGGAGCGGTCAGAGAGATCGGCACAATCGTACTTCGATTGACAGGGGTTGAGATTGTAAAGTTTACAGAATTTGTTGAGTTTACGGTGTTGACGGCGGGTGGTGTGGTGAACGCTCCTCCCCCCAGATGCCGGGCGATTTCACCCAGGGTGTGCAGCGAACCCAGATGTTCGGGGCCAATGACCGGTGTTCCGGGAAGGCGTTCCTGAAGCGTCGACAAAATTTCGACCCGTTTGATGGAGTCAATGCCGAGATCGGATTCAAGCCCCATCTCCATCTCCAGCATCTCCACCGGGTAACCTGTCTTCTCGCTGACTACCGCCAGTAAGGTCTCGGCGATAAGGGATCGGTTTGCCGATTTTACGGTGTTGACGGCAGTTGGTGTGGTCAGCGCTCCTCCCCCCAGATGCCGGGCAATCTCACCCAGCGTGTGCAGGGTACCCAGATGCTCGGGTCCGATGACCGGTGAACCGGGAAGGCGCTCCTGGAGTGCCGACAGAATTTCGACCCGTTTGATGGAATCGATGCCGAGGTCGGAGTCGAGTCCCATCTCCATCTCCAGCATCTCCACCGGGTAGCCGGTCTTCTCGCTGACTACCGCCAGCAAGGTCTCGGCGATACGGGATGAGTTTGCAGAGTTTATGGTGTTGACGGCGGGTAGTGCGGTTAGCGCTCCACCCCCCAG
>CAIYZD010000494.1 GCA_903930585.1 uncultured Geobacteraceae bacterium | reverse complement strand
GTCGAGCTGGAGCGTTCCATTGTCATCCATGGCGACTGGACCGATTACGATCGCAAGCGGATGGTGGCAGCCATTAATGGAGAGTACCGGGAATTCCTTCGCGCCAGTCGCCGCAACGATGAAAAAGGTCCACACGGGATGATTACGGAGGCACGTCAGCTTGCCGTGGTCTGCATCAAATATCTGACCTGCCGGAGCAACGCCCAAATTTGACTTGTACGGGAAAAATGGCTTATCCGGTCACATACCCCCGCGCTTTGGCCCGTTCGTTCGATACGTGAAAATTTAAAGACTGTTTTAACGCGGTTGTGAAATGGCCGCTCGTGGCATTTTTTGCAATCACTGATACTTGACATAAAATCCATGTCGTGTCATAAGGCAAAAAACAAATGCTGGCCCTTCTCGGATTACCTGAGAGGGGCTTTTTTTATTTGAAGCCCTTCAAATAGAAACCCCGCCCAGATCCCCGTAGGATGCCCTTCGAAGTACGCTCCGGAGGCAACACATGAAAGGCAATCCCGACATAATCGCCGCACTCAATGCCCGCATGGTCGATGAACTGACCGCAATCGATCAGTACACTGCCCACTTGGCACAGGTAACCGTCTGGCAGTACTCCGGCCTGATTGCCTATCTGGAAGAGCGGATTGTCGACGAGACCCGCCACTTTAATACCCTGCGTGCCTGGATCATTTTCCAGGGGGGTAAACTGACCGCCGGAGTTCTCAACCGCGTCAATATCGGTACGGATGTCAAGCAGATGCATCTCTTCGACCGCACGGCAGAGGAAACCGCCATTACCCTGTACCGCGACCTGGTGCAGCTCTGCATTCAGCACAAAGACGCGGATACCCGCGATGTCATCGAAAAGATCCTTGCCGACGAAATAGATCATTTGCGCGATCTGGAAGCACAACTGACCCAGATAGACCAGATGGGCATGCAGAACTATCTGTCAGCCCGGCTGGCATAGGAGAAACCATGGCTGCAAAGCTGATAAAAATGTTCAAGATCGGCCAGCATGTGACACGGGACGGACGGGTGCTAAGTTTTACCGAGGCCGATCTGCGGGCGACCGCCGCCGTGTATAATCCTGATCTGCATGCGGCACCCCTGGTCATCGGCCACCCCAAAATTGACGACCCCAAGTATGGGCACATCGAAGCGGTCTCATTTGCTGACGGTTTTCTTATGGGAACGCCGGCAAAGGTTGACCCCGAGTTTGCCGAGATCGTCAATGCCGGAAAATACGATCGTGTTTCCACGTCGTTCTACGCCCCCGATTCTCCCAGCAACCCGGTACCCGGTGTGCTCTACCCCCGACATCTCGGTTTTCTTGGCGCAGCGTCTCCTGGTTGCAAGGGGCTGGGCGCGGTCAGTTTTTCCGATGGTGAAGAAGGTTTATTGGAATATGGCGACGAGAAAGACAAAACAACCAGTTTCGGAGACTACGAAGACATACTGGTAATTCGCACCTTCCGCAATCTGAAAAACTTCCTTATTGAAAAGTTCGGCCAAGCTGATGCGGAAAAGGTTATCGACGAATACACCATGGATATTTTAACGGCAGATGCCACCCGTGACGAACCTACCCCCGGCACCTGTAGCGCCTGCGGCATGTCCTGTTCCGAATGCACATGCACATCCAGTCAGTCCACCACCGATTTCGGTGATCACATGAGTAAAGGAGGAGCCATGGCGCTCACAGCACAGCAGATTGCAGAAAAAGAGATCGACTTGACCCGGCGGGAAACGGCCCTGAAGACACAGGAAAACGACAAAAAGCATACCGACAACATTTCGTTTGCTGAGGGGCTGGTGAAAGAGGGGAAATGTCTAGCCGCCAACAAAGCCGCCGTCATTGCGGTGCTTGATTTTGCCGCCGGTGTCTCCAGTGGCGACGTTATCGAGTTCGGCGAAGGCGAAGCCAGGAAGAGCCAGGCGCCTCTGGAAATTGTCAAGGCGGTATTCGGATCATATCCGAAACTGATCGAATTTGGCGAGCTGGCCGCAGGTGATGAAAACCCCGGTAAGAAAACTGAACCAATTCCCGGCGATATCGCCAAGTTTATTTAATCCATCATTTTATCCCGGTTAAAAGGAGCCCACCATGTCGATTAACGGCAAAGCATTCAGTACCACTCGCGACGAAGTTCGCGCCCAAAACCCCGGCGGACATCCTCCTGTTGTCCTGTCCGGAAAACTCAAAGCCAACGACGGTACTTATTCTGTCGGCACGCTGCTTAAATACGACACCGACGGTATTACGCTGATTCCCATGGTAACTGCCGGAGCCGCAGTGGTTGGCGTACTCGATGAAACTATCGACACGGCAACACAGACATCCGGCAACTACGTCCGCCACGGTTCAGTTGTCGCTTCGGTGCTTAAAGTTCGCGACGGCAGTGATAATGAAACGGATCCGTCAGTTACTGACCTGATCTTGCTCCAGGCTAACGGTATTTTCCCGCAATAATAACCGGTCACAGACCACATTACATCGGAGGATTTTATGAAACACATTTCTACCGGCTTTATCTGGACATTCCTGCTTTTGCTAGCCGTCATCGGTTACAGCGCCGCCCCGGCACACGCGCTGTCGGCTGGTGCTCCCTTGCATGCGGCACCGTTGCTTGTCTTCGGTATCGTAAACATCCGCAACCTGTTTACCCGCGATGCTATCATCCGTTGGCTCCAGATTCTGGGGCCTCAGTTTCCCACCGTGGTCATGGATACCGTATTTACCGACCGTCCTCAGCAGCCCGGCCCGCTGATCGGTTCCGACATCATCAGACAATCGGTTAAAGCTATGCCTCTGGCCCGCCGTGGCGCCCGCTCCATCAGTGTCAGCGGAGCTACCGGCCAGACCGAATTTTATGAGCCGTTTCCGATTCATCCCAACATTGCCATTACCGGCGCCGAGCTGAATAACCTGCGTATGTTCCTTCAGGGCGGGCCCAACAGTGAGGCATTGCTTAACACCTGGGCGCAGGGCAAAACCGACATTTTGCGCCGCACAATCCGAAATACCACGGAAGCCATGTGCGCCACGGCGCTGACCGGAACGCTGGCATGGCCGGTACAGCTTGAAGGTGGCGGTTTCGATACCTACACCATTGATTACGGCACCAACCTTTCTATTGCCGCCGGTAATTTTGTCGCCTGGGATGATTCCAAGGTAAAAGCAGGGGATGTGCAGGAATTATTGATCAACATCAATGTTGAGTTCCAGAAAAACGGCACCGGCCAGAAAAAAATATACTGGGCGGGCAAGAAAGCGTTTATCACCCTGTTCAACCTCTTCAGTAAGGTATTTACCACCTCCAAGCTGATTCTGGAGACGGGCGAAAACTACATCGTCATCAACGGTACCCGTATTGAGCTGCGTTCCGAACTGTACTGGAACCCGCAAACCAAAACGTTTGTGCCAATTGTTGCCGAGAATCAGCTCAAAGTCATCGACCTGGCTGCCGGGCATCGTCTCCCGTATGCGTCAATAGATGATCTCGACGGCAACTTGCAACCGATGCCGTTCTTCATCAAACCGAAGAAAACCGACGACCCGAGCGGATACAGTCTTATTGCCGAATCCAAGCCGCTGCCGGTAATCAATCCCTTGGGGATTTGCGATGTGGATGTAGTCGCGGCAGCCGAATAAACACATTTCATTCTGACCTTCCCCCTTTATCGGGGGAGGGTTCAAAGGAGTCATCAATGAAACGTTTCAGCTTCATAATTCTTGCAGTAATTGCCCTGTCCACCCTGGCCGCCGGAGCTTTCGCCATTACTGCCATTACCAACATTAATCCCGGCGACATGCAGGAATACAACGGCACCGTAATACAGAACATCGATGCCACCGCCCCAAAGAAGAGCGGCGCCGTATGCGTCTCAAAGGTGCTCACCAAGGGGGGCACCATTACCACGTTCAACCTGTATACTTCAAACCGCTGGTACCAAAAAGCGGACTGGACCGTAACCAAAAGCGACGGCACGGCATACGTCGCAAAGCGTTCACTTGGCAACAATACCGCCTATATGCCGGGATCGAGCGGCAGCATCCTGGTCAACCGGGAATACACCACGTACAAGCTGGCCACCTTCAGTAATGCCAGTACGGCGGCCGCATCCGCAGGGTATACCGCATGTCAGGATCGCCAGTAATGGCCTATAACACGCTTGACGATATCCTGGGTGAGATTCCCGGTGAAGTTCTGGTCCAGTTGACTAACGACAGCGAAACCAACATTACGGCGGCCATGATCCAAACGGCACTTTCCGGAGCACTGGTCGAAACGTCTGATCCAGATGCCCCTACCGAAGAGCAGGTTGCGGCGGCAACAGCTGCTGCTGCCGCCGCAACCAAATGCCTTAATCGAGCTTCGGCCATGGTAGACGGGTATTGCAGCAACCTATATGACGTGCCTTTTGATACGGCCAGTCCGTTTTTGAAATCGGTGGATCTGGATGTTGCCATCTACAACCTGTTTTCCCGGCGGGATAACGTACCTGAGAACAGGAAGGATCGTTATAAAAACTCCGAGAAGATCCTTATTAAAATCGGAGCCGGCGATATCCAGCTGGGAGTTACCGGCCCGACAGCACCACAGCAACAGGGACAGGTTGTCCAGGTTACTCCGGCGTTGGAAAACATTTTCACCTTTGACCGGTTGAAAAATTTCTGATGTCCACTCCGCTCCTGGACATAACCGAGATCGAAAAGGCGGTTGAAGCGACCCTGGTGGAAAAGATCCAGGCAATCCGAAAAACTGCCATACAGAAGGATGGCCGCTTTATTTTCAACAATCCGGCCTTGACCGTTAGCATCTATGAAACCGGGACCTGGGCAAAGGAAGGCAAATACAATTATCTGGTCCCCTGTATCCTCAACGTGCTGCTGATCGTCTCCAGTGCCAAGTCGGAAGAGGATCGCCGCCGCCTTGCCAACCCGCTGGTCTTTTCCATCATACTGGCACTTGCGCAGCAAAAGTTGGGGCTGGATCTGAAAGATCCCGGCATCGAGCCGACCGGTTTTCGGGATGTCACCGATGCTGAAGACTGGACGGCCAACAAGATAGTGTACCTGGTGCAGTTTAGTCTCGGCTTTTACTTCTCCGTACCAAAAGATGAAGATGCCGCTGCCGATCTGATCGGCATTGCCACCGATTATCTGATTATGCCTGGTGATAATGTAGCTGACGCTCAGGATGAAACAACCATAATGTAAATGAGGAGTGAATCATGCTCGTAACGACCCTGCCGGGCCAGATATGCCCGAAGGAAGGCAAATATCGAGATTACATTATCGATACCGATCCTTCCGACGTACCTGATACCGAATATTACCGGCGGTTGCTGGCTGACGGGTCGCTGGTAGAAGTAACCCCCAGCTCATCATCCCCCGCCCTCTCTCAAAAGGCGGCGGAGCCTATAAGTAAGGAGGCGAAAGCCAATGACGACAAATAACACGCTTGCCAGCTCTACACGAAAGCCCGGCATCTATGTTGGATATGACACCACACTTGCCAGTCGCAACCTGCCCGCAAACCCGCAGAGAGTTCTGGTTATGGGGCAACGTACCAGCGCCGGCACAATTGCCGCTCTGGTTGCCACACCGGTATTTTCCGATAAGGCTGCCGCCACCTATTTCGGTTCCGGATCCGCCGCGCACCTTATGTGCCGTGCGGCCATCAATGCCAACCCGAATGTTGATCTAACCTGCATCGGTGTCGATGATGCAGGTGGTGGTACCCAGGGCACCCAGACGGTCACGTTTACGGGCCCCGCTACCACATCCGGAAGCGCCACCCTGACCGTCGGCATGAAAACCATTACCATTGCCATCTCTGCAACAGATACAGCCAATACCATTGCCGGAACCATGAATACCGCTGTCGGCCTGATGCTTGATCTCCCGGTTACCGGTGCCGCCCCTGCTGCTGTCCTGACTCTGACCGCCAAGAACAAGGGGACTATCGGCAACGGCATCCCGGTCACCTGCACGGTTACGGCTGCCGGTGT
>CAIYZD010000493.1 GCA_903930585.1 uncultured Geobacteraceae bacterium | reverse complement strand
GTATGGGAAAAAGACCGGAATAATTGCACCAAGAAAATAAACTGGCAGTTCACAACATCGGACGCTCGGATCAAATTGACGCGTCTTTATCCGAAACTATAACTGTTACATGGTACTAGCTAAATTCATGTAATAATGTAGAATTAGGTTGACAGTTACCAATTAAGTATATATTGTCCGGCCATCCTGAACAGAATTTCCAAAGTCCCGCTTCCGGGATTTTGGCGTTTCTGGGACAAAATACCTTGGAAAGGAGCATTCCGCCGGAGTTACGCCCTCGTATTCTGTGGGCAACGACGCCACTCCGGCAAAGCCGATACAACTTCCCGACTCCTTTATTATGAGAACTAAACTTATCTATCTGGCGTGCCTGTTTGCACTGACGGCATGCGAAAATACCCCGTTTACCCTTTCGGAAATCCAATCGGCCTCCTCGCCGCTGGTCACCGAACCATCCATCCTCGACAGCAACAGCATCTCTCTTCTCCAGCGAAAAAAACAGCAGGCAATTATTGAATCGGCATTTTCCCGCAGAGCTTCACCGGAACGGGCGCATCAATTGGCGGCAATCTGTTTTGACAAAACAGTCGGCACTGTTTTCATGCCGTTTGATTTGGCTGAGATTGCCCTGGCGGAAACCGGCGGACACCATCTATCCTCACGGGCGGTTTCGGAAAAGGGGGCTCGCGGTGTCTGGCAGTTAATGCCGTTCCGTGCCCGAAGTCACGGCTATACGGCAAAAGACATGCTTGACGATGCCAAATGTGCTGAAGCTGCTGTCCGTGAGCTCTATTCCAAGCTTGACATGGCTCAGGGAAACCTTGAGCGTGCCAAAAAATATTATTGTGGTCAAGGGCCGGAGGCAAATGCCTATATTAAAAAGATTCGTCTCATTCGACAGGAAATGATGGCTGAGCTTACTATTAAAAGGGATACGATGGCATTGGCCGATTCGTCTCTGCGGATTCGTTGAGCGGACGGCTGTCCAGGCGCGTATTGCGGGTGTTTTTTCTTGATATGAAAGTGGCCGCTCTGCTATAGTCGAGCGGCTTTTTGTCAGCATCCAATTATTCGGAGAGGAGTTTTTGTGGAGAGAGGATTGTATTCCGGCAGCCAGGCAGGCCTCACCCTTCGCACTAAAATGATACTTCTTTCTGCGGCTGCGTTTGTCGGCATTTTGACGGTTGGTACGATCAGTCTGTTCATGATGAATGAAGTCAGAATTGGTGGCCGCGCCTACCAAAGTATTCAAAGGGACAAGGACGCGCTTGAAAGCATTGCCCTCCTGAAATCGGATCTTTTTCAGATCAACAGTGAAATTCAGAGCGACATGGTCGAAGTGGATGCCGCAACTGCCAGGAAAAACAGTACTTCCATCAAAAACCTTACCAATGATATCGAACTGAACTTCGGGATTGCATTTGAGTCGTTGGATTCGCATGGAAAAAGGGCTGATATAAGCAAGGCAAATGCCATCTGGAAGGAATACTGCAAAACGGTGCTCGATGAAGTGCTCCCGGCCGCTGCCAAGGGCGATCAGCTTTCCGTCAAGTATCTCATGACCGGCATACAGGCAGAACGATTCAAAACGTTCAGCGAGGTCGTTGCCCAGATGGTTGACCGTATCCGGAAGGATGTCAGAACTACCGAGCAGCAGGTCGCAACAAGTATCAGATTTAAAATTGCCGTTTCTGCCGCCATAACGACCATTGTTATCGCCCTGATTGCCCTCTGTTCATATTTTATCACCACTTCGGTTACCAGGCCGCTCAGAAGTTGCGTCGATTTTGCCAAGGCGATGGCCGGCGGCAGGCTGGATGCCCGCCTGGAAGTGCGTGGTGGCGGAGAGGCGGCTGATCTGGCCCATGCGATGAACATTATGGCCGAAAATCTCCACAGCATGGTTGCGCGTATCGGTTCGGCCTCCGAAGTGCTCACCTCAATCGACACCAATCTTGAAAACGCTGCCCGTCAGGTGGTGAGTTCCGCGCAGATGCAGGAAAAATCGGTACTCGAAACGTCACGGGCTGTAGTACGCATCAACGAATCCCTGCATGAGGTCTACGACGGGATCGATAAACTTTCGGAATCTTCCACCGGGACGTCCGCATCGTCGCTTGAGATGGCTGCCACGATTGAAGAAATTGCGATGAGTGCCGAGAAGCTGGGGGAGGCCGTTGATGAGGTCAGCTCTTCAATCACGGAAATGGCCTCTTCAATAAAAGAGATCGGGACGAGCATTGTCAATTTATTGGATGCATCAACAATGACGGCTTCATCGATTGCCGAGATGGACGCAACCATTAAACAGGTGGAAAAAAATGCGATGGATTCGGCTTCCATTTCCGAAACCGTTCGCAGTGACGCCGAGATCGGCAAAAATGCCGTTCTCGAAGCAATTACCGGTATGCAGGCTATCCGTGCCTCGTCCCGGATAACTTCGGAAGTTGTTGAAACACTTTCTCTGCGGGTAAATGATATCGGCGCCATCCTCTCCGTTATTGATGAAGTTGCCGAGCAGACCAATCTTCTGGCGCTCAATGCCGCTATTATTGCTGCCCAGGCCGGTGAACATGGCAAGGGGTTTGCGGTGGTTGCCGACGAAATCAGGGAGCTCGCCGAACGTACCAGCAGTTCAACCCGGGAAATTGCCGCTGTCATCAAAGGGGTTCAGGAAGAGACGCGGCGCGCGGTAGATGCGATCAGCCAGGCCGAGGAAAGTATTGCTGCCGGCGAAAAACTGTCGCAACGTTCGGGCGCCGCGCTTGAGAAGATCGTTACCGGTGTGGAACGGGCGGGAATCCAGGTGAGCGAGATAGCCAAGGCAACGGTGGAACAGGCGCGCGGCAGTCAGAGTATCCGGGAGGCGATGGAAAGCGTCGAGGATATGGTAGAAAGCATTGCTCAATCGTCGCGGGAACATACCCGCGGCACCGACATGATTTCGGCTGCGGTTGAGCGTATGAAGGATCTTACCATTCACGTGCGTACTTCGACTCGCGAGCAGAGCAGAGCCAGCAATCTGATCGCCCGTTCAACGGAAGATGTCACCGCCATGGTGGATCAGATTCGAGATGCGTGCCGCTCTCAGGTTGAGAGCAGCGCCTTGATTTCAAAATCGGTTAATAACATAGAAGGGGCAACTGTTGCCAACAGTCATGCGACAAAGGTCATGAATGCCGCAGTTACCGATCTGACCCATCAGATTGACCTGCTTGAGAAGGAAATGACCGGTTTCAAGATATGACCGGCTGGGTGATACTAGTATGAGCAGACTTGCAGCATGTCTCGGCACGCTTCACAATAACCGATCCAAGGCGCTGGTTACATTTGTCACCGCCGGTGATCCGGATCTCTCCGCGACAGAAGAAATAATCCATCTTCTTGAAGCTGCCGGCGCCGATATTATTGAACTTGGGGTGCCTTTTTCGGATCCGATGGCAGACGGACCGACGATTCAGCTCTCTTCGGAGAGGGCGCTCGCCTCCGGGACAACGCTTCACGGTATTCTTGCGGTTGTCAAGAAGGTGCGCGCCCGCTCGGGGATTCCGATTGTTTTGATGGGGTATCTTAACCCTGTGCATGCCTACGGCTATGACAAGTTCTGCCGGGATGCGTCAGAAGCGGGAGTTGATGGTGTTCTTCTGGTGGATATGCCGCCGGAGGAGTCGCGCGAACTTACCGCCCCCGCCCGTCGTTACGGGCTGGACGTGATCTTTCTGCTGACGCCGACTTCCGATGCCGCACGAATATCAACCGTGGATCGGCTTGGCAGCGGGTTTGTCTATTATGTTACCGTAACCGGAGTAACCGGAACCAGAACCTCGGTTTCAGGAACATTGGCGCAGGAACTGTCCAGGGTGAAGCAGACCATCGCACTTCCGGTCATGGCCGGATTCGGCATATCTACCCCGGAACAGGCTGCCGAGGTTGGACAGCTTGCAGATGGCGTCGTCGTTGGCAGTGCTATTGTCAAACTATTTGAACGGTTTAGCGGAGATGAGCTCAGACAGCAGCTGAGCCGTTATGTCACAGAGCTGAAACACGCTCTCTGACCAGACGTGGCAGCGCCCCGCTATTATATTACCCGGAAATTTTATTTGTATTTACCAATTTATGTTTGCGAAAGATTTGAGGCCACATATGAGCTGGTTTACCAAGGAAAGAGTCGGCATTGAAAAATCGGGCGGCAACAAAGTCACCTTCCCGGACGGCATGTGGATAAAATGTCCCGGCTGCTCCGAAACGCTGTTGAGCAAGGACATTGAAGCTAATCTCCAGGTCTGCCCGAAGTGTGGTCACCATTATCGAATTTCAGCGCGCAAGCGTCTTGAAGCTCTTCTTGATGGTGGCAGTTGGCAGGAGTTTGATGCCGATGTGACCTCCGTCGATTTCCTTGAATTCAAGGATGCCAAAAGTTATCAGGAACGTATCGACACCGCGCTGGCCAAGGGTGGGTCAAAGGATGCGGTCATTTGTGTCGAAGGGGCTATCGAAGAGCTGCCGGTGCAGGTATCCTGTTTTGATTTCTCCTTTATGGGGGGGAGCATGGGGAGCGTAGTCGGTGAAAAGATTACCCGCTCCATTGAACGCGGCCTGCAAAAACGTCAGCCGGTTATTATTATCTCCGCTTCGGGTGGGGCCCGCATGCAGGAGAGTATCCTCTCCCTCATGCAGATGGCCAAGACCTCAGCGGCCCTGGCAAAACTCAAGAACGCCGGTATACCCTTTGTTTCTCTGCTGACCGACCCGACGACCGGCGGGGTTACGGCAAGCTTTGCCATGCTGGGTGACGTCAATATTGCCGAACCGAAAGCACTTATCGGTTTTGCCGGACCTCGTGTTATCGAGCAGACGATACGCCAGAAATTACCGGAAGGTTTTCAACGGGCGGAATACCTGCTGGACCATGGCATGATCGATGCGATCATCCCGCGCACGGAAATGCGCGCCAAGCTCGCTTCAATACTGAAAATGCTGCATCGTCCCGCTGCCTGATATGCCTCTGACAGACGTGCTGGAAAGGCTTTACGCCCGTCGGCGCTTTGGTATACGGCCAGGCGTTGACAGGGTCGGCACGCTGCTCATGCGTTTAGGCAATCCCGAAAAACAGTTTCGCACTATTCATGTTGCCGGTACCAACGGTAAAGGCTCCACGTCGGCTTTTCTCTCTTCCATACTCCTCCATGCGGGGCACCCGGTCGCCCAGTTCAGCTCCCCTCATCTGGTACGGTTTACCGAACGCTTCAGAATAAACGGCTCGGAATATTCCGCCGAAAAATTGGCGGCCAAACTGGATAGCGTGCTCGATGCTGCTCCGGAAGAGGCAACCTTTTTTGAGATAACAACCGCTCTGGCAGCATACGTATTCAGCGAGGAGCGGGTTGAGCTGGCAGTCATGGAAGCGGGAATGGGGGGACGTTCGGATGCAACAGCCGCCTTTAACGGCGAAATGACGCTGCTTGCCCCGATTGCTCTTGACCATACCGACTATCTGGGCGCGACCCTTGCGGATATCGCCCGGGAGAAGGCGGGTATCATCAAGCCGGGTAGCCACGTGATCAGTGCCGAGCAGCCTGGTGCAGTGCGTCCGGCAATCGAAGAACAGTGCCGTTCCGGATGCTCGGTATTGAGGATGCTCGGTACGGACTTTTCGGTCGACGTGCATCTCAACGGCGCCTTCGATTACCACGGAATGAACAGATCTTTGACGCAGCTTATATCCGGCCTGGCAGGTCGATATCAATTCGGGAATGCTGCTGTTGCGCTTGCCGCGGCCGAAGTCCTTGATGCCGGTGGAGTACGTATTACCGATTCGGCTTTGGTTGATGGTATTGCCGCGGCATCCTGGCCGGGGCGAATGGAACTGGTGCCGGGTATGCCACCACTGCTGCTGGATGGCGCCCATAACCCTGCCGGAGCCGCTGCTCTCGCGGAAGCGCTGCAGGAGTATTCCTGGTCGCGGCTGCTGCTGGTTACCGGGGTTTGCAGCGACAAGGACATCGATCAGATATATGCGCCTCTGCTGCCGCTTGTCGATGCAGTTTTTACCGTAACCCCCGCTGTAGAGCGGGCGCTTAGTGACGAGCAACTCGCACATTTTTTTAACCGGCAGGGGAGGGCTTCGGAACCATGCGGTTCTGTAGCGGCAGGAATAAGCAAAGCGAGGACTCAGGCTTCCGAAGGAGATCTTATCCTGGTATGCGGTTCGCTCTTTGTGGTTGGTGAAGCCAAGGCGTGGCTTGAACAGGTCAATTTTACCGGAATCAGAGGCTGATGGATTCAATGACTCTAACCCACTATATTCTCATATTCTTTCTTCTCTGCTGCTGGGCGCCATCGGCTGAAGCTGCCGAGGTTGTCGAGCCTGCCGGAACAACGGTGTCGCCTTTCGCCGATGAGAACATTCATATCAACGCTGACCGGATGAGCCAAAATCAAACGGATGGCATGGTTACCGCTGAAGGAAATGTGGTTGTTCTTAGTCAGGGGATGAATCTGCGTGCCGATCAGGTCCGCTATTCGGCGACAACTCATATGATGTATGCAACCGGTTCGGTTGTCCTGTCAAAAGGACCGACACTTTTGAAGGGCAAAACGCTGGTTATGAATATGGATACCGGTATGGCTGAAATGGATGCAACGCTCCTCACGGCACCCGACAGCGGCATGACGATTTCTTCAGAAAAGCTTGTCCGGATAAACGAAAACGAGTTTACGGCACTATCATCGGAGTTGACTACCTGTGATATGCCGGACCCGAGCTGGAAGCTTGGAGCGGACAAGCTTAAGGTAAACCTGCTTGGGTATGCCACCGGCCATAACGTCATATTCTACGTCAAGAATACCCCGGTTCTCTATCTCCCCTGGATAGCTTTTCCGGTCGTGCTCGAAAAACAAACGGGGCTTCTGCTCCCGCGTGTCGGGCGTTCGACAAGCAAAGGGGTGCAACTCGATATTCCGGTGTACCTGGTTATTTCGCCCAGCCAGGATCTGCTGCTTGATCTCGATCTCATGTCGCGCCGCGGCGTCGGAACCGGGGCCGATTATCGCTATATCAGAACGCGTGGCAGCGAAGGGCACGTCAGCGGCTATCAGGTCTATGATCAGACGGAAAACCGGTGGCGCTGGCAACTGGCTCAGGAACATAAAGAAATATTTTCGAATAGCGCAAACCTGCGCATGACCGTCAACGGTACCAGTGACCGGGCTTTTTCCTCCGAATTCGGTGAAAAAAGCGGCGATTACAACCGCCAATCGAATGATTCCACCATCAACACGCTGAACACATGGCAAAATTATGCCGTGACGTCGTACATGCGCTATAACGTAGATCTCTACGCCGCTGATAACCGGGCGACGCTTCAGACGCTGCCGTCACTCGGTGTCTCAGCCGTCCGGGACTCACTGTTTTCGCTGCCGCTCTATTTCGATCTTGACGGCTCTGTAGATAATCTCTATCGCGAAGCGGCTCCCAGTGGCCAGCGCCTGCAGCTGTTTCCCCGGATCACTCTGCTTCCGTTCCGGAGCGGCCTTGTCCAGACGTCACTGTTTGCCGGGGCACATGTCAGGGGGTATGTGACCAATACTCACGACAGCGCCGGCAACGTCCAGGCACGCGATGGGGATCTGCTGCCCGAGGCAGGCATCCGCATGTCTACATCGTTGACGCGTATCTATAATACCGAGTTTTCGTCGCTCAAAAAAATCAGGCATGAGATCGTGCCGGAATTAAGCTACGGTTTCATTCAGGAGCGTGATCAACGGCGACTTCCGCTCTATGATTATACGGATCGCATGATCCACCAAAATATGCTTTCCCTTTCGGCCACCAGCATGTTGAACGGTAAATTCGTGTCCGGAGATGCGACCGAGTACCGTGAGTTGTCACGCCTCAAACTCGAAGCGCGTTATTCGATCTCGGGGGAACAGCGTGACCTGTTAACTCTGGTGGCGAGCCAACACCCGTGGAGCGACCTGATTCTGGAATCGGAAACATGGGTGACGAAACTGCTGCGGCTTACATTCGATGCCCGCTATGATTTATACGACAATCGCCTGTCGACCGCGGTTGTCGGGAGCGAATATGACGACCGGAAGGGTAATCTGATCGGTGTAGGATACCAGTTGGCCCGCAATGAGGTTGAATATCTTGAAGGTCATCTCTCGACCAGCATGATCAAACCGCTCAATCTCTCCTACATGGTCCGTTATTCATTTGACGGCAATACGTTACTGGAGTCGGTATATGCCGCCGAATATCGCCACAAATGCTGGAGTGTGAACCTTGCGGTTCATCAGCGTCCCGGAAATCAGGCGTATACGATAAACTTCACTCTGGCCGGACTGGGGAGCAAATAACGGTCAGCAGAACTCTGTCAGGAACAGTAGTCGCTGGTACTCGGCAACGCGCTCTGCTTCATCGCCTGACAGTTCGCTCCGTTTGACAGGGGTGATAAACCGCCGCAGGAAGCTGCGGTCGTGGTAACTGAGTGGCGGATTATTCCTGCCGATCCGTGGCGGGATCTGTCGTGTGCCGAGTGTGATCCGGCTGACAGAGGAGATGAGGCAGGGGTTAAGCATAATCATACCGTCACAGCCGCTGTTGATGCTTTCAGTGCGGTTTTTACCGAGATAAAGAACGAAGTTGCCGGGTGACTGCCGCTCTCTTTCAAGGTCCCTGAGGCGTTCAATCTCCCTCGCCGGTTCTTCGAGGGTGCCCGGATGTGCGAACATCAGCAGCTTGAGCCCGGTTTGGGCGATCATTTCCAGCAGCTCATTGACACGGTAGGTTCGGACGCGCGGGTGAAGAAGGGCATCGGCAAGGCCGGAAGCTGTTGCCGCTTCATCGGAAGCTGAAAGATAGCCGGCCAGACGTGACCCAGCCACGGCTTTGCGCATCAGGCTTCGAGCACTGCGGGGAGAGTCGATGCCGAGCAGTCTGAACGCCCGGCGAATGGCTTCCTCTTCGCGCCGGGCGTAGCGGCTGTAGAGCATGATTCGCAGGATTCCCCCCGGTACGAGACGGCTTTCCAGCATTTTCAAGCCTGCCAACGGATCATCCAGATGATGCAGTACTCCAAAAGAATCGATCAGGCCGAATTGGCCATCGACCACACCCGGATCCGACAGATCACCGCAGCGGTAAACGATAGTGTGCTTGCCATGCAGGGCGCAGTGCAGGCGCGCTCTGCGCAGGCTCCGTTCCGACAGATCCAGTGCGGTGACCGGTAGGCCCGGATTGGCAACCGCCCAGGGATACGGGGCAAACGTACCGCAGCCGGCGAGCAGTATCTTTTTCGCTTCCGGTGGCGGGAGCGTGCGGTTAAAGCGGGTCCAGAGCGCATCCAGATTGAGAGCGTAGGTGTCACAGCGTCGTACCGAGGCGAGCAGCGGGTAGTGCGGATAGGGGTACTTCTGATAATGTGTTTGTACCGGATCGGGCATGCTGTACTGTAGCAGGAAGTCGTCTTCCTTTCAACTGTCGGATAAAGATCCTTGCGGGAGCAGACATGTTTAGTCGCCTCTATGTTCACGTACCTTTCTGCGTCAAAAAATGCAACTATTGCGCCTTTGTCTCTAATACCCCACGGGAAAACGAGCTCGCCGAGTACCCGGATCTTCTCCTGCAAGAGGTGCGGCTCCGTGCCTCTGCTGTTGAACCGGTTGCTTCGATCTATTTCGGCGGTGGTACCCCGTCATTGCTGCAGCCGTACCAATTGGCCCGGCTGCTTGAGGGGATTGCCGCTACGGTCGAAATTCGGTCTGATGCGGAAATTACTCTGGAAGCAAATCCGGGCACTGTGGATCTCATCTCCCTGAAAGCGTTTCTGGATGCCGGGATCAACCGGATCTCCCTGGGTGTTCAGTCCTTTGATGATCATTTTCTTGACTGTCTCGGGCGAATTCATACAGCTGCCGAGTCGCGACGGGCTTTTGATGAAGTTCGCGCCGCCCGGTTCGGTAACGTCAGTCTGGATCTTATCCACTCTCTTCCCGGACAGAGTCTTGACCAGTGGCGAACCGAACTGCGGCATGCGGTCGCTCTCTCTCCCGAGCATATTTCCATCTACGGACTGACCGTGGAGGATGGCACCCTCTTTGCTCACCGCTATCCTGTTGACAGCCCTGATTTGGCTGATGACGATCTTTCGGCGGACATGTTCGAATTGGCGGACGAGCTCCTGACTGCCGCCGGATTTGAACATTATGAAATAGCCAACTATGCCCGCCCCGGATGCCGGGCCCGGCATAACAGCGGTTACTGGCAACGGGACGGCTACCTGGGGCTTGGTGTTGCGGCGCATTCGTTTTTGCGGGAGGGGTACGGTGTCCGTTTCTGCAACCCCGGAACAGTCATGGAATATCGGCAAGGGGTGGTATCCGGGCAATTGGCGCGGGTGGATACAGAATATTTGACTCTGGATGCCGCCATGGCGGAATACATGTTTTTGGGATTGCGTATGGCGGACGGGGTGGACCTGCATGCCTTTGAACGAGAGTTCGGGCGGTCGCCGGAAACACGGTATGGCTCTGCAATTGCCGATCTCGTCCGTCTTGGGCTTCTCACGCGGAAGGGGAGTACGCTGCTGCTGACACTACGAGGTATGTTGCTCTCAAACCAGGTTTTTGCCAGATTCCTGTAACTTCAATCAGGCGGTGGTCAATAAATTTCCTCGCAGTGCCGTGCATCAAAGCATTTGTCAACATGCGCGCAGAATGCTATGGTGCATGTTGAACAGACCTCGATAAAGAGGATATCTACCTAAAAGGAGAACACGATGAAAAAAAGTATTTTGATGGCAACGGTTGTAGCAACCGTCGGTATGATGTCGGCAACGGCCTTTGCTGCTGCAGCCACTGGTGAGGCTCTCTTCAAGGCAAAATGTGCGTCCTGTCATCCGGATGGCGGCAATATCATCAAACCGAAAGAAACGCTTAAAGGGATAAAAGATGCCAAGAAAATCACTACCCAGATTCGAAAGGGTGGCGGCGGAATGCCGGCTTTCGATGCCAAGGCGGTTTCCGATGCCGATGCCAAATTGTTGGCCGACTATATCATGAAAACCTTCAAGAAGTAGTATTTACCACACAGGAACGATTGTTACCCGCAGAAGGACAGGACTAAAATCATGAAAACGGCAATTTTGATGATGGCTCACGGCAGTCGTATTTCCGAGGCCAATGACACTGCTCGCGACATCGCGGCAATGGTGCGGGAGATCACCGGCTTTGAAATCGTTGAAGTTTCCTTTCGTGAGATGCATGAACCGAACATTCAACGGGGCATTGATGCCTGTGTGGCGCAGGGAGCCGGGCGGATTTTGCTGATGCCTTATTTCCTCTTCATGGGAGCCCATGTATTGCATGATCTGCCGGAGGAGATTGCCGAAGCCAAAAAACGGTATCCCGATCTGGTCATGGAGATGGGGGGGCATCTGGGAGCGCACCGTAAACTGGCGGAGATTGAAGCCGAGCGGATTGGCGAATCGCTGGAACGGCTCGGGTGGCGCTGATGGAGTCGCTGGCCATGAAACCTGAAGAGATCGAAACGGAATCCTTTCGCATCATAGATGCCGAAGCGGGCGATCATGGCTGGCCCGCTGCGGAATGGCAGATAGTACGCCGTGCGATACATACCAGCGCCGACTTCGAGTACGTCCAGGCAATGGTCTTCTCCGATGATGTCGTGGAAAAAGCGGTAGCTGCGCTCAGGAGCGGCGCCGGTATCGTCACCGATACGAATATGGCGCTGTCCGGCATCAGCAAACCCCGTCTGAATGCGCTGGGATGCCGGATGTCCTGCCATGTTGCTGACCAGGATGTGGCTGCGCAGGCGCAATCGGAAGGGGTTACCCGCTCCGTTGCCGCCATGCGCAAGGCTGTCGCCGACCCTGATAATCGTATCTTTGTCATCGGCAACGCCCCGACGGCACTGTTTGAACTGCTCCGGCTTGTTGCGGAGGGTGCTGTCAAACCACTGTTGATTATTGGTCTGCCGGTCGGCTTTGTGGGGGCGGAAGAAAGCAAAAATGCTCTGGCCTCCGGCAGCCATGCCATTCCATTTATCACCAACATCGGGCGCAAGGGGGGCTCCAACGTGGCTGCCGCGGTGGTGAATGCACTGGCCATCCTTGTTGCCTCCTGACAGAGCGGCATGGCTAACATTATTCTCCTGGCAATCTGTCTTCTGGCCGGCTTCGGACTCAGGAGGACCGGGCGTTTTCCTGCCGCGACTCCTGCGGCTCTGAACGGTTTTATCATTCATATCTCGTTGCCGGCCCTGACTATCCTGCATATCCATAATATTGCGCTTGATTCGTCCCTGTTGCTTACGGCAGGAATGGCCTGGCTGCTGTTCGGCGGCTCCTGGCTGGTTTTCGGAACGGCAGGGAAGATGCTCCGGCTTGAGCGGGAGACGACAGGCGCACTGATACTGGTTGCGGGGCTGGGCAATACCTCATTCGTCGGTCTGCCGATGATTGAAGCCTATTTCGGCAAAGAGTACCTGGGGATCGGTATTATTGCCGATCAGCTCGGATCATTTATGGTTCTCTCCACACTCGGCATTCTTGTGGCGGCACTCTACTCATCCGGAGATGTCACGCCGCGCCGGATGGCCCGAAAGATTTTGCTGTTCCCCCCCCTTCAGGCGCTGCTCCTGGCACTGGTGCTGCGACCGCTCGTTTTTCCGGAATGGAGCAGTGAAATACTTCAAAAGCTTGGCAGTACCCTGACGCCGCTGGCGCTGGTTTCGGTCGGATTCCAGCTTCAGTTTGGCGGCTTACGGCAGGTGCTGAAACCGCTCGCAACCGGGCTGGTGTATAAACTCCTGTTCGGACCGCTGCTGCTCTTTCTGTTGTACCGCTTTGTTATTGGCGCGACAGGGACCGTGATCCAGGTGACGATTTTCGAAGCTGCCATGGCCCCTATGATTACGGCCGGAATTATTGCCATCGACCACAATCTGCGGCCCCAGTTGGTTGGTATGCTGGTCGGCATCGGCATCCCCCTCTCGTTTATCACCCTGCATTTCTGGCATCTGTTTCTGACGAGGATGGTATGAAGAAGCATCTTCGTTCCGGATATACCACCGGAGCCTGTGCTACGGCGGCGGCCAAAGGCGCAGCGCTGATGCTGCGGGGACAGGCCCTCGTTTCCGAAGTCGCTATCGATCTTCCGGCCGGTATCACTGCTACGTTTCATCTGGATGGTCAGTCGTTTACGTCAGACCATGCGAGCTGTTTCGTGATCAAGGATGCCGGAGATGACCCGGATATCACCAATGGGGCGGAACTGCATGCCCATGTTTCAATCATCCCCAGCCATGGGGGAGGGGATGTTGTTATCGAAGGTGGTACGGGAATAGGCATGGTCACCAAGCCGGGGCTGGCGATTCCTCCGGGCGAATGGGCCATCAATCCGGTACCGCGCCGGATGATAGAGGAAGCGGTTCGCCAGGTTTTCTCCTCCCTCACCCCACATCCCGCATCCCTTCACATCGTCATCTCCGTTCCCGATGGGGAAGAACGGGCGACGAAGACTCTGAATGGCCGCCTGGGAATTATCGGCGGACTATCTATTCTCGGAACGACCGGTATTGTGCGTCCCATATCGACCAAAGCCTGGACCGATACAATCGATGCTGCTCTGGATGTGGCAAAAGCCTGTTGTTGCGAAACGGTGGTCCTCTCTACCGGGCGAAGCAGTGAAGTGACAGCTCAACGGCATCTTGCCCCTCTTCCTGAAGAAGCCTGTATCATGATGGGAGACCATGTGGCCTATGCCTTGCGGGCATGTGGCAAGCGCGGCTTTCTGAAGCCGATCATCGCCTGCCAGTTTGCCAAGCTGCTCAAAATTGCCTGCGGTTACGAAAACACCCACGCAGCGGCATCCGAGCTCGATCTTGCCGTTTTGCGAGAGTGGGGGGAGGCGGCGCAGCTCCCGAACGAAACGCTGGAAATTATTTCGCATGCCAACACGGCCCGCGAAATTGCAATTACGAGCGGTTTTGATACGGCACTCGTGGCAATCGTGGCGGAACGGGTCAGGCAGGCCGCTCTCCGGCATGCGCCCGGCATGCAGGTGCGTCCGTTGCTTTGCGGATATGACGGCACGGTTGTCATATGAATCGGTATGCCGTATCGATCATATCCGCAGCGCTCTGCTGCTGGCTGGGTGCAGCCACTCTCTCGGGTGCCGCTGAACCGGATCTGAATGAATTGTTTACTTCCCCGGAAACAGAAGGTGCTCGTATACCGGCTGCCGTTTCACTTTGCTCTGCGTACAATGAACTGAACAGCCTGATCCGTGATGGGCGGATCGGTCGCATTGCCGCTCGTACGGAACTTTTTCGAATGTTGACCGGCATACGTGCGGAATACTACCGGAACGGCGGCAGGGACTATCCGGCCACTCAGTGGGTGTTCCCGGTGGCAGGGTATGCTGCGGGCGCTATCGATAAGGGGGGGGATCACGGGTTCGTTCCGGGCGGGTATGATTTTTTCAGTGGCAATCGTCATGGCGGCCATCCCGCGTACGACATTTTTATTCGCGACCGGAATCAGGACCGCCGTGATGACCGGAGCGGCAAGCCGGTTTCCGTACTCTCCATGACCGGTGGCATTGTAGTGGCGCTTGAAAAGGGGTGGCAACAGGGAAGCGGGCTTCGGGGGGGCAACTACCTCTGGGTTTATGATCCGGCGAATGACCTGCTGGTCTATTACGCCCATAATGAGGAGCTGTTTGTTACGTTGGGAACCATTGTCCGACCGGGAGAACTGCTGGCCTCGGTGGGTCGTAGTGGCCTTAATGCCGCCAAACGGCGTTCACCGACGCATCTGCATTTCAGTGTGCTCCATCTTGTTGATGGCAAGCCGGTTCCGGTGAATGTGTATCGCGACCTGCAACGAGTCTGTAGGGTGAGGAGTGAGGAGTGAGGAGTGAGGAGTGAGGAGTGAGGAGTGAGGAGTGAGGAGTGAGGAGTGAGGAGTGAGGAGTGAGGAGTGAGGAGTGAGGAGTGAGGAGTGAGGAGTGAGGAGTGAGGAGT
>CAIYZD010000492.1 GCA_903930585.1 uncultured Geobacteraceae bacterium | reverse complement strand
TTTTCTTGTCATATATTATCACATGAAAGGAAAGCACATCCTTGATGTGCATAAAATCTTGATTTTGAAGTGCTCAACCAAGACTGAAACTATTTTAGGCTTACTGGGAAAAAATATTTCAATCTTCTTTTTGGCAATATTAATACAGCGCCAGCAACCCTTACAAATCTTGCGGTTATGACGGAGTCGCTGCCTGAAAACTCTCTCTGGGCAGGTGCTGGTCTTGGACAGTTTCAGCTTCCCATGAATGTTGCCGCGATTGTAGCCGGAGGCCATGTGCGCGTAGGGATAGAAGATGCGATCTATTTCGATTATGCCAAGGAGGTTCCTGCTACCAATAAAAATCTCGTCAGCAGAATCGCCCGCATCGCTGAAGAGATGCAGCGCCCGCTTGCAACAGTAACGGAAACAAGGCAAATGATGGGATTGCCAAGTCAGGCTTGATCAGACAAAAATGCAGGTCGTCCAATGCGATGGTTGTCGTCTGCCGCAATCATCGCTTCAGCAATTGTCTCAACAAGCGCATCCTGGGCGACTGGTTCTTTCAACAGTTCCGCTGATGACGATGAAAGCAGTGCGTGAACTGCTATTCTGGATCCCTCAACAACGATCACCTTGCCGTCACAACAGGGAGAAAGTGCGTTGAACAGAGTGCGCAATTGAACCACTCTTGACGCCCTGTCCTTCGCGTCTGGTAAAAGATGTGTACCTGCAAGCACCAAAAGATCAAATCGCTCAAACGGCAGACCGGTGTGCAACACACGGAGATCATTGATGCACAGGATCGCCGCATCAACACTTTTGTCTCCCATGAGAATTCGCCCTCCGTTATACGGGTCAACGACCCCGGCAGTGATTGTTGTGGTACCAATCGAAACACCTTCATGATCTCCTCTTCCGGTGACGAGACCTGCGCTACCCAATCGGACTGCAACTGCTGCGGCCACATCCAACTCCTGAGGTGAGCCAACAATGACAGTAATCGGAATGCGCCCGCTACCCTGCACCAGTTTGCGAAGAATCTGCGGATAGATATGTGCCGATGTTATCTCTCCCAGATTCGGCTGAGCATTGACTTCGCAAACCACAGCACCACTTTCACGCCAGGAACGGCTGATATCGGGTATCAACACATCAACCCCGGCAAGATCAAGCCGCAAAGCAGCCGTAGCGCGAACGGCAAGCAATCTGTTATCAGGATGAACATGCTCAAACACCGCTACAGGCATACCACCACAAGCCACATTGGCTCTACGGCGAAGTCGAACAAACTCACCCTCTCCGGGAACAGTGCCGAAACCCATACCTGCTTTCGAGAGCAACGATTGCGCTTCATCATCAAGCACAATTCGTTTGAGTGATGCATGAGGGCCCTCTCCACGACGGGGATCAGCGTTGAGAAGTTCAACCAGTGTCTGTACCGAGCTTTTTCCGTCACCGGTTACACCACCCGGCAACCGTTCAATAGCCCAGATCAGCTCCCCCTGAAAGACCGTTAACCGGTAGTCGCGCCCGTCATAGTGCTTCTCCACCAGAATGCTACGAGAGCTCTTTTGAGCTACAGCAAAAGCCTCACGCACTTCATCCTGCGTGGTCAAGCCTGCGGCAACACCTACACCACCATCAAGATCAGCCGGTTTTACCACAACAGGAAATCCAAGATCACCTGCAGCCTTCTCTGCGCCACTACTCTCTGTAACCATAATATGATCGGAGACAGGAATACCCGCACGTCGCAAAACCGCCGCCGTC
>CAIYZD010000491.1 GCA_903930585.1 uncultured Geobacteraceae bacterium | reverse complement strand
TAGATAAAATGGAAAGTCCGTTAATACAGAAATTTTAAATCAGTGTTTCTTTGAATTGTAGCGTCATATGCAACGCATTGGAGAGGGGGTGAGTACGGTATAATAAGGAATGTTGTGTATGACATTGTATCAAAAGGTGGTTGTTAATTCGGTATAGTGCAGTTACGTCCTGGAAAACTATCAAATCCCTATCACACGAGCATTAAGGAGGACCACATGGGTGTTCTAGATTTAACACAAAATGAAAATGTTATGACTCGAATCGGCGACAAGTTGAAGGGACGCGTGGCGTTCGTCACTGGAGGCACCCGGGGTATCGGCGCGGCAATCTGTCGCAGTCTCGCAAGTCAAGGCGCCGTGATCGCAGCGGGCTATGGTGGTAATGACGAGATCGCGGAAAACTTTCGCGACCATTTCATAGAGACGTACTCCACAAAAGTAAGTATTCACAAAGGTAATCTGGGAGTGCCGGAGCGTTGTCACCGCGGTATCGACGAGGTGATCTCAATGCACGGTCGTCTCGACATCCTCGTCAACAATGCCGGCATTACCATCGACAAGACCGTGCTCAAGTTGACGGAAGAAGACTGGTTTAAAGTGCTCAATGTGAACCTTTCCGGTCCGTTCTTTCTCTCCCAGGCTGCCTTGCGGCACATGGCCGAGCGCGGCAGCGGACGCATCGTGAACGTCTCGAGCGTCATCGGCGAGATGGGTAATATCGGCCAGGCTAACTACGCTGCATCGAAGTCGGGATTGTTCGGGTTGACTAAGACGATCGCCCGCGAAGCCGCATTACTGATGGCCCGCTCAGGGAAGCTTGCCGACCCCGCCGGTGTCGGTCTCACCATCAATACCGTTACTCCGGGATTTATCGCCACAGAAATGCTTGAGCATATCCCCGAAAAGGTGTTGGATAAGATCCTGGCTCAGATTCCACTCGGCCGGCTCGGTAAACCCGAAGAGGTTGCGCGTGTCGTGCATTTCCTCGCCGCCGACGCATCTTCCTACATCACAGGACAAGTCTGGGGGGTAAACGGCGGCATGGACATGTGATGTTCGTACATGGTCTCTATTTCGTCATCAGGACCAAAATTCCGCGTTTCATTCAGAGTGACACCGATAATAAAAGCTCCCGTTCTCAAGAAGAGAACGGGAGCTTTGAAGTTTCGCAGTAAACATTACGTTACAGAGTTAGAGACGGAAACCGCCATCTACACTAATGGTTCGGCTGGAGAAGTAATCGTTTTCAATGATGTAGCGAGCAGTGTGGGCAATCTCTTCGGGTTCGGCCAAACGTCCAAGCGGAACCTGATCAGTAATTTTCTTCAATACATCGGGCCTGATCTGCGACACCATTTCCGTGTTGACATATCCGGGGGCGATGGCGCCGACCCGTATACCATAACGGCACAGTTCCTTGCCCCAGGTGGACGTCAGGGCGGCAACACCATTCTTGGTGGCTGAGTAGTTGCTCTGACCGATATTCCCGTTTCTGCAGATGCTGCTGATGTTAACGATCACCCCTTTGCGATCCCCTTTAACCATGTGTGAAGCTGCTTCACGTCCGCAGAGAAATGTACCGGTAAGATTTACATCAACTACCTGTTGCCAGTCTTTTAAGGACATCGTAATGATGTCACCGTTTGAGCGCTTTACCAGCATTGCATCGCGGGTGATGCCGGCGTTATTGATAAGGCCATCGATCTGGCCAAAATCCTTCTGTATGTTATTAAAGAGAGTAATTACTTCCTCTTCAGATGCTACGTTTGCGGTGTAGCATCGTACTTCCGTACCCTGCTCCCGCAATAAACCTGCAGCCTGCTCAAGCCCTTCGGCGTTCATGTCAACCAGTGCCAACCTGCCGCCATGATTTGCAAGATCTTTTGCAAAGGCGAGGCCCAATCCACGTGCCGCACCGGTAACAATAAACACATTATTCTTGATAATCATAAAAGCTCCTTGATGTAAGTTATTTGAATTAATAAATCGATATAGTTAAATTCTTTCTTTGATCCATTCGGAAATTTTTGGAGCAAGCGTTTTCTGGGTTTTGCCGGATACAAACATGCCAATATGCCCAACAGGGTAGGTCAGTTCTTGTACATCCTTACTCCCCACATACTTGGTCATGGCCTTGGCGGAAACGGGGGGCACCAGGGTGTCGAGCTCTGCGTAGATAGTGAGAACCGGCATGGTTATGTTTTTCAAATCAACTTTGCGCCCGCCGAGTTTAAACTCACCCTTCACCAGTTTATTTCCTTGATAAAACTCCTTGAGGAACTGGCGCAGTGTCTCACCAGGCTGGTCGGGGCTGTCGAAAATCCAGGCCTCCATGCGCAGAAAATCGGCCAATTTGTCAGAGTCTTCCATGATCTTCACCATGTTGACGTACTTCTGGATACTAAGCGAGAAGGGCTGAAGCTGCGTATACGCGTTATTCATTATGTCACCGGGTACATTACCGTAGGCGTCAATCATCAGATCGGCGTCGAACTCAGTGGCCCACACGTTCAGGAGGCTGTCTTTTGTATCAAAGTCGACAGGCGTTACAATCGGGATGAAATTTTTCACCTTTTCCGGGTAAAGTGCGGCATAAATGGCGGAGAAGGTGCCCCCCTGGCAAACCCCCAACAGATTGATCGCTTCGAGTTGGTGTTGCTCTCGGATAAAATCAACACAATCGTTGATAAACCCATCGATGTAATCTTCCATGGTCATAAAGCGATCCAAGCGGTCGGTGTATCCCCAGTCGATCAGGTACAAGTCCTGACCAAGGTCGAGCAGGTTGCGAATCATGGAACGATTGGGCTGCAGGTCGAGCATGGTGTAGCGGTTGACCATAGCGTAAACGATCAACATGGGTACGGGAACCACCTTTTTCGCTCGTTGCGTGTAGCGGTAAAGTTTGCGTTTGCCGTCCTGATACACAAGCTGTTTGTCTGTGCAGCATTTTCGACAGTTGCGGCAGGTACCACAACTTTCAAAGTCGTCTTCAGGACCAGTCATTTCATCGAGTGATGCCAGGTTCTGCACCCCTTTTTTGAGGCTTTCGGCGAACGAGCTGAAATCTTTCATAGATTCCTTGACTTTATTTGAAAAAGTAAACATGGTGTCCTCTCCTAAACATTCTTGGACTTGGTTTTGGTGGTAGCCCGCGCTGAGGCTTTGACTGTCTTGTCGTCAGCAATATCTTGTTTCGCACCATCTTGAATTGCTACTTCCGGGTGTTTCAGCTTTCTCACTTCTTCCTGCACTGCGGCTTCGGCAACTCTTGCTTTGTTGGCTTCTTCAAGTGCGGCAGTTTCGGAGGCTTTCGCATTTTTCAGCTCCGTCTCCAGAACAGCCAGTGAGTTGCGAGTTGCGAGCGCCTCTTTTTGGTGTACTATAAATTCACGCTTGAAGGTTTTCATGTCACGTTTCATTTGATGTATTTCATTGATGGCCAGATCAAGATCACGCTTAAGGGCAATCGGGGTCGGCTCAAGTGCCTTTTCAGCCAGTCTATTCCACTGTATCTTCAGTTGATGTCCGGCGTTGACGAAATCTCCCTGAATTTTGGCAAACTCCTGGCCTCCCATTACCTCAAGAAAGACTGCTTCGTTCTCTTCTGTCCACAAGGCGCAAAGATCGGTAAATTTATTTACCGGTTTGTTATTAATGGCCGCCTCACTCAATTTGGTCTGAAAACGGCTCCCGGCTTTGCGGGAAGTGGCTTCAACAAGCCGCGCCATTTTGGTATACGTCTGAAAGAAATTTTGTGACATCACCAGGGCCTGGGATATATAATGAGCCATTTCCCGGTTGATCCCCAATTTCGGAGCCGAAAGAAGCTTTTCAACCTCCTTTGTCCAGTTCTCGAACCCTTCGGCCAGTTTCTCGGTGCCTTGAGCCGTGGTTGATTCGAACATTTTGCCAAAGAGTCCCTGACAACTGTTCATTATATCGCCGAAAGCGTTTTCTTTTTGCCCCAGGGTGCCTTGCAGCATCCCGAAGACCCTGTTCATTTGGTCGATAATCGTGGAACTACCAAAAGCAGAGAAAAAGGGATTGCCCTTCTCCTGGAAAGAACTAAAAAAGTTGGTAGCTTGCTGCCAACCGCCATTCATGTTCAGGGGGTTTTTCACGCCTCCCGGCAGCTCGAAGCTGTGAAGCCAATTTTTGTAAAACTCTTCAAAGAAAGAAATGTTCATAAATTTCAGCACTTCAGGGGGCAATTTGTTGCTGTAAACTTTATTGATCATTTCGTTCATACGACCGGTGAATTCTCTGAACTGTTCTTCCAGGCTGCCTTGGGACTTAAACCACCCCTCGAAAAAATCGGGTTCTTTTTTCTTGTTGCCACGCATGGTTTCCATCCATTCTTCGCTTAACCCGGCGTACTGTTTCGTCAATGTTTCCTGACTCTCTTGCCACGTCTTTATCCAATCCGCCTGCTGTTTAAAATATTCCTGCATAATGTCCCCTCTCATCGCTTTTTAATTCTCACCCATTGATGTCATGTCAAATATGTACACACATAAACAAGCATTAAATATATATATGTCGTAATTAAATTATTAGCAAGTAAATAAATACGTGTTTGCGTACACGGTCGGTAAACAATGTTTAAATAAAATAGACCTAAGCGGTATCAGATGTAAATAAAAATATGAATTTCTTTCATAATTCTTTACTCATCCGTCCTTTTTAATTTCTCCATCAAATGCCTCTCTATCTCCATATAAGCATCATTTGGATCAATTTTCAGGGTGACAAGGAGCTCGGAAAGCTTATCCTCATCTCCTTCGCTCAGGGTATCCAGTAGATCCAGGCGTTCGAAAAGAGAAAACGAAATATTTTTCTTCTGTACACGGCACAGCCTCATGATTCGTATTACATCCTGATACATGTCGGGTGGGGAGTCTGTCGCAGTGGTGTCGGACATGTCCTCATCTGCAAGCGCCTGTTTCATGAAATTGGCTTCGGTAGCTTCTACGAAATCGACCATGGCGTCGCCCCAGGGGGATACCGTCGAACTAAGAAAGCCGCTTGCAGCAATAAAATTCTTCAAAGACTTGGAACCGACAAGGCCGAAATCCTTGTTTGTAATATCAAGAGTTTCCAGTAATTTTTCAATTTTTGCTTTTGGAACTCCAGCGCGACCAGACTCGAAACGCGCTACAACCTGAATGGCGCTGTTGCCTTCGTAGCCTAGAATAGCTCCCAGTTCCTTACGATTTATTCCCTTCTCCAATCGTCGTTTTTCCAGGAGTTTACCTAAGGATTTGCGGAATATCTCTTTCTGTTCTTTGGTTATCATAAATGCACAGTCCCTGGATGATTTGTTTAGAGTTGATATAATAATAGTGCCCAATTGCGGGATAGTATATGTTTGTTTACATCAAAAGGCAACAATTAAGCATTTAATCGTATAAAATACTTCTTGACATTTATTTAAAAAATGTATAATTTTTGTTTATGTACGTCAATTGCATTTATTGATGCAAACACCAGCAAAGGAGAAAAACAATGGAAACAACTAATTTCAGCAAAGAGATCTTGGCCTTCAACAAAAACGTAGTGAAAATGAGCTTCGATGCTCTGAACGCTTTTTCCGACCAGGCTTCAGCCACGACTGACTTCCTTTTGGGGGCAAATCCTTTAATTCAGGAGGATGGGAAGAAAGCAATCAGCACGTTTTTCAAGGAAAGCAAAAAAGGGTTGGATAACCTGAAAAAAAATGTGGAAAACGGTCTGGAAGTTGATTGGGCAGCTAAGGATGCCCCTGCAAAAAATCTGGAAGCAATGGAGGCCATTTGCAAAGAAGCCATCAGCCAGGCTGCGGAAATCAAGAAGGAGACAACTGCTCTGGTTGAAAAAGCCACCAAGAATCTCCCTAATGAAGCAAAGACATTTATTGATTATTGTAACGAGTCGGTCAATAACGGGTTTGAGTTTTTCCAGGGCTACGTAAGTAAGAATTTCGAGCTTGCAAAAAAGGTCACTGCCGATGTTACTGTTGCCACTGCGGCAGCTGAGGCGAAAGTCAAGAAATAACCTGTAGTATTAAGTCATCCCCCACCCATAGGTGGGGGATGACCTGCATCAGAATTGACCCTCCTCTGGCATCTGCTTCCTTGCCGATATACCTCGTAACCTCTCCAGCAAATTCACCGGATCGGCTTTTTCTCCGCTCAAGTCTCAAACATCTGTCTCTGGACATAAATTGCTGCAGCAACTTATGTCGCTGCAAGTAACATATCAATTTTATAAAAAAAACTGCACACAGTTCACCCCATTGTCAACCTTTGGGATTAGTGATGATTTTGTTACAAATCCATGCGAGATCATAATGTATTGATTTTATGACAAAATTTCGCGAAAAAAATTTGGCATTTTATTTGCTTTGGATTCGCTTGGCACCGTGCGAATGGACGACCTGCTCACAAAGCCATATCAAAAATAGCAGTTTCACGCAACGAACGCTACGACGCAACGTAAAATAATATAATAAGTATGGATGTATACGAACAAAGGGACTGTATGTCACTCACAAAAAATTTTGAAAAATCAGTCAAAAAATTACGGAACGCGGCTGAAGAGAGGCTTGTGGTAACGAACAAAGTTGGCCAGGAGCCTTCGCATAGTTCCGCAACCCGTCTCCTGCATGAACTTCAGGTGCATCAGATCGAACTGGAAATGCAGAACCAAGAACTAATTGAATCTTCCCAGGAGCGGGAACTGCTACTGGAAAAATATCGGTCATTGTACGATTTTGATACAAAAGAAGTTCTGAATCTGATCATCAATACCATGCAGGATCTCATCTGCTGGAAGGATCTTTCCGGTATTATAATGGGTTGTAACGCGAATTTCGCTCAGCTTGTTTTTGGACGTACTCGGGAGGAAATTATTGGTAAAACATACAACGATATTAATACCAATGCTGGTTTTTCTCTTGCC
>CAIYZD010000490.1 GCA_903930585.1 uncultured Geobacteraceae bacterium | reverse complement strand
CCAGAATATGCGTTCCCGGCTTGTTTATGAAGGTACAGGTACCTTCCATATCCAGGCTGAATATCCCTTGATTTGTCGATTGAAGTAGCTGTTCAAGGCGTGCTTCACTCTTTTGCAGCTTCCTGTTTGCCTGGTCCGCGAGTTTTTTATTTCTGACCTGATTCATTACCCGGAGCTGCATTTCTTCACGGTTGAACGGTTTTGTGAGGAATTCACTTGCTCCCAGACTCAACGTGTGGGTTACTTCATGTGCACTGCTCGTCAGGGCGACCAGTGGTATGTGACGCCACTCTTCACTTTGCGTGACAAACTGGATCAAATCACGGCCATTCATGACCGGCATCTCCAGATCAACAAGAATTGCGTCGATATCAGGGTGCTGCTCCAACACCTGAATTGCCTCCAGGCCGTTGTAACATTTGAGGGTCTCGTAACCAATCTCCGACAGTATGAATCCGATCAATTCGGTATGCATTATGTCATCGTCTACGGCAAGTACGGTTACTTTGTCTGACATTACAATCTCCTGGGGAGTATCAAGGTACATTACGCGTATCAGATTTTAACCATTTGTCAACTATTGCTGCCAACTCCGTTTTTTTAACCGGCTTTGCCAGATAATCATCCATTCCGGATTCAAGGCACTTCTCCCAATCCCCATCCATGACATTAGCTGTTACCGCTATTATCGGCACGTTGTGGTTGATAACGCGTGAGGAGACATCCCTGATAACGGCAGTTGCCTCATAGCCATCCATTTCCGGCATCATACAATCCATCAGCACCAAATCATAATCAAATATTTCCAGTGCCCGCACCGCTTTCAGTCCATCCGTTGCTATATCAACCTGAAAGCCAAGGTTGTTGAGCAGGTGCATGGCTGTTTTCTGATTGATTACATTGTCTTCCGCCAGGAGAATCCGGGTTGGGACATCTGTTGTTTCTTCCGGTTTTCCGGCAACTTCCGCATGCAACGGTACGACTGCTTCAGCACCACACACTTCTGAATTCCCGCTACGTTCCAGTCGAGTCAGTTGCAGTCGAGCGGTAAACCAGAAGGTTGAACCTTTCCCTTCTTCGCTCGATACACCAATCTCTCCCCCCAGAAGCTCCGCAAGTTCCCTGGAAAGCGCCAACCCTAAACCGGTACCACCATAGCTGCGAGTTGCCGAACTATCCACCTGGGCAAAAGCGGAGAAAACATCATTCAGGCGAGACTCCGGTATACCAATGCCGGTATCCTGAACATCGAACCGTATCATTGTGAATCCATCTTCCACAGCCTGGCATGAGACAGATATGACAATAGTACCTTTCGTAGTAAATTTAAAAGCATTATCAACCAGATTGGCAATTATCTGCTGAACTTTACCAGCGTCACCTTTCAATTGGCCCGGGACAGAGGGGGCGATTTGACAGATCAGACCAAGCCCGGTTGCGGTGGCTCGGGGAATAAACGTACGTGTTGTTTCATGTATAATACTCGGGAGATTGAAGTCCTCGTTTTCAATATTCAGTTTGTTTACCCTGACCAGGGTAAAGTCCAGAATATCGCTGATTATCCTGAGCAGATTATTGCCACACTGGTTGACAACTTGCGCGAAATCACGCTGTTCATCGGTCAGCTCACTGTCAAGCAGCAGGTCGGTCATTCCCAATATCCCGTTTAACGGGGTACGCATCTCATGGCTCATTACTGCAAAAAATTCGTCTTTGGCACGGTTTGCTATTTCGGCTTTATCTTTGGCCTTGATAAGAGAGGATTCCAGTTCCCTGCGCTTATTGATGTTTTCCTTAACTCCGGCATAATGAGTTATGATTCCTTCGTCATCACGAATCGGTGAAACTTTAAGATGTTCGAAATTTATATCACCATCTTTACTTCTGTTTATGATATCCCCTTCCCATGTTTTCCCGCTTTTGATGGTTGACCAGAGCTCAAGGAATGTTTCCGGTGGAGTAAAGTTCGATTTAAGTATGCGCGGATTCCGGCCGACAGCTTCTTCAGCGGTATACCCACTCAATGTAACAAAATGGGGGTTGACAAATTCTATACGACCCTCCGTATCGGTAATAATCACACTTACCGGGCTTTGGTCGACGACACGGGAGAGCAGGCGCAGTCGTTTCTCGGCAGCTCTGCGCCAGGTAATGTCTTCATGTGATATGACCGCGTAGCTGACCCCATTAATGCTGAACTGGTTTGCCTTGCATATGAACCAGATATCTTTTTCCGGAGTATGACACGGATATTCCTTCATAAATTGCGGTGACGTGCCATCCAGCACGGAGTGGATCCCGGTGATAAATTCACTGACTGACGGGTCCTGCTCTGCAGCAGTTGACTGGCAGGCCAGGAAATAATTTGAACCTATGCTGCTGAACTCTTTTACTGCATTATTCTCATTGCCGAACGTTTCCCAGGCGCGATTTGTAGTAACGATGGTTCCCTGGGTGTTTATTACGCAGATATGCGCCCTGATACCGTCCAGAGTTGATTTGTAAAACACCTCCTGTTCTGTCAGACTCTCTTCAGCTTTTTTTAAATCGGTGACGTCGGTTACGAGCACAAAGAATCCATTGATATTATCACCATCGATATCGGGAATATATTGTGTCCAGGTATAACCGGCGCTGCCATCCGGCTTAATCAGAGTACGTTCGAAATGTTGTCGTTCACCTCGCATGACCGCCGCAATGTAAGGTGCGTTTTTACCTAACAACTCGTCACCCAAAAGATCGCGGATGTTGATCCCCTTCATCTGTTCAGGACTTTTGCCAAACCATTCCTGATAGGCGCGATTGGCAAACCCGCAGCGAAGATCCCTATCCCAGTACCCGACCATTCCGGGGAGAACATCAATCAACTTTCTCACATACTGTTCACTTGCTTTAAGTGAAGCCGAGAGTTGCTTCTGATCAGTAATGTCGACGCATGAACCAACGTATCCGGTGAAAGTCCCATTGGCGAAGGTTGGCACTCCGTTGTCGAGTATCCAGCGATAGCTGCCGTCATTTCTTTGCAGGCGATACTCCATTGTAAAGCTCTGGCGATTATCAAAACAGGTTACATAGGTTTCGAAACAGCTATCCAGATCATCGGGGTGAACTCCTTCTGCCCACCCATTACCCTGTTCCTGCTCCATGGTTCGACCGGTAAAGCTGAGCCAGACGTCATTGAACCAGTAGCAGAGCTTGTCAAGCCCTGCCAGCCAGATCAGGACCGGCGCAGAATTTGCCAGAGAGCGGAAGCGTTCTTCATTCTCCTGAAGCGCACCCTCCACTCTGACACGATCCGTAATATCAGGTGAAATAGCCGATGCTCCGATGATTGTGCCCCTATTATCATAAACCGTATTGTTGTCAGTATGCATAGACCTGCCTGTTTAGCCCCTGTACTGTTCACGTAATGAGGGTGATCCGGATTATGATAAGAATTCGCATCGTTTCATGCGGTGCCGAGAGAGAATAAGATAACCAAAAAAGGTTCCCTGCAATTGCCGGAAACCTTTATTTTATTGTGGAGGCGCCGTATACTGACCGGCCGGAACCATTATCCGTTAAATATCAGCTTATTAAAGCTGCACAACGAAAGCGCTGATTTTGTTCGACTGCAGTTCACGGTAAACCACCAGCCGTGACGAGGCTCCT
>CAIYZD010000489.1 GCA_903930585.1 uncultured Geobacteraceae bacterium | reverse complement strand
CAGACATTAACTGAGCTGGTTCCGTTCATCCATCAACTCGGTCTCGTTGTGCCGCCAAGGCCAAGGAGAAGAAGCTGTCAACACCCGATCTCGTCAGGTCGATTGAAATCTTCCTTCATCGTTCCCACCCCGCTTTGTCAACCACCACGGAATGCCTCCTGACATCGAAACCACCTAAACGATTTAGCGGATAACAATTGCAATCTGCCCGGAAAGGCGTATAAAAACGGAAAATATGCAAAATATGGCAAAAGCGATTCTGCCTGACTTGGATCGCGTCAAAAGGACATTCCTATCATTTCAAGCCTAACCTTTTATGAAAACGTTAATAACAATGTTTGCAGCAATAACGCTGATTGTTGTGGCTGCAGCGAATTCCGCTTCGGCTCAGAACAGTTGGTCCTTCGTGATGTTGGGCGACACCCGGGGTGAAAACAACACGTCCACGGGAATAAGCACAAATCTAAATGCCATAGCACAGAAGATAGCCTTGCTGAATCCCCGACCCCAACTGGTGATCGTGGCCGGCGACTTGTGCAATGGTAACTGCCTGGACACAAACTCCCACAAGTATCCACCAGACGGCAATTTTACCAATGAGGCGGCGAAGGCGACCTATGAGATGTTTTTTGCCAACTGGAAGGCGGCCATGAAGCCCGTCTTTGACTACTCCAATAGCACAGGCACCCCGATCTACCCCGTGCGTGGCAACCATGAGAGCAATGATACTGGGCAAGCGCCCATTGAGGTGTTGAAGAAGGCTTATGATGAAGCTTTTAGCTCCTATGTGCCGGCCAACGGTCCAAACAACGGTCCGACCAACAACGAGCGGGGTTTCAGTTGGGCTTTCACCAGCAACAACGTCACGTTCGTCGCCGCCGATCAGTATTTCAATTTCGATCCGGCATCCACAAACACGCCCTGGTCGGGATATCATTATCTGGATCAGGCCTGGGTCACCCAGCAGTTAGGGCTGTCAACCTCCCCTTACAAGATTGTAATCGCCCATGAGCCGATCTTCCAGACGGTTAGCAATGGCCCCGGCGAGGAAGCGGTTAATGAGGACGCCCAGCATTTCTTCGGCACAAATTCCGCCGCATTACAGACCCGCGCGAATTTCTGGAACGATATCGGCGACGCCGGTGCCCAGATCTATTTTTGCGGCCACCTTCACCTCGAAACCGTGGCCTCCACCACCAATAACCACGGGCGTACGATCATTCATTTGCTGGGAGGCAACGGCGGCGCACCGCCGCAGAACTTCATTTATGGGCCGGAACCGGGAGTCACCATTTTTTACAACAACGGGAATATTGTGCTCACCAATGGGTCAATCCAAGGGACCTTCGGCTTCGCGCTGGCAACCGTGACAGACGAAAACATGACGATCCAATACTATTCACTTAACCCGACCAATAACAGTTGGACCATAGCCGACTATGTCACCCAGATTGCGTCGGCGAGATCCCGGCCCATCGTCAGCCTTCCGTTCGACCCGCCCACCGGCACCTTCAGCTATACCCGGCAGGATCCCGCAGGCACCCGCTTGAGTTATAGGATTGAGAGATCACCCGACCTGAGCGGGTGGAGCGTGGATGCCGCGGCGACCCAAACCGTCACAGCCACCACCAACAACCTCCAGACCGTGCAGGTCACTCTCAGCGACTCCAAGCCACTCACTGCGCCGAAGCTCTTCATTCGCGTCGTGGCCCAGTGATCACCGATCCGTATTCAAGTCAGCGGCTCGGACGTGCTGACAACCTTCAACACCGTGTTGGGCCGCAGTTATCTGGTTCGAGGCAGAGAGTTTAGACATCACCATTACAACTCTCATGAACACCGATTATATATATTTCTGCTCTCCGATCAACGCAATAGTTGAAGGGATCTATGAAGAAAAGATTCCTTTTACTCACATTAAAACACAGGGCGACTTTGGCCTAGGTACTTTCGATCATTTGGATGGTGAAATGGTAATGTTAGATGGCAATATCTATCAAATGACCGCAGATGGCAAAGTAAAACAAGTTGATGAGAAGTCCTTAACGCCATATTCATGCGTTACTTTCTATCGGCCTTTAACTGAAGAGTTTCTGGAAGAATCGCTAAACTATCAAGCTTTCCTAGCATGGCTAAAAGATTTGCTGCCTTCTTTAAACATCTTTTATGCCATCCGTATTGAAGGTTATTTTGAGAACGTGAAGGTTAGATCTGTACCCAAAACTGAAAACTACAAACCCTTAGTCGAAGTGGCCCAAACTCAACCTGAATTTGAATTTAGCCACATCAGAGGAACTTTAGCAGGGTTCTACACTCCGTCTTATATGTCTTCAATCAGTGTGCCTGGCCTGCACTTACATTTTATTTCAGAAGATGTTCAGCATGGTGGCCATTTAATGTCCTGCTGCCCCAAGGGTATCAAAGTAGGCATTCAATTTATCCATTCTCTAAAAATGGATATACCTCTCAGCCTTGATTATTTAACCTGCGACTTTAAACGCGACACCGCTAAAGATCTGGATAAAGCAGAAAACTAATGTCGCCACAGTTATCATCAAGCCTGGGATCACTTCTCAGAGCCGGCGGAGCTTCACTAATGAATCAGCCGGGAATCTTGGAGCCAAGCTTCCAAACGGGCATGTCAGCGCCATTGAAGTGGGAGCTTGCAACGGCATTCGCCGTTAATTTGCTGGGATCTGGACAGCAAAACCGAGTAACTATTCAGGTCAAAAATCAAATCAACTTGCAAGCCGCGGACTGCAGCTTCAGGAAGCTGGCCGCCACAAATTCGCGCTCCGGGTCCTCCAGCAACTCCATTGTCTTATCGCCGTCCACCCCTTGAACCGCCTGGATAAGGACCGAACTGTCGAGATAGGTCCGTTTCGTAGCCGTTTGGTGCAGGGGGTTCGTTAGATTTACGGTAACTGTTCAGGTGTGGGGCAGACCACCGGTCTGCCGCTGGAGGTTGGACATTGTTCGCGGGCATCCATCCTGAAAGGATGGGATCACTTAGCCCAGGGTTGCGCGCGGCGCGCTACCCTGGGAGCCTGATGTGGGGATACATTCTACCCTGAAAGGGTTGTATCGTTTGTCCCCCTTCACGGCAGTCAATTCAACACTTGAGAATGACTCCCAGACAGTGGTGCAGTTCTTTCCGTAGCGCGATGTCGCGCAGCGAGGGACGGCGGTCTTTGGTGGAGAAGACGGTATGCACGAGAATCCTGGCCAATGATTG
>CAIYZD010000488.1 GCA_903930585.1 uncultured Geobacteraceae bacterium | reverse complement strand
GCTTCTACCTCAGCAGCAATCGCAGTGGTACGGGTTTTCAATTCATCAATTTGCGTGCTTAACTCTTCTGCTGTGGTGGTGACACTTTGGAGAGCTGTTTCGAGGCCCGTTCTATAGGTTGCAGCCGATTCCTTGGCTGCCATGAAATCTTCGGTGGTCAACGGGACATTTATTTGCGCGAGATGGGTTAATGCGGTATCTCCATGCGAGTTTGCTGAGGTGATGTGCGATAGATTGCCATCAGCGATAAAGCTCTGCACTTCCTGAATTATGTTTTGCAGAGCGGTTCCCAGACCGTCGAACGGACCGGTCTGCATCAGATATGGATCTGCTCCCGACAAACGGCGACCAGTAAATGACAGGATCGATTTTAGCCTTGCCAGGCCATCCAAGGTTTCAGGCTCCATTCCCTCGACACTAAAAGCAGAGTCAATGGCCGGGCCAAGCTCCTGGAGGTGCTGCCATAATTGGTGACTTTTAAATTTATCTGTCCATTGAGCCATAGCCGTCTCCCCACCGTAACGTGTCGTCATGACTGTTTTCTTGCGTATATTTCAACTCAACCCTGTTGGCACACAGTCATCAAGCTTCCGATGCAGAAGCGATATTAGGGAGAGATAATCAGCCGCATCATCCTCACCCTGCCAGAGCACCTTAGGCTCATGGGCCAACGGATTGCGTACGGCAGTAAAGCAACCTTTCAGAAGCGAAGCAATCCCCTTGTGCTCCGATTTCTCTGTCTCGGTTTGCAGGGTGTTGAACGCCAAAACTGGTCGATCTACCGCAAAGACACGATCCACAAGAGCAGTACCATCGGAATGCATCCCGGACATCTCACGAATCCGCTGGGCTAGGCCTTTGGATGCTTCGAAAACAGCATGGAAATAATTGTCTTGGAGCAACTCTGCACGGCAATATTTCAGAACTTCTGAATGGATTCGTCTACCCTGAAACTTTGCTTTCAAGGTCTGTACTCTTTGTTCTGCTTCATCAAGAGTTTGGACCGCAGTGCAATTGCGGAACTTGCCGTCTTTTCCATATTCCAATCCGGAAAACGCAAGAATTGTGTTCAATTCTGAACGTCGTTGCTCGAACTCTTCATTCCTTCCGACAAACCGTGCGGGGATCAGAAAAGATTGAATGAAGTCTATGACCTTATTTGAACAACCATCCTGGCACTGACAGTCAAGGAAAACCCAATACAGACGTCGCCACTTAGTGGATTCATTGGAATTGTCAACCAGACCGCGATCACGAAGAACCCGCGAAATATCCGTCCCTGACCCACATTCACCGAGTAAGCGTGTAAGTGCCTCGACCTGTCCTTCAGGAAAAGCAGGGATCACGGCCATTTTATAATTCTCCCCGGAATGCCCGGTATTGAAGCGATGTAAACAGAGCGTCCAGTTCCGACAGAGCGGCCCGGTGGGCTGTTTTCAATTTTTCGACTGCCGAGAGGCGTCGGGCAAATTCTCGTTGAAGACTAGGGGCTGTTCTCAATCATGCCAACCATATGACAG
>CAIYZD010000487.1 GCA_903930585.1 uncultured Geobacteraceae bacterium | reverse complement strand
GAAAAAACCTGTGCCATCATGAAGGAATGGGAGTCGCGGCATAGAAAACCGGCCCACCCGGCAATAGACGAGAGTGATGAACAGTACCTTCGCGAATACAGCCGGATTGTTTCGACCAAGCTGGAAGAAAAGATACAAGAGCTGGAAGAAGCGCTGGCACTGCGTACCCAGGCGGAAGAGAAGCTGCGCAGTCTCAATACCGAGTTGGAACAGCGGGTGGCCGCGGAGGTGGAGAAGAACAGCGTAAAAGACCGTATCATGGCGCATCAGGCGAGACTGGCCGCCATGGGAGATATGCTCAGCCATATTGCCCATCAATGGCGTCAGCCGCTTAATAATATCTCGCTTATCGTCCAGAACCTCCGGATCGAGTTCGCCAGTGGTATTCTGACAACGGCCTCGTGTGGTGAATATGTCGAAGATTGCCTGAAGTTCCTGACGTACATGTCCCGCACAATCGATAATTTTTACGCATTCTACCAACCGGACAGCGGTCGAAACTCGTTCGAACTGTTCCGTGCCGTTACTGAAGCAATTTCGTTGGTCAGGGAAGATTTGGAATCCTACGGTATTGCCGTTACAATAGCCAAGGAGTGCGATTCAACCGTAAACGGATATAAAAAAGAATTTTCCCAGGTGCTCTTGAATCTGGTTCAAAACGCCAAAGAGGCGATTCAGTTGCGTCGGCCATCAGCTCCTTTTGTGGAAATTATCTGTTCACAAAAGGGGGATTCGGCATTGGTTGCGATCAAGGACAATGGCGGGGGGATCTCCCGGGAAATTATGGACAAGATTTTTGACCCGTATTTTACGACGAAGTTCATGTCCCAGGGCGCTGGAATGGGGCTCTACATGTCCAAGATGATCATTGAGAAGCATATGGGAGGAGGTATTTCGGTTGCGAACAATGCGACAGGTGCGGAAGTTACCATTACGCTTCCGCGGGAGGACAACATTTCCTGCGACGTCCAGCCGGCGTCATGAAGAGCGCTTTTGACAACAGGGTGTTTTCGTGAATATTCAAGAAAAGATTCGTGAGCTGGAACAGTCGCTGAGGCAACGGACTCGGGCCGAAGAGGAGTTGCGCACCCTTAATGAGGAACTGAGCCGGGAGATTGCAGAGCGGAGGCGGTCCGATAATACGCTTGCAGAGCAGGAACGGGAACTGGCCACGATCTTCGAAAATGCTCCCTTTATCATGTTGCTGCTCGACGGTGAACGAAGGGTTCGCCGGGTAAACGGATTGGCATGCTCCTTTACCGGTTCATCAGCCGGCGACATGATCGACCGGCGGAGCGGTGAAGCGTTGCGTTGCCTTCATGCCCTTGATAATCCGGAGGGATGCGGTTTTGGTCCGCAGTGTCGGGAATGTCGCGTTCGGTTGACCGTCCTGAATACATTTGAGACCGGGAGGAGCCATCGCCACGTGGACGTGAGTTTGCCGCTCACGATTCAGGGGAGGGAAGAGACAATACCCTTTTTCCTGTCGGCAACAAAAGTACGAGTTGCCGATCATGCAATGGTGTTGGTAAGTCTTCAGGATATCAGCGAGTACAAAAAACGGGAGGCGCAACTCCTTCACGCGCAAAAGATGGAATCGATCGGCACCCTGGCCGGTGGGATTGCTCATGACTTCAACAATATTCTGACGGCGATCTTCGGTTACGGCGATATTGCTCTCATGAACATGCTTGGGGACGATCCCCGGCGTCAGCATATTGAAAACATGCTGCAAGCAGCTCACCGTGCAGCCTCTCTGGCAAAGGACCTTCTTCTCTTCAGCAGGAAGCAGGGAAGTGACATGAAGATTGTAGACCTGAACGAAGTTGTGCGTTCAGTGGAAAAATTTCTTCTGCGGGTCATCGGCGAGAATATTGCCTGCACGATCACCCTGAATAACGGGACGATGCCGGTCTTTGCCGATGCGTCCCGGCTTGAACAGGTTCTGATGAACCTCGCCACCAATGCCCGTGATGCCATGCCTAATGGCGGCTCCCTGGTAATCACATCGGAACGGATCCGGCTTGACGAAACATTCGTGACGGCCAATGGTCACGGAAACAACGGTGTGTATGCCATGTTGACCGTTACGGACAACGGTACCGGAATGGATGACGAAACCTGTCGGCAGGTGTTTGACCCGTTTTTTACGAAAAAAGGGCTTGGCAAGGGGACCGGGCTCGGCCTGGCGGTCGTGTACGGCATAATCAAGCAGCATGACGGGCAGATAACGGTTAGCAGTTCTCCGGGGCGCGGCACAACGTTCCGGGTATACCTGCCGTTAACCGAACTGGCGGAGAATGAAAAAAATCGGGTTGAAATATATAAAAAGCCGGATAGAGGGACGGAGACCATACTGCTGGCGGAGGACGACGAGACCGTGCGTAATATGGTTCAGTCGCTCCTTGAGAGCTTCGGCTATGAGGTTATTACTGCTGTTGATGGTGAAGATGCCGTGCTGAAATTCAGGGAGAACTGTAAGCGTGTCCGGCTTCTCCTGTTCGATGTCATCATGCCGAAGAAAAACGGCATGGTAGCCTATGATGAGATCAGGGCGATTGAGCCGGGCATGAAGGTGATATTTGCCAGCGGCTACTCGACCGAAGCGGTCAATGAGAAAGCGCAGAAAGAAGCTGATATCGTGGCGATCTCCAAGCCCTATCTCCCATCCAATCTCCTGACGATTGTGCGGGGCGTGCTCGATAATGTGCGTTCGGGTTAATTATGCGCCAGCTTCTGTGCCTCTTTCGCATTGGCCTGAAACAGGTTGGCTGTTTCGAAGACGAGATTCAGAGTGCCGCGATACCCGACCCACACCTTGTGATGGGCACCGAGCCGGTCGAAAACCGGCATGCCTGTCCGCAAATGTGCTCCTATCTTCAGCTTTGCCGCCGCCTGACGGCCATTTGAATTAGCCACGATCAAATCGGCGCCCCTGGCTGCCTCTTCCAGATCTTCCAGATCTCCGACAAATACATTGGCACAGGGGAGAGCGTCCAGCCCACGGGTACGGGTGGCGGAAAGCGCTGCCTGGATCTCGCACCCCATATCGGCCAGAAAGCGGGTCATTGTCTTCAAATTATCAGACTCCAGGGCGATTGCCACCTTTTTGGTGCCGAACTGATAGTGACTATCCACCATGGCATCCATCAGGCGACTGCGCCAGCGGCGCTGTTTCTCCGGTATCGGACGTCCGCTGATGGCGGAGAGCGTCTCCATAAAGCGGTCGGTTTCGGCCAGGCCGGTCAGGGAGGTAAAGCCGTAGGCGGGAATGCCGAATTTTTCTTTCAACTTGAGCGCCGCCTTGGCCAGCGAATCTCCGACATACAACGTTGCAACACTCCGTCCTCCCTTCCTGATATCCCCCACCGATATGCCGCCGGTTGAAAGCGGCGAAACCACTTCGTCGATATGGCCGTCCATGGCGTTGGAGATATCCGGAATTGTCAGCACGGTCAGGCCGAAAGCTTCCACCAGTTCTTTCAATTCCTCAACATCGGCCGGAGTCAGATGGGCGCCCGGCAGCAGATTTACCTGTAGTGCGACCGGTGTTCCTCCTTCCGGCAGGGTGGCGACAATCGCCTCTACTGCCGCGGCATACCCTTCCTGCAACGATCCGCAGTAATCTGGGGTTGCCGCGTGAATGATAGGAATATGGTTCACCTCAGGATTTTCCTGGCGGAAATGGACAATGGCGCTCTGTACATCGTCACCCATGGTCTCGGTCAGGCCGGAGGTCATCACCCCCACCACTTCGGGGTGAAATTTATCGATTACCCGGCCGATACCTTTTTTCAGATTGTCCCACCCGCCAAAAATGGCTGAATCCTCGCTCATGGCGGTGGCATTGAGCGCGATCGATTCCTTGTAATGGCGTGACAGCTGCAAGCGGATAAACGTCGAACATCCCTGGGCGCCATGCAGCAGCCCGAGCATATTGTTGATCCCCATGTACGCCATAGTAGCTCCCAGGGCGGGGGAGTTCTTCTGCGGATTGACAGTTGCCGCTTTTTTGGGCACTGTTACCCGTGAGGCGGACATATCCTCGGCAAGGAACGTTTCGGCATGACCGGCGCTCGAAGCCACATCCGTTGCCAGCTCCTCATCGCTCTTCTCCCAGGGTGCCGGAGCATTCAGCGTCGGCCAGATCGGATTGTTGACCGTCATGTCCAGCTGTTTGGCAAAGGTTACCATCCCTTCGTATCCTGCATACGGGTGGGAGCGGCCATGGTTGATATCCAGAAACGGTGTCTTTGTCTTTAGCGCCAGGAACTTGGTCTTGCCGCCGGCCACGATCAGATCCGGCATCTTCTCACGCATGACCGCAAGCAGGCCCGCTGTCGAAGTGTCCTCAATAATCTTGGCGTCCTTGTGCATCAACCCCTTCATCCGGTAAAAATCTTCCAGAGTTGAATTCTGCGTACCGGCGGCCAGTATTTCCACCCCCAATTCGCGCAGCGAATTGACCATAGACCACGTTTTGACGCCGCCGGTAAAGAGTACGGCACTCTTCCCTTCAAGGCGGGCCCGATAGGGTGCGATAGCCGCGCGACATTTACCTTCTTCCTCTTCGATCAGGCGTTCCACCCGATCCTGCATCACCCGCTTCTCCAGGCCGTTGACGATATTGTCCAGCTCGCGGGCAATATCACGCAGCGCCTTGGCAGTATCGGTCATGCCGTAAAACGATTCCTCCAGATAGGGCATGCCATAGGTTTTCTGCATCTTCTTGGCAAGATTGGTCAGTGATTTCGAGCAGATAATGATATTGAGCTTGGCCCGGTGGGCGTAGCGCAACTCCTCGAATTTGGCATCTCCACTGAAACAGGAGAGGATCTGTATCCCCAGTCGGTCAAAGAGCGGCAGCATTCCCCACAAATCACCCGCGATATTATATTCACCGATCAGGTTGATCGGGTATTCTCCCAGAAACGGCGGTTCAGTTGTGCCGATGACGTACTTGAAGAGAATCTCCCCGGCCAGTCGGTTGCCAATGTTCTTGTCGCCGATGAAGCCGGGAGTATTCACCGGAATGATCGGCAGTGCGACTTTTGCCGACGCTGCAGTGCAGACCGCTTCAACGTCATCGCCGGTCATGGCGGTCACACAGGTAGCATACACGAAGATAGCCCGAGCCTGATCTTTATACCGTTCCGCCAGGTCGAGAATCGCCTTGTAAAGCTTCTTCTCGCCACCGAAGATAACGTCGTTCTCCAGCATCTCGGTGGTAAAACCGCGACGGTAGAGCTGTGAATCGCTGGAGCGGGCCCCACGGTTGTCCCAGGAATTTCCGGCACAGGCAATCGGACCATGCACCAGGTGAATGGCGTCGGTTATCGGCATCAATACAACTCGGGCACCGTCATAGGCGCAGGAGCGTTCAGTTCCTTCTCCCGGTTCTGATTTCTTGCAGAACTTGGGCGCACCCTTGTCGTGGGTTTCACAGTTATCGGTATCGTACCAGTCAGGCTTTGCCATGATGCACCTCGTCAGCTGAATGAGTAGTATTACGTAAGAAGTCGACCCATCCGTGTCTTTACCACCGTAATAGTCGAGCAACAGCTCTGTTGGTGTCTTAACAGCATGCGGCGTGCCAATGTACGATACTCACGTAACATACAAATAGTATTGCGGTTATTTTATTGAGGCTCAGAAGCGGGGGGCGAACTTGTCTAATTAATAGGCACATAAAACGAATGTTCAACACGAGTGTGAATCAATATGGCATTTCGTCACCTTCGTGGTTATAGTACCATTAATGGATATTCCGGATACACATAGCAACGAGGATGGTGCCTCCTGGAAAGCAGTCCCATGCCGATACGACACCGTTTTAACCAGGCAGCGGGCACGCTCCTGGGCGCTCGTGCTGGACTCCCGTTCAATACCGTGCTGTATCGAGTCAGCCGGAGGAGTGTGGCAGCTGCTGGTGCCGGAGCAGCAAATGGAAAGTGCCTGTAGGGAGCTCCGCCTGTTTGAGGAGGCCAACCGGAACTGGCCACCTGCTTTTCCCCCGCCACGCCGTCTGATCGAGAACACCCTGCCGACAGTTTCGGTTCTGCTGTTCCTGGCAACATTTTACAATCTGACACTCATCGGCATCTCCCTCCCAGGACATGGGATGCTCGACCTGTACGAACTTGGCGTCGCTCATGCGGCGCGTATCAGGGGCGGCGAGTGGTGGCGCCTGGTGACCGCTCTGACCCTGCACGCAGGACCGGTGCATCTGATCAGCAATCTGACTATCGGCGGTACCTTTATTATCCTGCTTTGCCGGGAACTCGGATCGGGGTTGGCCTGGAGTCTGTTGCTGGCTTCCGGTACCACCGGTAACCTGCTCAATGCCTGGATACAGTCACCGGATCACCAGTCGGTCGGAGCCTCGACCGCCGTATTTGGCGCGGTCGGCGTCCTGGCGGCCATCAGTATGATGCGCCACCGTCAGCGTCTCCAGCGGCGCTGGTTCATATCGGTCGCGGCAGGCCTGGCGCTGCTGGCACTACTGGGTACCGAGGGGAAACAGACCGACCTGGGAGCCCACCTGTTCGGCTTCATTTGTGGCGTATTTTTCGGGATGGGGGCGGAATGTCTGGTTGGGAGACGGGGCCGGCCGGATGCACTGTTGAACTTCCTGCTGGCAGTGCTGAGCGGAGCGGTGGTGGTAGCGGCGTGGTGGGCGGCGATAGTATGGAGCGGATAACAACCGGGGCTATTATCCGCTCACTTACCGTCATTACTCCTGTAACGCCATGATCGTTCCCTGCGCCTGGGTTGTCAGAAAACCCCACAGCCCCAGCTCATGCAGAGTATCCAGATACGGGACGCCATTGGCGTTCCACCCGCGTTCGGTGTAGTAAACCTCGATCAATTTGCGCAGCTCCTGCCGGCGGTATGCCATCAAATCCTCACGCTTGCGGGCCGTATCCAGGGTAGCAACCTCTTCGGGTGTAATCTCCAGAATACGCGCTACCTCTCCGTCGTTGTAGTCAGCTTCCTGCTCATAGAGCGCATCGTCGGTGGGACCGATGGCCCGCTCCGGAATCCAGTCGTAATTTGGGGTTTCCCGGCCGTAGCGCATGACGTTCATCACTCGCTGCAGATTGATATCGCGATCGGTCTGGGCAAAGATCTCCTGCCAGGTCATATCGGTGCCGAGCATGGCGTTGAAAAAGTCGGCGTAAATCTCCTGAGAGGCCGGATTGATGTGGATGTCTCCGTCTGCTTTCCGGGTGGCTGACTCCGGGTTGAATACGTCTACCCAGGGGAGCTTGCAAAGCCCCAGATTGTCGTTGCCGAGACGCACCCTCGGATAGGAGATGAGTGCCCAGGCTTTCTCTTCAAACGTCGGAAACGCACCGAGCAGGTCGGCCTTG
>CAIYZD010000486.1 GCA_903930585.1 uncultured Geobacteraceae bacterium | reverse complement strand
TACCGGCCGCACCGACCAAAACTGGCTACACTTTCGCCGGCTGGTACTCAGACGTTGCTCTGACAACCCCCTTCGCCTTCGCCACGGCAATCACAGCCGACACGACACTGAATGCCAAATGGACGATCAACAGCTATTCCGTCAGCTTTGCCAGTAACGGCGGCAGCGCGGTTACCAGCCAGAGCGTCAACTACAATTCGACGGCAACCGCACCTGCCGCACCAACCAAAACCGGCTACACTTTCGCCGGCTGGTACTCCGACATCGCTCTGACAACACCCTTCGCCTTCAACACGGCAATCACAGCTGATACCACAATGTATGCAAAATGGACGATCAACAGTTATACCGTCAGCTTCGCCAGTAACGGCGGCAGCGCGGTTACCAGCCAGAGCGTCAACTACAATTTGCCGGCAACCTTACCTGCCGCACCGACCAAAACCGGCTACACTTTCGCCGGCTGGTACTCAGACGTTGCTCTGACAACTCCCTTCGCCTTCAGCACGGCAATCACAGCCGATACGACACTGTATGCCAAATGGACGATCAACAGCTATACCGTCAGTTTCACCAGCAACGGCGGCAGCGTGGTAACAAGCCAGAGTGTCAACTACAATTCGACGGCGACCTTACCTGCCGCACCGACCAAAACCGGCTACACGTTTGCCGGCTGGTACTCAGACGTTGCTCTGACAACCCCCTTTGTCTTCGCCACGGCAATCACAGCCGATACGACACTGTACGCCAAATGGACGATCAACAGCTATACCGTCACTCCATCAGCCGGAACTGGCAGCGGAATGATTCCTGATGCAGCACAAACCGCAAACAGCGGAACTACGGTCTCCTTCACCATCGCACCGATTGCCGGTTACGGCATCCTCTCCGTAACCGGATGTAACGGCACATTGAGCGGCAATATCTATACCACTGGTGAGATAACCGGTAACTGCACTGTTGTCTCAACCGCCGTCAAGCATAACGGCAATAGCGGCACCACTTCCAATCCCACAATTGTCGATGCTTTGAAGGCATTACAGGGGCATTCAGGCACAGTTTTACTGACACCTGAGGAGATGATTCGATATGACGTGGCGCCACTTGCAACCAACGGTGTCCCACAGGGAAACGGCGTGGTAGATATTGCTGATGTCATTATGATTTTGAGGCGAAGCATTGGAATTGGAGAGTGGTGAGACAACCTGTATATCCCCCGCCTTATCGCTAAATAAGGCAATACTTGAAAACAAGGAGATGGTTCCATGAATAAACATATTTTGCTCAGCGTACTCTTTCCACTGACTCTTCTGATACTTACGGCGTGCGGAGGTGGCGAAACATCGGTACCGGTCAGAACGACTGCTGTTCTTAAGGTCAACCTAAGCGGAAACCTTGGCAATAAAGCCATCGCAGGTGCAAGTTTCACCCTGACACTGCCGGCAAATGTTACCCCGGCCACAGTCAATAACGCGGTTGCAACCAGCGTCGTCACCCCCTCAGGCACCTTCGCAGGCACTACTATAGCGCCAGTCGTTACATACACACCCGCGGCGGGCACCACATCCGGAACAATGCAAATAGTTGTCACAAGTTCCATTGCCGCAGGTGTTATAACAGCAGGGGAAGTGGCGACCATAACTCTGCAATTAGCCAATGGTGCGGTACCTGCCGCCGTAGATTTTTCATTAAGCAGTGTTCCCGTCAACGTAATTGACACGTTAGGAAATACCGTACCTGGAATAACGGCAAATGTGTCTGAGGTTACTGTACTGTAATAAAGGGTATTTCTTGCCGGAACAGAGGCGTTGCCATTCGCTTGCGTATGGTATCGCTATCTTCAAATTGATAGCTTTTGTCGAAAAAACTTTTCAAGCAGGAAGGGCGACCAATCGGTCGCCCTTCCTCAATCTTACTTCAGGTTTTTCTTAATCCTCTCAACCGCCTCGATCACATTATCCCGATTCCCGAACGCCGACAACCGGAAGTACCCCTCCCCGCTCGGCCCGAAACCTGACCCCGGCGTCCCGACCACGTTGCATTCGGTCAGCAGCTTATCGAAGAAGTCCCAGCTGGTCAGACCTGCCGGTGTTTTAAGCCAGATGTACGGAGCATTGACGCCACCGAAGATCGTTACGCCTGCTTCCGTGAGCCCTTCGCGGATGATGCGGGCGTTCTCCATGTAATAATCGATGATCTCCCTGGTCTGCTTCCACCCTTCGTCACTGTAAACCGCAGCAGCGGCCCTCTGCACCGGGTAGGAGGCGCCGTTGAACTTGGTGGTGGTGCGTCGGAGCCAGAGTTTGTTGAAGCTGTACTCCTCGCCTGACGCCGTACTGCCCATAACCTCTTCCGGCACGACCACCAGGCCGCAGCGGACACCGGTAAAACCGGCTGTCTTTGAGAACGAACGAAATTCGATAGCGCACTTCTTGGCCCCTTCTATCTCGTAGATGGAGTGCGGGATGGAGGGGTCGGTAATGAACGCCTCGTAAGCGGCGTCAAAAAATATCACCGCGCCGTTCTCGTTGGCGTAATCGACCCATTTCTTCAACTCGGCCTTGCCGGCCACCACACCGGTCGGGTTGTTTGGGAAGCAGAGATAGATGATATCGACCTTCTCGGTCGGCAACGCCGGAATGAAGCCGTTGGCCTCATTGCACGGCAAGTAGACGACCCCCTTGTAATACCCCTTGTCGTCGGCATCGCCGGTGCGGCCGATCATGACGTTGGTGTCGTTGTAAACCGGATAGACCGGGTCGCCAATAGCAACGATGTTGTCCATGGCAAAGATATCGAGGATGTTGGCACAGTCGCATTTAGAACCGTCGGAGATAAACATTTCCTCGGTTTTCAGGGACACACCCAGCGGCTTGTAGGATTTCTCGATAATCGCATTGATCAGCCAGTCATACCCCTGTTCCGGGCCGTACCCGGCAAAATTTTCCACCGTACCCAGATCGTCCACGGCGTCGTGAAATGCCTTGAGGACCGCCGGCGCCAGCGGGCGGGTAACGTCACCGATGCCGAGACGGATGACCTTGGCAGCCGGGTTGGCTTCAGCAAAGGCACGCACACGGCGGCCGATTTCGGGAAACAGGTAACCTGCTTTCAGTTTCAGGTAGTTGTCGTTAATTTTTGCCACAAATTTCCTCCTGCGTAGTAATGGTACTTCAATATGTGAAAGCGATCTGTCAACTCCGGTAGAGTATTGATCGTTTACCCCGTTTTTCTCCGTACATCCGTTGGTCAGCCTGCTTTACCGCTTCCACGAGCCCATCGGGTGTTGCGGTTGTTGCGCTCCCGAATGAGACGGACAACGGAAAGCCGGTGATCGGCGGATCCATCTTGCTGACGGCCAGCTTAAGACGCTCCATGGTCTGTCCCACCTGTTCCTCCCCGACTCCCGGCAGCAGCACGCCGAACTCATCGCCACCGATACGGGCCAGCACGTCCTCGGCACGAAAAGAGTCCGTCAGAACCAGAGCCGTTGCCTTGAGCAGGGCATCGCCCGCCTCATGTCCGTGGGAGTCGTTACAGATTTTGAGACCGTCAAGATCGGCGATCACGACCGAGATCGGCGTCTGCCGCCCGCGCGTCAGGCGGGCCATCTCGTTGTCGAAATATGCCCGGTTAAAGAGACCGGTCAGGGCGTCATGGGTACTGGAATAAAAGAGCTGACTGTTCTTGCTGTCCTCATCCCGGACCATGTCATTAAAGGTTTGAGCCAGAACACCGATCTCGTCGTTGGAATTATGGTGAAACAGCCGTTCTTCCCCCTGCTTGGCCGCAATCGACCGCACATGGGTTGCAAAGCGAACCAGAGTACTGGTATTGCGCACCATGATCCGCCTGATCACGAGAATGGCCACCATCGTACCGATGAGCAGCAAAATAACAAGATATCGCTCGGCCCGATAGATCGGCATATAGGCTTCAGCCACAGGATAGTTGGCCGCGATGAGCCAGTCGGCGGCAGTCAGATGTTTGAACGAGGTCAGAGAGCGTATCCCGAGCGAATTAACATTTTCTCCTGAGCCGTCGAAACCCTGCAGCGCCCTGTCCAGCAGTTTGTTGGTACCTGGCGGAACAGCCACATGCATGATCCGTGACTTGTCCGGATGCATGATCATGATCCGGTTACTGTTGAGCAGGTAGAGATAGCCACTGGCGGCGATGCGCGTTCCGGCCAGTTCCCCCAGGAAATTGTTATTAAGCAGGTTCAGACTGCCGGCCAGAATAGCGGTAATGCGGCCATCGGCATCTTTCAACGGGGCGGTGAATATCACGGCCGGTGCACCGGGAGTGTGCGTTGAAACGTACGGCTCCGAAATTACCGGTTGCCCCGTTGCCATCGTTTTTTTGTAGTATTCCCGAAAGGAAACGTCCCAGCCGCGGCGACCGGGGCGAAAGGGGGATTCGGCAATAATCTTTCCGTCCCTGGCAAAAAGGAATAACCCGTTGTCAAATGAATTTTTGGTACCGGGGCGGGAATCGAGAAAACGTTGCGCCGCATCGCTGTCCCTGATCATCTCGGGAGTTACATACCGGGAAACTTCGACAATTATTTTCTGGGAACTTTTCAGCTTTTGATCGATATTCTGAGCGATCACCGTCAGCATGGTGAACTGCTGGTCCGTAATGGTCTGCTTCAACTCTCGCTTGAAATATACCAGGGCAAGCATCGCCAGTGCCGACTGGAACAGCACGACAAAAACAGAGAGCGCCACCGTAATCCTGAAGGTGATGCTGTGACGTATGGCAGGAGTTATGTGAACCATGGTAAATCAGCCTTTTTGCTGCGGGGGTGATGTAATGAAACAGCCTCCGGCGGCGTGCGGCACAAACGTTTAGCGTAATCCCAGTACATCCTGCATGTCATACAGTCCCGGCTGACGGGAGACCACCCATTTGGCGGCTCGGACCGAACCACGCGAGAACATGTCACGGGTCATGGCGCGGTGGGATATTTCGATCCGCTCACCCATTCCGATGAAGTAGACTGTGTGTTCTCCGACGATATCGCCGCCGCGGACCGCCTGCATACCGATCTCTTCTTTCGTCCGCTCGCCGCAGATCCCCTCGCGGTGGTAGTTGGCAACCTTGTTATAGTCGCGCCCCAACGCTTCTGCCACAACCTCGCCCATGCGTACGGCAGTTCCTGACGGCGAGTCTTTTTTCTTGTTGTGGTGCAGCTCGACGATCTCGACATCGAAATCATCGCCCAGAGTTTTGGCCACATCCTTTAACACCTTGAAACAAACGTTGACACCAACCGACATGTTGGGCGCCAGCACGGCCGGGATCTCCCTGGCCAACTCCACCGCCAGAGCCCGTTCTTCCGGGGTAAAGCCGGTGGAACCGATCACGATAGACTTTTTGAACAGCGCACACACCTCAAGGTTTTTGAGCGACACCTTTGGGGAAGTAAAATCTATCAGCACATCGCAGACAGCAACAACGGCGTTGAGGTTGTCGGTGATGAGTACTCCCGATGTACCGCAACCAGCCAACAGCGCGGCATCCTGACCGACGGCAGGGTGTCCGGGACGTTCCAGGGCGCCGCAGAACTCGGCTCCTTCGGCTTCAATAATGGAAGTGATAATGCGCTGCCCCATCCGACCCGCAGCACCACACACGGCTATTTTAATCATTAGAAAACCTCTTGTCTCACCGCAGAGGACGCGGAGGGACGCAGAGGAAAAACAAAGAATCATCTGATCACAAACAACATGAATCTGTTGAAGGAAATATTGATTGCTCTGTAGACTCTGCGCCCTCTGCGGTAGAAATAGAATTAAATCAACTGATATTCTTTCATTATCGAAGCAAGTTTTGCCTTATTCGCCGCACCCAGTTCGCAGAGCGGCAAACGGACATCCGCCGGGGCTTTACCCATCAGCTCAAGAGCGGTTTTGACCGGCACCGGATTGCTCTCGATGAACATGGCACTGCCGATCTTCAGGGTCTGGAGGTGCAGCTGGCGCGCTTTTTCAAAATCACCGGCAAAGAAGGCGTCGACCAGGTCGGCAACCGTACGCGGCATGATGTTGGCCAGCACCGAGATAATACCTACCGCGCCGCAGGCCATCATCGGGAAGGTAATGAAGTCGTCGCCGGAAAAGACATTGATCTTGTCGCCACAGAGGGCGATGACTTCGGAACCCTGCTGGAGCGAGCCGGTCGCTTCCTTGATGGCAACTATGTTGGCATGTTCCGCCAGACGCGCAACGGTTTCCGGAAGCAGGTTGATGCCGGTACGCCCCGGTACGTTGTACAGGACCTGCGGCAACGCTACCGCATCGGCAACAGCCATGTAGTGGCGATAGAGTCCTTCCTGAGTCGGCTTGTTATAGTAGGGTGTCACCAGCAGCGCTCCGTCAGCCCCTGTTTCCTTGGCTTTCCGGGTAATTTCAATAGCCTCGGCGGTGCAGTTGGAACCGGTACCGGCAATGACGGGCACACGTTTTGCGACCTGCTCGACCACGGTCTTTATGACCGCCAGATGTTCGTCGTAATCAAGCGTCGAAGCTTCACCGGTGGTGCCGCACGGCACAATGCCGTCGGTACCGTTCTCAATCTGAAATTCGACCAACTCGCGAAGTTTTTCGTAATCTACCGCACCATCTTTTTTGAATGGAGTCACAATGGCAACAATGCTTCCTTTGAACATGTCCGGATACCTCCTTGATTTTCTTACCGTCAAACTGAAAAAAAGTGGGTATTTATAGCACAGGAGGCGATGGGAAGTCAAAAAATAAGGTGTAATAATGTGTAATAAGGTGGGTCAGCCGCACATATCCGGAGTGAAAGTGGCATGAAAATCACGCCACTTTCACTCCGGATTCAATTCAAATCATCCCTGACCGGAAATCGATACCCCGTTACGTCCCGCTGCCTTGGCGCGATACAGCGCCTCGTCAGCGCGTTTCAGCAACGTTTCATCATTGTCAGTGGCGTTTGCCTCCGCAACCCCGATGGAAAGCGTCATGGTAAGCGTAGCGTCATCGAGAAGAAACCGGCTTGCCCGGACCTCCTCACACAGTTTCCAGGCTACTTCCGTTGCCGCCGCAACATCGGTCTTGATCAGAATCAAAGCGTATTCGTCCCCACCGAAACGGGCAAGGAAGTCACTTCCGCGGAGAGAAGCCTTGATCTTCAGTGCAACTCCTTTCAGAATCCTGTCACCGGCCGGGTGCCCGTACGAATCGTTAATCGTCTTGAAGTTATCGAGATCAATCATCATCAGAGTAAAAGGATCTCCGTACCGTTTGTGCAATACGATCATTTCATTCAGCTTTTCATCAAAATAGCTTCGATTTGCAAGCTGAGTCAGGCCGTCAATGCGAACTGCCGTACGCAGATCTTCAATCTGGTGCTGTTGCTCCGTCAGTACCGCCTGGGATTTGGCCAACTCTCCCTTCAAAGCAGCGTTACTCGAAATCACCCGATCAATTTCCTTCACCAAAAGTGAATGCGCCTCATTCAAGTCAGTCGGCATATCCATGGTGTTCATGGCGCTTTTCACATCCCTGAGCACAAGTGAAGAATCGCTTGCCGCCTTGTCGGTACGCTGGATATGCGTTGCCAGCAACATCAGGATACTTCGTACCGTTTGTGCAGAATCGTACAGATTCTGTTCGCGGGGATCGACAACATGCGGTAAAACGTCACCGGCTTCCTCAGGTTTTTCATTTTTTGCAGATGATCGCCTGAAAGTTCCCGACAGCAGCGAAAACACCTTCCTGAACGCCCCGATAATATCAATTTCCTCTCCGGAATTGATTTTTCTGGCAATGGCAAGAATTAACATGCCGGCTACCAACCCGGACCCAAACACCTGAAAATAAGTTGTTATACTCATGATATATCCTCCGGAGTTGCGGCGTGCAAATCTAAAAACCTATTTCGCGTATGATCACTGCATACCCGTTTCGAATTGATTCGAGCAACGTGCTTCGTTTTTCCGCTTCAATATGTGCGACACCCCTCAGCTTGACAAGCGGCACACCGGCTGGAGAACAGCCATCAAGACGAATACGGAAGAGCGGCATTTCAGGAATCGCCTCTCCCTGGGAGCCGTTCCGGGAAGGAATGGAGCCACCAAACGTTGAGGCCAGAAACGGCTCGTCGATAACGGGAAGATTTACCCGGTCAATCTCTGCAACCGTGCAGGTAAAAACACCGAACTCAAGGGAATCGGGAACGAATCGTGCCGAAGCTCCAACCCTGATCCGCTCCAGTTCCCGTTCGTTGACATATGCATCCACTCTGTTCCTGCCGGTGTCCGCAATCACATACAACGGTTCTTTACGCGGCAGCCACACACCCTGCGCAACTTCATCGTTGCGGGCAACTATTATGCCGTCAAAAGGGGCGCGGAGCGTCAATTGCCCCTTAACGTCCTGCAGCCCTGAAAGTTCCGTAGTACCGGCTTCGAAACGACGGTTAAGAATATTCCCCTGGCTGAGCAGTTTTTCATCGAACGTCTGCTGTGCCGCCTTCCACTGTGAAACCTCCGTAGATGTTTTGACCTGGCGAATCTGCTGATCCATTTCGGGAGAAGAGAGTTGCAGGAGCGTCTCTCCGGCGCGAACCTTCTTCATATCACCGGCTGACTCACGGGTTACCATCGATGCAAAGGGAACCGACACTTGCTGCTCCCGAGTTGCGGAAAGTGCGGCAGGCGCAGGAAGAGTACCCTTCCACGGCACTACAACGAGCAGAACAATACCGGCCAGCAGCAGCAGACTTCTGAGCATTTTCAGATTTATCCTGAGCTTGTCGCGCAACGTTATCCAAACCGAAACTTCTTTATACATGGGGAGAACAATAAACCATCCCAACTCCACTGCAAACAGAAAGATGCCAAGCGCCTTGAAAAAGTAACGATACACCATTACTGCGATGCCGAAAAACACGATAAGGCGATATACCCACACCGTCAGGGAGAACAGTATCAGAAAAACCTTGAGCCGTGCCGGCACCGGTTCCGGCGCCGGCATTCCAAGACCGAACAGCCATTCCCTGAGCCACCACCTGCCAAAGGCAAAAGAACGCTGGTGCAGGTTGGGAAGCCGCAGAAAATCGGAAAGAATGAAATAGCCGTCAAAGCGCATGAATGGGCTGGCATTGAGTGCAATGGTCATGAGCCATGTTGTTGTTGACAGAATAAAGGCGGCTCCCCGCAGCGGCCCCTCAGGAATCATAATCCACGCCCAGAGCGCTGCCAGGGCAAGCAACAGCTCTGCGGCGATACCGGCTATTCCGATGGCAAGCCTTTGGGAGCGGGAGGTTAGTTTCCATGCCTCGTTGGTATCGGTGTAGAGCATGGGAGTCATAACGACAAGCGCAAACCCCATGGAGGGAATACGACAGCCATAACGATGGGCGGTAAACGCATGGCCGAGCTCATGAGCTATTTTGGCAATCGGTATAGCGCAACCGACAATCAATATTCCCTCCAGGGAGTGATATGCCGAGAATGAGTGCAGGAAGTTGTCCCATTGATGCGAAATCAGATAACAAGCCGTCAGCAAGGCGACAACAACCATGGCAAAAAACGGGCGTGAAAAGAAAAATTCGACATACGGCATGGTTTTTTTGAGAAAACGTTCCGGCTGAATCAGCGGAACACGAATGAAAAGATAATTTTTGAGAAGCCACAGGGCCCATCCGGGGCGACTGGCGGTCTGAGCCGATATAATTCGTTTGTTTCCGTTTGACGTCGTTGTCTGCAACAGGAAATTCCGTTCCAGGAAAGTGATCATGCCAAGGACATCCTGTTCGGTGACGGTCAGGGTTGTTTCCCCATTGACCGCATCAACGACGCTCTGAACGAACCCACAATTCCAGCGTGACAGTATTTCAAACGCGGGCCATCCCAAGAGATAAAATTTGTTGGCTGGCGGATCGTGCAGCGTCCAGGCCGGGGTACCGTTTTCTGCGGGCGGTGCGGGGAAGAGCCCGAGCTCCTGGCGCAACGGCGGGAGTGGCAATGCTTCTACCATCCGAGGCGCTGCCGAAAGGCCGTCAGAGGACGACGGAAGAGATAATAGCCAAGCGAAACCTTTTTGCCGTAGATACGGGCAGTCCCCGTCAACCCGATCCGAGGCGGCTTGGTTGTTGTGGCGAAATCTGCTTTCAGACGATAGGCGGCTATTCCGGCCGGGCTTGTTTCCGGCTTGTACGCGGCATAGCGCAGAATACCGTCCAACGGGTTCTGGGGATCCGAAGAGAGATACAGGCGTACCGGATTTTCGAGGGCAAAATCTATCACATCGGCAACAGGGAGTCGTATCAGTATCTCGACCCGATTCGGATCGGCAATGGTCAAAACCCGTTCTCCGATGGAAACGTTCTTACCAACCCAATCGCTCTGTTCGCCAAACACCACAATACCTGACCGCGGTGCCCGCACATCGGTCTTGTTCAATAATTGCCGGGAAAAAGAAAGCTCCGTCGCCTTCTCTTCCATTTTCCCCCGACGCGGTGTTATTTCAGCCCTGGACCGGTCATCTACCAGAGCCGTCTGGGCCGCCTGACGATATTCTTCCGCCGCCACCTGGTACGCCTTACTGGCTACACCATGCTTTGCATTCAGGTTGGTCCGGTCAAATTCAAAGAGCAGTTGACCCTGGGTGACAGCCTGGTTAGGCTTGACGTGAAACTTATCGATAACCGTATCAAGGGGAGATCTCACGACGAAAGGATCTTTCGGAACAACCTCGGCCGGAGCCTGAACGGACATGCGAACCGGATAGAACAGGGAGGTCACGGCCAGGAGAAGCAGAGCGGTTTTAACACCGGTCGACGCCGCGTTATTTCTGATCTTTTTCCAAAAACCGCCTTTCCGCGCATGCGCCGTAAAACCGTGCGCGTAAATGGAGGCCACTTCGTTCAGCAGCGCCAGCTCCTGTTCATTCCAGGGATCTTCACGAAAAAGGACCAGCAGGCCAAGCGAGCCGTCACTTTTTGAGGTAAGAGGTGCTATTGCCGCATACAACGGCGCCCATTCGTCCCATGAGCGGGCAAGCTCGCCGGAAAAATCTTCCGAGGTACTGCAGCTGCAACTCTTCCGTGATTGCCAGCGTTTGCAGCATTCCGTAAGCCATTGCACATATGGCGAGCTTCGATCCGGATCCGGTATGCCCGAAACCGTCGTAATGCCTTTGCCGCAGATCCAGAGAGCGGACTGACGATACAAAAGCAGCTGTTTGCTCTCATTGACGGCAATAAATCCTATCTCTTCAGGCGTTGCGGCCTCTCTGACGCGCCTGGACAGTTGTACAAGAATGCTTAATCCGATTACCTGACTTTCGGCATTCTCGTTCATCGCTTCGCCTTGCTGAAGCTTGCCCATCCACTCATGCCGGGAAGAAGTTCCCCATGGTTTCCTTCTATTTCACCGGTTATCGGCAAAGACTGGCTCACCGGGTCAATGCGGGCACCGAGTCTGACAACTCGTGCCTGGTAGGTTCGTCCCAACTCCTCGATCTGGATCGAAAACCGGCCACCCGGCTTCAGCCACGCAAGCCATCCGGACGGAACGATCAGGCGAACCTCCAGGCGGCTTGTATCCAGAATATCCATGAGAGGTTTGCCTGAAGTGACATACTGGAAGGCATCGACATGCAGCTTGGCAATTCTGCCAGGATATGGCGCCGAGAGAGAACACTTCGACACGTTCACCTTCATCGCTTCCCGTTCCGCCTCGGTTTCCTTTACTTTGGCCGTAGCCTGATCGACCTCAAGTTTGCTGATCGAGTTCAACTCTTCCAGCCGTTTACTGACTTTCAACCCCTGACGAGCAACTTCGGCAGTTGCGTCCGCCTTGTTTAACTGGGCATTCAGAAGCGCGCAGTCGAACTCGACCAGCAACTGGTCCTTTACAAAAGGCTCCCCTTCGCGCAACGGCAGTTTCGAGATATTCGCTGCAATTTCGGAGGAAAGTGTCGTTTGCTGATACGCCGTGAGCTGGGCACGAATCCTGTTACCAAAGGGGTTTTCCTGAGCAGCCGTAGCAAGTGGAGCCATGAGAAACACCAGCAGTACGGCTGTCCGGCAACTAATACGATTAATGCGAGAACAGGCGGTCATGATGTACGATAATTTCATTTGGATCCTTTTGCGCTAAATACGGCCATACGTTACTTCTCTATACATCTGAAGTTTGCTCCTATACGACGGTTTTTCCGTTTGCCCTCTTCGGTATTATTGTCAGCCACCGGCTTTGTTGATCCATACCCCCTGGCGGAAATACGTTTCGGATCGATACCGTAGGTAATTATGAGATATAAGCGAATATTGTCGGCCCGAAGCTGGGATAGTTTAAGGTTATCCATACTCTTGTCGGGAAAACGGACATTATCGGTATGTCCCGTGATCTCTCCGGTTACTTCAGGGCATTCTTTCAAATAGTCGGCAAGTTTCTTCAGCCGGGCATAATGATCCGGAGTGATGTCCGACTGCCCACTGTCGAATTCCAGCGCAAATGACATGGAGTCGGGCCGTTTGGCGGTGGATGATGCTTTGACTGGCGGTGGAGCCGGCGCCACGGCAGGAGTGGATGCGGCTGAAGTCGCACCCGAAATATCCGGCGCCGGCTGTTCAACGGACTGAACTGTTTGAACCGGCGCCGCTGCCGCTGCGGGAGCACGATGAACAACCTCGTCTGCGGGAACAGCTTTGGCGGCAGCAACAGGCTTGTAACCAGTTGCCGTGGGAGCACATAACGCGCCGGGTGCATTCAGTCGTGCGCCGATCTCTCCGGTCAGGGCCTTGATTTCGTGGGAGGCAATTGTTTCAGGCAAAGGATCGTCACCAAGAGTGGCAACAATTTGACCGCAGGCATTCTGAAGTGAGGCATAATTCTGGTAACTGCGATACTCTGCCATAAGAGCTGACGTTGCCGAGCGAATCTCGTTCAGGCGATTTTGTGAACCGCTCATCGCCTGGTTCATCGTCTGCTCATGGATACGGGTATCCACATCCTGCAACTGCTCCGACAGTTCAAATTGCCGTTTGCGACTATAGAAATTCTGGTATGCAACGTGAACCTGCGTGAGGATCGCCACGCTGAGGGCGAGACGCTGCGCCTGCGCTATCTCGACCTGACCCGTGGCGATTTTATACTGGCTTTGCCCGCTGATCAGGTTCATCAGGTTCCAGGTAAGCCGTGCTCCACCTTCAATCCACTGCTGGTCCACCAGGAAACTGTTGCTATCGGAATGACCTCCTACTGATAATTCAATGCCGGGCAACATCCTGGCGATCGCCTTGCGGGTTTCGTATACGCTTATACGTTCGTTATAATCCGCCTCGATCAACTCGGGCCGTTGCAGTAACGCCCGGATTTCAAGGTATTGCACGGCGTCGGGTCCTTTAGGCATAAGCAGCGATGCCAGCGGAACAATGGTGAAGGATTGGCCAAGGGGGAGGTTCATAAGCGTGGCAAGCTGGGGCTTGGCCTGGGCCATCTCATCCCGGAATGTTTCGAGCTGTTTAATGATTTCAAGTAGAGTCTTGCGATAGGTCAGGGTTTCAATAGGAGGCCGCAACTTTTCCTGCTCAACGCTGGACGTATCTTTGAGCGCCTTCTCAACGTCCTGTAACAGTGCGGTAAAACGTCCTTCAAGCTGTTGAGCACCCAGAGCAAGCCAGTAATGCTGACGAATCTGCTGCATGATCGAATGAATAACCTTGCGGCGACGCTCTTTCAGGATATGGGCACGATCTGCCTGTTGTTTGGCTTGAAAGTAGCTAACGCCAAAGTCGAGGATGTTCCAGGTAAGCGTAAGATCGCCGTTGAAATGTCCCTTGTCCTGTGATGTTGAGGGAGCAAGCGATTGTTGGCCGGTTGCCACGTTCATGCTGGAGGAAGCGTTGTAGGAATCCCGTTCGGTATACCCGGCTGCAGCGACAAGCCGGGGAAGCATGTCAAAGGTCGTCAAATCGCTCTGCCTGAGAGAGATCGCATGTTCCATAATCTTAAGACGATGATCAAGATTATACTTGATCGATCGGGCCATGGCTTCTTCAAGCGTAATCGGGGCTACCAGAGGTTCCTGATCCTTGAACATTACCTCACGGTCAGTGGCGATCCTGCCGGCAATATCCTGCTCCGAAAGTTTCGGCGTAGTTACAGCACACCCGGCTGAGAGGACACAAATGGCGCTGATCACCGCCCACGTCGACATATATTTCATGCGATACACTCCTTCTTTATACATTCAAATTATTATAAATAGTCAGGCGGCCTTGCTTTTACGTGCGACGGCACTTTCCAGAGCTTTGAGAATACCGCCGTCTCTGCCCCGCTGGGATTGTGCTGTCATCTGGTCTGCCAGTGACGGTCGCCCTTTCAGCGTATTCATCATTACCACCTTTTGTGATGTTTTCCCATCGCGAAGATCAGAATGAGGCTGAGAAGGTGACTGATCCGTTACCGGTTTGTCATCCGTAGCATCTGTCGTATCATCCGGCTGACCACTGTTTTTCGGGACTAGCGGGCTTTCCTTCGATTCTTCAATAGTCAGTTTGAATTGAGTGAATACTGAATTTCCCAGCTGATCCCGGGCAATCAACTTGATATCGAGTATTCCGGCTGAATCCTTCGGCGGTTTCGCACTGAAGCGTCCACTTTCCGGATCGAATGAAAGCCATTCCGGCAGATGACTGCCATCTGCCATGGTTGCTTCAACTGTGACTTTGGCATTTGGATCGCTGTCCCTGAAAATACCTGAGGGAAGATTGAATGACGCCGTTTCGTTGGTAACAATGCTCTGCTGAGTCGGTGATTTAACAAGATACAGAGCCTGATCTCCCAACGACGCGTCGCTACCGCCGATAATGACAATTCCCCCTACCTGCGTGACAATTTGCGGAATACCGCTGTCTCCACCCTGTTGACCATTCGTTATCTGATCTTGAGATGCCGGAACGGACGGAGAGACATCGGCAGTGGAGCGCGTTGTACCTTGAGATTTAGCATCGACAATGCTCAGAACAAACTGTGTAGAGGCAACATTGCCCACCTGATCCTGGGCTGTCAATTTGATATCAATAGCGCCACTCGCATTTAGCGGCGGAGTACCGGTAAATCGACCGCTTGCGGCATCAAATGTAAGCCATTCGGGAAGAGGACTGCCGTCAACCCGGGTAGCTACAACCTGCACCGAAACCGTAGGATCCGTTTGCCTGAAAATCCCTTGCGGAAGCCCAAACGACAACGTCTGGTTGGTAGCAACCTCCTGTGGTGGCGGTGCGGTGACAACCATCAACTGGTTATCGGTAAAAGCGATAGTGGTATTATTTATTACATCCGGCTGTGGCAGTGACGTATCAACGGAAGCAGGTGGAATAACCACCGGGATATCTGTTGTGGTTGAACCGGTTGGAACTACATCGCCACCCTGAACAACCGTCTGGGTATTAATTACGATATCCTGGCTCACAGTAGCCTTGTTGCCCGCGATATCGACATGCGCGACCGTGACGGTGTAGGTGCCATCGGCAAGCGGTATGCTCTGGGCGTCAAGGTTCCAGCTATTGCCGATGCTTGTCAATTGTGCGTCGGTACCAAGCGTGTAGGTGCGCCCATTGAAGGTCACAGAGATATTCCCGCCATTACCACGATCCCAGGTACCGCCGATTGAAATTGTCGGGTCGTTGGTGTTGAAGTTGGTCGATACTCCACTGTCCGTAATGATATCCGTAATTGCGGGAGCAGTGCCGTCGCCGCCTTGACCCGGTGCACGGGTATCTATGGTAATATTTTGCGTAGCCGTTGCTCTGTTACCCGCAACGTCGGTTGTGCTCGCGGTCAGGGCAAAGGTGCCGTCCGCAAGCGGTGTGCCGCTGTAATCATAGTTCCAGTTACCATTGCCATCGGCTGTGGCGGTACCGAGCGTTGCACCATCAAGTTTGACCGTAACCACGTCGTTCGCTCCGGCTTTACCATGGAAGACCAACGTCGTGTCTTTGGTAATGAAGTCGCCGGCTACCCCGCTGTCGTCAGATATGCCCGTTATCGTCGGCGCTGTGCCGTCGCCTCCCTGGCCCGGCGCACGGGTGTCGATGGT
>CAIYZD010000485.1 GCA_903930585.1 uncultured Geobacteraceae bacterium | reverse complement strand
TAATTTGTTAACGTACAATTTGCAGTAAGTACTGGGCATGTAGCTTAGCTGGTAGAGCAGCCGACTCTTAATCGGCAGGTCATCGGTTCAATCCCGATTGTGCCCACCAAAAAACACCATAAAAAACAGAGGTTTAAGCCGAAAAGGTTTAAGCCTCTATTTTTTTGTGCACCCATTGTGCACACTTTGGGAGTTTTGCTGATTTTATTTTGCAGAACGTGTGCACCAAGACAGTATCTGGCTTACAGGTCTTTTTTCATAATATGGATGTGCACCCCAGCACATCCGTGTAAAAGTGTGCACATAACCTCCTTCACGTTATCCCAGGTCAACACCTTACCCCGACATCGAACGAGAACCAAGCCGGCGAGCAAACCAACGGCAACATGTTCTGGCTCGCTACGCTTCCGCCCATTGTCATTGAGTAAGATATATCAGCCTATAAACACTTGTCGAAGCACTTTCGTGTACCGAAAGCACGTCTCGACGTCATTTCGTTGTGTCAAATGCATTCTCGACGTCATTTGAGTATGATGGGAGCACTTTCACCATCCACAGATTTTGCCCCACCTTGACCACGACCAGCCACAAAATCAGTTTCTTGCAGTTGCTTTTAACGGATCGGTACCGCCGCAGCGGTACCGATAATGTTTCTTGCCTTAGACCTACCTCCCACCATCACATCTAAAATCAGTTTCTTATCTTAGATTCTATCAAAATGTTTCTTGCCGTAGACCTTCCAAAATCTTCCGTCAGACCCAAAACCACTCCCTTAATCGTAAATCTGTCAGCGGGAATAATCGTGTTACAAACTATTTTTTCGTGTTACTTTTCACCTTCCCTCTAAAATATCCCTTCATTTCTTCGGTCATTCCTTATCGTTTGATATCTCATTAACGGCTCTTTTGTCAATAACAAACCGGCGTAAGTGCCCGTAATCACAGCAGATTTTTCTGGATTAATTAGATAAATGAGCGTATATTAAGACTATGGAAGATTAGTTAACACACAGGGAGACAAACCAAATGACAACTTATACTACTGAACAGACAATAGAATTAATGAGACTAATCAATATTGCAATTTACAAGGTTTTTGGATGGTTATCTGAAGATAAGAAAGAGGATTTAGCGAGCGTTTCTTATATCGCACTTTGCGAATATGAATCCTCCGCAGAGTATCCAGAAGACCTGCCTTATTATCCTTACGTGAGAACAACGGTAATCCGTCAGGCATATAATCCTGATAACTACATTGTTGCAGTAAGTCACAACCGCACACCGGAAGAAGACCTGGAAGAACAAGAACTGGTTGACGGATTAAATGCAATCAAATTTGAACTAAACTTTGATGGCGAAGAAAGTAAATACAGCAATAGTTATCGTGAAGTCAGCTACGAACAATTAGTAGCCGAGACGGGCTTTGAAGTTTCAACGCCATGTATCGAACAACAGATAATCGAACGCCACGAAGAAACCTTATATGAATTGCAAGTTGATACATTTAAAAACTCGCCAATGTTCAACGCAATCTTGATTTCAGCAATTGACCATGTCGAAAATGGCGGGACTTTTAAGACCTTTGCAGAAAACATGGGCTACTCGCCTCAGTCCCTAAAGAACCTTATCAGACGGCGTGTTGACCAGTCAAACGACCCAAATAATGTAATGCTGCCTTTTGCAGAATACATGTTCAACGACGCACCAAAGGTGAAGAAGAGCTACAAGCAACCGGTTCGATTCGCAGATACAAGCGTTCAGTTGTCGTTGTTCTAAGCAACACACCGGCGACCCTCTGCACCGTCTTTATACAAAGGCATAGCAGAACGAGGAGCCACCCAATAACAACTTTTTGGAACTTGTGGTGAAAAATACACACCTTTTAGATTTGTTCCGAAAAACCGCATAACAATATAGAAGAAATGAAGGACAGCCTGAAAAATGGTTGTGTAGTTTACGTGATAGGTTTTGAAGCTTATCACGACGGTGCAATGAATTTGCAGAGGCGGTTTAACACAATACGGATGCCCACCAACCGCCTCCATCCTTTCTTCTAAACCAGAGAGAGGATGCTCACATGGAAACGTTTAAATCAGTAAATATTACAGAAGCTTTTAGAATTAAACCGATACCGCTCGATTTCGTGTTTGGTTCAATGAAGGCGGGAACTATCGGTGCAATCGTTGCGCCTGGCGCAACGGGAAAAAGTGTTTTTGCCCTTCAAGTCTTGTCAGCAGTAAGCTCCGGTTATGACAATACCGGCGTATTAAAGACAAAAACTGTCGGTAAATGCGTATACTTATCGGGTGAAGATACTCCCGATATTATCAACCACCGTCTATATTCCCTCGGTCAATCACTACCTGTAGAAGTTCAAAAACTGATGGCGGAAAACGCCCAGATAATTCCTGTTGTCGGAACAACGCCAGACATTTTAAATCAGGCGTGGCAAGACATTCTAATTGCTTATGCGACCGGAACACGGCTCCTCGTCATTGATACCCTCCGACGCTTCCACAGTGGCGACGAGAACGACTCAGGGCAGATGACCCGTGTAATCCAAGCTCTCGAACACGTGGCAATCACAACGGGCTGTGCAATCATATTTTTGCACCATACCAGCAAGGCGGCACTCACGGCTGGAAGTGGCGAACAAGGTGCAAGCCGTGGCAGTTCAGCAATCACGGACAACATCCGCTGGCAAGCTAACCTCGCAGTAATGAGCGAACCAGAAGCCGAAAAGCGTGGAATCGCTAACGAAGACCGTAAAAGTTTTGTCAAATTTACGGTTAGCAAATCGAATTACGGAACACCAATTGAAGCATGGTTGCGAAGAGCGGAAGGCGGGATATTGACACCTGCAGTTGTTCCAGAACCAGCACCACGGAAAGCGAAAAGAAGAGTTGAAGAACCAGTAACCAATGTTTCAAGACGAGGTAATGTATGAAATACCCAGAATTGTATGAAGAATTCAGAACACATCAGGATTTTCTCAGATACTTAATGTTCGAAACGACTAAAAAGCGAGTCATTAAAGAAGATGGGTGGGTATATGTTAAAAAGTTCAGTAATGGTGAAGCCATAGCATCGGCTATCGAGACAATTACTGGTGCAGATATGATATGTCTAATTGCCATTATACAACATATTTTTGACAACCAACACCTTACGGCAAAGTCAATAATGAATACTCCACCGTCCAAGAAGCACCCGAACGGACAGCAGGAAACGTTATTGTCAATTGTAACGTCATTAAGCTTTATTTTAAAACATTACATAAACCACAACGACAAAGCTCTTTTGATAAAGACATTAGAACGGCTCAGGACGTATCAAGTTGCGTTCAAAATTACGAGGAAAGGCGTCTATAGTAGTTATAACGAGCACTACCTTAGAAAATGCGTAATCGACGGTGATGAGGTTATAATTACGATTTCAGAAGCACTATTCCAGTTAATAAATACCGAGACACAGTGGACAATTAATTACACCCGCTTATGTTCATTCAATGGCATTACGCAAGCACTTTATATGTTTCTTGTTCAAAATACAGGTAATGTTTTTAAACAAGATACCCTTAAAAATCTGCTGGGTTTGACGGAAGTTGATTTTAAAAACAGGGATACAATCAAACAGGCATTAACTCGCCTTAAACCAAGTTATCTAAAATCATTTGAAGTAATCAAGAAAGGCAAGGGCGACTATTCGTTTAGTCTCGTTCGTAAGTTTACAGATAATAAGTAACTGCCTAATATATATGTATATTAACTATCCACTGAAAGGATATTTTTATCCGTTGAAAGCTTGTTTTATGAAATCCGTAGAAAGGATATTTTCTATCCGTAGAAAGGATATTTTTGAAACACAAAATCAGCAGAAAGACCCGCTATGCACGACAGTTTACGAAAAAGCAGAAACAGACCCTATGCTTTTCCCCCTATAGGGGGAAAAGCAT
>CAIYZD010000484.1 GCA_903930585.1 uncultured Geobacteraceae bacterium | reverse complement strand
GCCAAGCGAAGGTGTGATGCGCCAGATTGCGGCCCGTTTGAGCGACTACTCGGAGCACGATCTTTTCCGCGCCCAGGTTTATACAAAAGTCCGTCTTTTGAAAAAGCCGTCCAAACTTACTAGGCTCTCTTTTTGTCCGAGCGTAATCGTCGAAAAGTTCCTTATGCTTTCGTCACATTCATTATTTCGTCAAGTTTAGCTTTAGCTCTAATCTGGAACTATGAAGGCTATCGCCTCCAAACTGAGCGTTCCAAGGTTTTAAATATAGCAGTTGATCATGCCAATGCCATACAGATTACCATTGAACGAGCCTTATCGTCTACACACGCCCTCGCTGCTCTGGTACGTCAAGGTAATGGCATTGTTAAAAACTTTGATGTTATCGGCGAGGAGATGCTTGATCTGTATCCGAAAGTGTCTAATTTTCAACTTGCTCCGGATGGCATTGTTACTCAAATAGTGCCGTTAAAGGGCAATGAAAAAGTCATCGGACTTGACCAGTTACATGATCCGAAACGGTCAAAAGAGGCGGTCATTGCCAAAAAAACCGGAAAACTTACCTTCGCCGGCCCGTTTGAGCTGCTTCAGGGTGGCCTCGGTGCCGTAGGGCGTATGCCGGTTTATCTGCATTCAGATAGTCCCAAACAAATATTCTGGGGGTTTACCGTTGTAATGATGCGCTTCCCGGAATCGCTTGAACCAGCCAATCTTTCACAACTGCAGAGCAGAGGTTTAAACTATGAACTTTGGCGCATTCATCCTGATACCGGTAAAAAACAGATTATTGCCGCTTCTTCAACCACCGCACTCATTGATCCGGTTGAGCAGTCTGTTGATTTACCGAATAATTCTTGGAAATTGAGTGTAGCTCCTTCTAAAGGATGGAATGAACCTAAAAGAGTAGGAGTCGAAGCTGGAGTGGGACTGCTGCTGGGGTTCTTGCTCTCCTATCTGGTAAAATTGACCTTAAAGCTTAAAGACCATAAAGAGGAATTGGAAGTCATCGTAACAGAGCGAACCAACGAACTGCGTCTGGAAATAGAACAGCACAAACAAGCGGAAGTAGCATTGAGTCAAAGTGAATCAAGATTTCGTACCATTTTCGAGAATTCACCGGTCGCCATATTGGAAGAGGATTTCTCCCGTGTCAAAAGTCGCATTGAAGAACTCCGTCGGGATGGGGTAACGGATTTTCGTTCCTACTTTGGTCATCACCCTGATGAACTAAAAAATATGGCCGCTCTCGCCACAATACGTGAAGTGAACCAGCAAAGCATTAAGCTGGTGGGGGCTGAGAGCCGGGAAAGTTTTGTCAGGGATTTATCGAGTTACTTCACAGATGATTCCCTGCAGATATTCAAGGAGGAACTGATCATTCTTGCTGAAGGGGGAAGCACGTTTCAAGCCGAGATACCGGTATTAAATAGTAAGGGTGAACGACTTCTGCTCGACCTCTACCTGGCAGTACCACCCGCGCAGATGGGCAATTTGTCGAGAGTTCTCGTCACGCTCCTGGACATTACGGAACGAAAAGATAATGAAAAGCTGGTTCAGGAAAGCAAAGAGCTCCTTTCAGAAATAATAAGACTGAGCCCGGTCTCCATGGCTATAGTCAGTCAGGATGGGACTATAGAGGGATTTAATCAGCGGGCCATTGAAACATTCGGGTATGTACCTGAAGATCTTCCTGATATGGAACAATGGTGGCACAAGGCCTATCCTGACGAATCATACCGTGCTGAAGTTGTCGCCCAATGGATGGGGCTTGTTGAAAAAGCAATGGCTGAAAAAAGTGAAATCCCACGCCAAGAGTACCGGGTCACCTGTATGGATGGGTCGGTCAAAGATACCATCATCTTTGGCATAACGGTGTTAAACAAAGTTTTCGTGATGTTTGAAGACATTACAGAACAAAAAAAAGCGCGTGAGCAATTATTACGGATCATGGGTGAACAACAAGTTATCCTTGACAACTCACCGGTCGGCATTTGCCTGTTGGTAGACAGGCGACTTGTCTGGATAAATGAAAAGATGGCGCAGATTGCGCGCTATCCCAAATCTGAACTGGAGGGAGATTTTTCCCGGAAATTATATCCTTCACAAGAAGCTTATGAGCAACTTGACAAAGAAGCTTATCCTATAATTGCCCAGGGGCATGAGTTTATTACCCTGCAGGAGTTGGTCCGTGGTGATGGTTCTCATATGTGGGCCAGATATAACGGCAGAGCCGTTGACCCTTCAGATCTGAGTAAAGGTTCTATCTGGATACTTGAAGATATCACCGAACGCAAACAGGCGGAAGAGCAACAGAGCCAGTATGCGGCAATCATTTCCTCAACAACTGATGCCATTATCAGTAAAACCCTGAAAGGACTTGTCACCAGTTGGAACCCAGCCGCCGAAAAAATGTTCGGCTACACACAACTTGAAATGCTTGGTCATTCCATGGCCCGACTCATGCCACCGGATCGACTTGCCGAAGAGTCTGGTATTCTGAGTAAAATTGAGCTCGGTGAGAATATCCAACAAAACGATACTATTCGCATCAGGAATAACGGGGAGGTTTTCCCCGTTTCTGTCACCATTTCCCCAATCATCGACAAATCAGGAACTATTGTTGGTGCATCAACAATAGTCCGTGATCTCAGTGAACTGAAAAAAACCGAGCAAGAAAAACAGATACTTGAGCAACAATTGCTCCAAGCTCAGAAACTGGAAAGCCTTGGCGCGCTGGCTGGGGGCATCGCCCATGATTTTAACAATATCCTGGCCATCATTGTCGGACGTTGCACATTGGCAGAGATGGATCGTGAAAATGCCGTCAATCATATTCCCGAAATTGAAAAAGCCGCACAGCGTGCCGCAGAACTCTGCCGCCAAATGCTTGCCTATGCCGGGAAAGAACAGTTTGTCATGAAAGAAGTAAACATCGGCGAACTGATAGCTGAAATGGTTACGATGCTGAAAGCGACCATCAATAAGAATGTGGCTATCACGTCGACTCTGGTAACGGATCTCCCCCCCGTCAAAGTGGATGCCAACCAGATCAGGCAAGTTGTCATGAATCTGATAATCAACGCTTCGGAAGCAATTGGTAGCGTTCAGGGAGAAGTAAACGTAGCATTAACCAGAATATCAGTCACTGCGGAACAACGGGAGAAAGACCATCTCGGCACGCTGATTCCTCCGGGATATTATGCCTGTCTGGAGATAACAGATAGCGGATGTGGTATGAACGAGGAAACGAAACGTCGCATTTTTGAGCCATTCTACTCCACCAAGTTTACCGGCAGAGGCCTGGGCATGTCGGCGGTACTCGGTATCATCACTGCCCACACGGGGGCCTTGCAACTATTCAGCGAACCGGGTAACGGGTCAATATTCAAGGTCTATCTACCCGTATAATCTTGATCAGATGCGAGAGGTACTGAACAAAGTTGCTAAGAAAATAGCTGAGCATAAGGAGAATTAACTATTGCCATTGGAATTTATTATCGATATACAGTTATGGCTCTGGTTGATCAAATTTTATGTATAGATGTCTTATATATAGCGAGGCACCAATGAATTCCACCTCCTACATCATGATTGTAGATGACAATGAAATGAACCGGGAAATGTTGAAGCTCATTCTCTCAAGTAATTTCAGCAACCTGCTGTTGGCCGGCAGCGGACAGGAGGCCCTTTCGGTTCTTGCGAACAATCACGTTGACTTGATTCTAATGGATTTGGAAATGCCTGTCATG
>CAIYZD010000483.1 GCA_903930585.1 uncultured Geobacteraceae bacterium | reverse complement strand
TCTCTTGGCGTTACTGACCAGGTTAAGTATGACCTGTTTGAATTCCCCCGGAAAGCTGTGAATAGTCACCTCAGAGTTATCTTTGCCGGATACGGTAGCAGTTATGCCGTGGTTTGCCAGCTGCGGCCTGATCAGATCAAGTGCTTTTTCGATTTCGTGGTTCAGCACAAAAGCCACTGCGGTTTTCCCAGGAAGCAATAGTCCACGAAATTCATCAATCGTATCAGACATAAAGGCACATTGCCGGAGTGCAGTATCGACAGTTTTGCGGATGAATTCTTCACTGAGACGACCACTGTCGTATGCTACCTGGACATTTTGCACCAGGGCACTCACAGCGGTAAGCGGTTGCCGCCACTGGTGGGCAATAGCAGCAACCATCTCTCCCATAGCAGCCAGACGTGCATGGCGCGCATTGATCATTCCCAGTTTTATGCGCCGTTCCGTTTCTTCTTCGATACGCTTTTCAAGGGTGAGATTCATTATCGACAGTTCGTCACTTCGCTGCTTCAACTCCGCCTCGTAATGAATATGTTCTGTGATGTCCACAGCATTACCGACAAAGGAGACAATCTCATGCTGCTGGTTATAACAGGGAACAATATTAGAGCGGTGCCAGCGAATACTTCCATCGGCATGAAAAACACGGTAGACGGCCCCCCTCTGAACTTCTCCGGTTTCCATAGTCCTGTACATAAAGGTTTCACAGGGGGCTATGTCATCAGGATGAACAAATTCCCTGAAATCATGTCCAACAACATCTGCCAGATCATGTCCAAGTTCGTTGGTCCAGCTGGGGGAAACAAAGCTGAAATAGCCATTAGGGAGCAGCTCGTAGATAATACCGTGACTGTTATCCACCAAGAGTCGGTAATGCTGATCACTGTTGCTGCCACAAAAGGGATTTTCGGTGAAGAGCGGAGTATTTACCATGCGATTATTACTCATTTCTTGTTAGGTGCAGCATTTTTTGGTCTGCGATAAATTTTTTTTGTTTACGAAAAATATACCCGGTGCTTGTTAGTGTCAATGCCATTTCATGGATATATCCGTCAGGTTTGATGGTGATACGAATCAACACCAGAACACCTTCATTATTGTTGCGAGTCAGCACATCCTGGCATACGTCCTATATCAATCTTATCTGAATAGCATCCTTGCTTCCTCCTTTCCTTCCTTCCCGGCCGCCGGGTGTCACGCCAATCTTCTTTGTTCCTCACACAAAAATCGGTTCCCCCTAAAGGTCGCCCCCAATTTTTCTGATCGTCCTTGAAGACCACTTCGTTTTGTCATGCCACCCTGCGTCTTTCCAGTCAGTCAATCGGCGCTACGGCTATCTTCAGCTTGGTTTTCGTCCGTGCCGGTCGTGCCTAACCTTGAGTTTCGTGCCCCTCTCTATGGCGAAGGGGCGACGGAAACTCAAGGAACAGGCACGACACAAAAAATAGCACGGCCAAAAACGAATCACTCAGGTGGCTCAGAAAATCTAAGGAACAAGAGGGGAAAACAGATGAAAACTTTATCCGCAATGACACAGAAAATCCGCAAAGTGAAAGCAACTCACATTATCACAGGTACCGGCTCAACAGTCCTGTTCGGCCTAGCACTCATCATTGTTTTTGAACTGGTGAGACATGGTCAAACCGCTCTGGGGGCTTATATGCTCCTCAGTCAGCTAATGGAAAAATTCCATAAGCACACCGGTCAGAATAACGAGGCAGCGGAACATGTTGTCCATATCACCGCACACGGAACCGAGCTTCACTAAACCGACAACCATTAAAACAAGCCGGACGTGGGCGGACATTTGCAGAAATGGGCCTTCTGTAAATTCAGGCTGGGGGCGGATCGAATTCGCCACCAAATATCGGCGGCCCGGCTTCGCCGGGTATGTGGATATTTTAAACAAAAAATGCGCTGTCACTGATATTGAATCAGTAACAGCGCATGAAAGGCTGGTAAATGATATATGCTATTTCTAAAAGTCCACATGCAATCGAATCACACCACGTTTCATTGCACTACGGCATGGCTCAATAACTGTATCAAAATTAGTAAGTTAGCCCACCACAAGCAACCCAATCAGGACTGGTTTGGTTATGGAATCGAATAACTGAACGCAGCACTTCCGTTGACCTTTCCCGGCCCTTCATCAGTCGGCAGCCAAGTACGGACATAATCCACTTTTACCGCTAAGGGTGATACGGTTACTCTCGTATAGCCGGTATTGGGAAACTTATCTCCGGTTAAAAACGCATCTGAGTTGTATAGCGTATAGAAAGGGTCTGCTGGTTCTGGAAGGGTCTGATAAATGACGCCGTCCAACTGTTGCTTGACCCATATGTGGTCATGCCCCTGAAAGAAAATGGAGACACCATTCGCTACCATTAACTGATGAATTGGTGAGGTCCAGCTTGGCCGATTTGTAGCAAACTCCCAAGTGCCTTTATTGCCCAAACCGCCCCACTCAAATTTCGTCGCGAGCTCAACTCCGCCACGCCCCGTTCCCATAACATGATGGGCAAACACAAATTTGTACTTTGCCTTGCTCTGTTCTAAAGTTGCTTTTAGCCATTGATACTGAGAATCGCCATGAGTCACATCCCACAAATTGGAACGTTTGGCGCCACCGTAAAATGGGTCATCAACACAAACGGACGATGCCCAGTACGGATCGATAGTAACAAAGAGAGCATCACCCCAGGTCCAGGCAAAATGGTTACGCAATAATCCGATGTATGGGACAACTTCACTGTTTCCAGTATAGAAACTATCAGGAGCCGGTTGTGAATAGTAGCTGTTGCGGGCATTCTGTGCCCAGACAGCAACGTTGTTCGGGGTGCCGTCCAGAAGGTAACGGGCTGCCTGTTCATGGTTGCCGTTAACAAGATACACAGGAGCGGATCGGCCTATCAGGCCAAGATATGGGCGCTGAATTATGTATCGTTCAACTACTTGTGCAGCAGTGACTGTCTGCGGATCAAGTTGGTCAACACTGAAATCATCACCGATTGTCAGATAGAAATCAGGCTGGTCGGCGGCAGCAGTAAGGAGGGTCCTGCGATAGAGATCACTATTGAACTGCTGCCCCGCTCGTTCAGGATGAGAGTCTCCCAGAATAG
>CAIYZD010000482.1 GCA_903930585.1 uncultured Geobacteraceae bacterium | reverse complement strand
GCATCAGTTACCGTTTTTGCCGCCGACGTAACTCTGCTGAATGTTTCCTATGACCCGACCCGTGAGCTTTATGCCGACTTCAACAACTCCTTTGCCACTTATTGGCAGCAGAAGGCCGGTCAGAAAGTCACCGTCAAACAGTCTCACGGTGGTTCCGGCAAACAGGCACGGGCGGTCATCGACGGGCTGGAAGCGGATGTAGTTACCCTGGCGCTTGCCTACGATATCGATGCTATTGCCGAAAAAGGGCTGATCAAGCCGGGGTGGCAGAAAGAGCTGCCGCACAACAGCTCCCCTTACACCTCCACCATCGTCTTTTTGGTGCGCAAGGGAAATCCCAAGAATATCAAAAACTGGGACGACCTGATCAAGCCGGGTGTCTCGGTCATTACTCCCAACCCCAAGACATCCGGCGGAGCCCGCTGGAACTACCTTGCCGCCTGGGCATATGCGCTGCATCGACCGGGCGGTAGTGATGTCAAGGCCAAGGAGTTCGTCGCAAAACTGTTCAAAAACGTACCGGTGCTTGACTCCGGTGCCCGCGGCTCCACCAATACCTTTGTGCAACGGGGCCTTGGCGATGTACTTCTTGCCTGGGAAAACGAGGCGTTCCTGGCAATTAACGAACTCGGACCGGATAAATTCGAGGTCGTGACTCCCTCGGAAAGTATTCTTGCCGAACCGCCGGTAACCGTGGTTGACAAAGTGGCTGACAAACGTGGCACCCGCAAGGTTGCTGAGGAGTATCTGAAATACCTCTACTCGGATGAAGGACAGAAGATTGCCGCCAAGCATTACTATCGCCCCATCAACCCAAAAATACCGACCAAACTGGCCAAGGTAAAACTCTATACCATCGACAAGGCTTTCGGCGGCTGGCAGAAAGCTCAAAAAACACACTTTGCCGATGGCGGGACATTTGATCAGATCTACGCTCCCGCAAAATAAATACCTTAAAAAGCGGGGCGGCAGACGCTGCCCCGCTCCTCCCCCACGCAGGTTGTGCATGATCCCGAGCGAGAGGAAGCGCATGAGCCGAACATCATCATTTCTTTCTACCCCTGTTTTAGGCTATAGTCTCTCTCAGCTGAGTATTCCGGATAACGGGACCGCCATATGAAACTGTTCAAACGCCATAATAACGTTCTGCCGGGCTTCGGCCTGACTCTCGGTTTTACGATCTTTTATCTGAGTGTGATCGTGCTGATTCCGTTGTCGGCGCTGGTCTTCAGAACCGCCGGCCTGTCCTGGGGCCAATTTGTCGGCATTGTCACGGCGCCTCGGGTACTGGCCTCCTACCGGGTCACTTTCGGTTCGGCAATCGTAGCCGCGATCATTAACTCGGTGTTCGGCGTACTGGTGGCATGGGTGCTGGTCCGTTATCGTTTTCCCGGCCGACGGTTTGTGGATGCGCTGGTCGACCTTCCCTTTGCCCTGCCGACAGCTGTTGCCGGGATCACGCTGGCAACCATATATTCCCCTAACGGCTGGGTCGGGCGCTACCTGGATCCGCTTGGCATCAAAATCGCTTTCACTCCTTTG
>CAIYZD010000481.1 GCA_903930585.1 uncultured Geobacteraceae bacterium | reverse complement strand
TCCCTTGATTTTATCTTCAGTTGTATTTTTACCACTCATAAAGATCACTGGTATATCTTTGAGGACTGAGTTTTGTTTAAACCTCTCACAAGCAAGAAAGCCATCCATCTCAGGCATTACAATATCCATCAGGATCAGATCAGGTATTTCTTTGTGCGCTGTCTCCAGTGCTTTTGAAACGTCCAAGAATGGTAAAACACAGTATCCGTTTTTATGTAAAATGTTTTCAAGCAGACTCATCACTCCGGAATCATCATCTATAACCATAATACGTGATTTCTGTTCTGTTTGTAGATACATAGTCAGCTGGCCCTTCTATTGATTGACTATATTTAAATTTTACTGAATGGAGAGCGATCCATTCCGATGAGATGGTCTCCCCCGTTGGGACTATCGGCATCTACGTGCCATGATGGTGATAGTGAATGCCATCAACCTGAAGCGAGAGGAGACCACCACGAAGATTACCATCGTTTGCCTTGACTTGGCAAAAAATGTTTTTCACGCTGTGTGTTTCGATCGATGAACACTCCAAGGAAGTAAAAAAAAACTATGTTACGACGCAATCAACTGCAAATTTTCTTTACTCAACTGCCACCCCCATGCAAGCGGTGGGGTTCCCCAGAAAATTCTGTCGTAGCATATCCCAGCTTCAATAAGACGGAAAACCGCTCCCCCTGTCGGAAAACATATTCGATCTTCTGAATGCCAAACACTGAATGCCAACTTATGCGAGATAGTTGGCATTCGGGTCCTGGTACGGACTAAACCCACGATTGTATTCTGACGCCACTTTTCGTTTTTAGTGCATTAGTTGTACCCCTTATTGTCATACCGAATGGACGCCCAGTTGGCCTGCAAATCCTTTTCTGTGGATACTTGATGACATCTTTCTCCCATCCTTTGTGGGAGAGGATTTCAATCCGTGCGTTTTTAAAGCCGCTTTCTTTAGTAAAGGTCATGGTTTCATTTGCTCCAACAGTCGTTTCTGCAGCTCTTCCAGAACTTGCAGATCCTCTTTATCAGCGGCCAAGACTTCTTCGGTTTTGCGTTTTTGGTCATATTCTTCAAACCGCTGTTCAGCGGTTTCCTTGGCCACCTCGGCCTTTACTTTTCCGGCATGGGTCAATATCTCATGCTCATTGAACGACAGAAAGGCGTCGAGTTTTTCCGACCACTGTTCCATGGTGACGGTCTTGCGCTGTCGGGCCTGCCGTTCAGCATAGTCCAGATACATGGTGACAATTTCGTTGAGGTCTTTAATCTCATCGGCCTGCAGATAGTTCTTGGCAATGGCCACATCCGGCCTGCGGACAATGGAACCCTGCCAAGAGGTCAGCCCCATGTTGGGTAGCTCCGGATTACTGCGCGATTCAACCAATTCTGCGGCGGTCTTACCGGTAATGGCCCAGAGCATCTTGTTCTGGACCTTCTTAAAAAACAGATGGGCCTGCTCGGAGCTTTTGTCATAATCAATGGCTGTGGTATAGATATCGCGGATTTTCTGGTAAAAACGCTTTTCTGACGCCCGGATATCACGGATGCGGGCCAACCACTCGTCAAAATAGTCCCAGGTATCGGTTTTTTTTAGCCGATCATCATCCATGGCAAAGCCTTTTATGATATATTCTTTCAGGATGCTGGCAGCCCAGATGCGAAACTGGGTGGCACGCTTGGAGTTGACACGATAGCCTACGGCGATGATGGCGTCGAGATTGTAATATTTGACCGACTTTGTCTGCGTTTTACCCGGTATAGCACCGTGGGCCGAGGTATGTTCCAAAATGGAACGTACCACTTGCTCATCCAGCTCAGCGTTGTCAAAAATATTTTGTAGGTGCTTGGTAATTGCCGGCCGTTGCACACCAAAAAGTTCAGCCATTTTCTCTTGGGTCAGCCAGATGGTTTCATTCTGCAAGACTGTATCAACTTTAATGTCACCGTCGGAAGTGGTGTAGAGGATGATTTGGGATTCGGTCATGCTGCACATCCTTTGTTTAAATAGTTTTGAAATCTTATTGCCATCACTTAGAACGTAAGAGGAAGAGTGATCCATTCTGGGGGCTGGAAGCCATCGACATATTTTTGGTAACCATCTCCAGTTATGAACTGTGCGTAATCATAGAAGATACTCTTTTAACCTTAGCTGTATATATGATAATGTACGATCCCAGCCCCCGAAATGGATCGCTCTCCTATTTCTTCCCATAATGAAGAGTGGAACGAACCGGGGATGGAGTAAACAATGCGCCCGCCGGCGCGAGTTTAACTCGTTGGATTTAATTATGGGGGCTGTAAGTCCGAAACCTCAGCCTCCGGCCAGAGGCCTACCAAAGAAGTCGGTCTCGCTACAGAAATATCTCCTGCTGGTTTCATTTAGACTTGCTACGAACTCGTCGCGTCTCTTTAACTTTAACGTCGCATACAACTCATGTGCCTCACCTTCCGTCAGCGCTCCGGTGACATGGGCGTGATATTTTGCATGATCGGGATGACTGCATACAAAACTGAACCCGAATTTTTTAGCATGACTGCATTCGGGTTTTTCAGCCAGACATCCTGAGACTTCACTGAACAACAGTTTTTTTGTTAGACATTTTTCCATGGACTGGCCCTTTCTCCTTATTGCTTGTAGCGGGTTTCAACATCCGATTCACTAAAGTAGAAAAAGCATATATCCATTAATCTCAATGTCAAGGATATCGAATTAGTTATTTTTATATATTGTTGAAATATGTGAATGCATGAGCTGGGATATCTAACCGCATGCAAGCGGAAGAGCGTGTTATAGGGGGCTACGCCCAAAGCCAAGAGCATTCTATTTCTTTCATAAAACAGATGGATAGAACAGGTATAAGTTTGCTAAAAAGTTTTTAAGGTAAATATGGCAACGATTCGTTCTTTGTGGGGTCAGAAACGTTTGAATCTCCACCAGTGTTCAACAGCGAAGAGCGCAAAAGGTTCTTATCAGTGCCGCTGATGCATGAAAATTCAAAGGCAAATCTGCGAACGTCCTCCAGGTATTTTTTCTCGTTTTAACAGGTCCATCATATATGACAGTTATGCCATAAACAACGGATTACACCGGCAGCAATCATCTTACACCTCACCTCGTAGTTCTAAATACACTTACATTTACGGGCTGTTACACTCCTTCATTGCAGTAGATAATTTCTGGCGCATAAATTGCTCCATAGGCTTCACGAGAAGAAATTACTTTACTGATTAAGGGAGAGTTAACAAATGAGTCACGACAAAGATCATCATAAGGAACACGCCAACGGTAAAAGGTGCACAATAAATCACGTTCACAGCAATGAGTGCCACGGAGATCATGAGCCTGGGACAGAACACAACATAGAACATGAACAGGAAACTAAACATCACAAAGATCATGAATCCAACACCGAACATCACAAAAAACATAAAAATTGAAATGCCTTACTTAGTGTTGTCTGCCTCTTAAGGTGGCGGTTTATTTATTCACGCTCCATACCTCTGATTTGTTATCCACTTAAACGTTCAAGACGATATTTACGCATCAAATACCTGAAATGTCACCAATCGGAGAGAAAAAATAATGTCTGAAATAAATGCAGTAGTAGGAATTTTTAACACCCATATCGAGGCAGAAACAAGCATTAAAGAGCTTCAACAAGCTGGATTTGTCATGAAGAAACTGTCCATTGTGGGTAAAGATTATCATACGGAGGAACACGTCGTCGGTTACTATAATGTCGGTGACCGGATGGCATTATGGGGCAAACGGGGAGCCTTTTGGGGGGGATTTTGGGGATTGTTGTTTGGTTCTGCCCTGTTTGTCATCCCAGGAGTAGGTCCTCTGGTTGTGTTCGGTCCGCTGGTGAGTTGGATTCTCGGGGCTTTGGAGGGTGCTGTAGTAGTCGGTGGTTTGAGTGCATTGGGAGCTGCATTGTTCAGTATAGGCATACCACAGGACAGTATCATGCAGTATGAGTCTGCACTCAAATCCGACAAGTTCCTCGTCATTGCTCATGGTACTGCGGGGCAAGCGGCTCAGGCAAAAAGCATTCTCTTAGCATCCGGTGCGGTTCAATCCGATATTCACCAGGGGATTAACAAGGAGGCCGAAAATGCCTTCGAAGGTGGTGATGGCAAGATTATTAAGAACAAGGTCATCAAATAATGGCACTCTCGCTCAATAAAACAAAAATCATATGTACGATTGGACCTGCATCCGAATCGCCCGATATTTTACTGCAAATGCTGCATGCCGGGATGAACATTGCGCGGCTTAACTTCTCTCATGGTGATTTTCCCTGGCATAAGACTGTAATCGAAAACATTCGAATTGCAGCTCGTGAAGCCGACAAGTCTGTAACAATCATGGCCGACCTACCCGGTCCTAAAATGCGGATTGGCCAATTGACTGTAGAGCCGATCCAATTAAAGCGCAACGATACGTTTACATTAACCACACAGGAAATCATTGGCGATTGCCGGCGAGTTTTTCTTGATTTCCCGCGCCTGCCTCTGGTTGTGAAGCCAGGCGATATTATGTTCCTCAATGACGGCATCATTCACCTGGAAGTAGTGAAGGTTGACAGTACGGATGTGCAATGCCGTGTAATAATTGGTGGCGAATTGCGCTCCCATAAGGGACTTAATTTACCTGGAATCAATCTTGGTGTCAGCGCATTCACCGTGCATGATCGTGACTGTCTGAAATTTGCTCTGGAAAACGGTGTGGATGCGATCAGCCAATCCTTTATTGAAACTCCTGCCGATATTGACGCAGTGCGGAAAGCGGCAACAGAGTTTGGGTTTAACGCATTCATTATTGCCAAGATCGAAAGGGCGGGGGCATTGGCGCACATCGATGAGATCCTGAAGGTTGCCGACGGGATCATGGTTGCACGTGGTGACCTGGGAGTAGAGACTCCCATGGAAAGAATTGCTGTAGTCCAGAAAAAATTGATCAGCAGGGCTAACTTATTCGGAAAACCTGTGATCACTGCCACGCAGATGCTGGAATCGATGGTGGATCATTACCGTCCTACCAGGGCTGAGTCTACTGATGTGGCCAATGCTGTTCTTGACGGCACCGATTGCGTGATGCTTTCTGAAGAATCCGCTATGGGGCACTTTCCTGTCGAGGCAGTAAAAATGCTTGCCAAAATTGCGGCAGCCACCGAGCCATACCGATCTGATGTCAGTGTTCGCGAGGTTTTCGCTGACTACGACCGAGACAGTGATGTTCATCTCGTAGATCTTATCTCGCGAAATGTTCAGCGCACAGTTGCTCGCCTCGCCCCGATAGCCGTTATTGTCCCCACGGTTACGGGAAACATTGCCCGGATGATCTCCCGCTTCAAACTACCAATGTGGATCGCAGCCGTCAGTCCTGATGAAGCAATCTGTCGTGGGCTGCAATTCTCATACGGAGTTTTTCCGGTCCGGACTGAGCATCCTGCAAACTGGAAGGGTTTTGCCAGGTCTTGGGCACAAAGCGAAGAGTTGCCGGAGGAGTTAATCGTAATGGCGGAATGCCCATCCCAACTCACCCCGCACATGAACCCGCACCTGGAAATTATCGATTTACGTTCAGCCTCTCACGGGACACACCTGTGAAGTTACTAACGATTAATGGTGGCTCGTCAAGTATAAAATTCGCTTTATTTGATATCAGTAATTCTTTTCACAGAGTTATGGAGGGAAAACTCGAACGGATTGGGCTGCCGGAGGCAACTTTTTTTGCGAAAGGTATAGACCATGCGGACAACTTTTTGCGATGTGTGACTGCACCGAATCACACCGTAGCGGTGGAAATGCTGATGGATTGGATTGATGAACGCAGTCGGCGTGAGCCATTGTCTGCTGTAGGTCATCGAATGGTGTGTGGCGGACCAAATTATGGCTCGTCACAGCGAATTACTCCGGAAATGGTTGATGAGTTGCACCGATTCTGCCCATGCGATCCCGAACATCTTCCGGAGGAAATCCTGTTAACAAAGGCTTTTCGTCACCGTTTTCCTGAATTACCCCAAGTGGCATGTTTCGACACCGGTTTCCACCACGATATGCCACGCGTAGCGCAATTGTTGCCGATACCACGTCGATATGAGGCGCAGGGCGTGAGGCGGTATGGGTTTCATGGGTTGTCATATGAATTTCTTATGAATGAACTGGCTGTTCTGGACGGAATTGAAGCGGCGCAGGGTCGGATCATCCTCGCCCACCTTGGTAGCGGCACAAGCCTGTCGGCAGTCCATCGCGGCAGGAGTATTGACACGAGTATGAGTTTTACCCCGACCTCCGGGGTGCCGATGAGCACCCGATCCGGCGATTTGGATCCAGGATTGATTTTATATCTGGCACGCTCTGAAAAAATGACCGCGAGACAATTGAACGAAATGGTCAATTTTCAGTCAGGGCTTCTCGGTGTATCGGAAACCAGTTCCGATATGCGCGACTTGCTGGACTGTGAAACGGAGGACGTGCGAGCTGCTGAAGCAGTAGCGATGTTTTGCTATCACGTTAAAAAATCTATCGGAGCATTCGCTGCGGCACTGGGTGGACTGGACACTTTGATATTTGCGGGCGGCATTGGTGAAAACTCGCCCATTGTTCGATCCCGGATCTGCGCCGGGCTCGAATTCCTTGGAATCGCACTCGAAGAAAAACAAAATGGTGCCAATGCGGGCATGATTTCCCTGAGTAGCAGCCGGGTCACTGTTCGTGTCATCCATACAGATGAGGAATTGATGATCGCACGCTTGGTCTGCCATGCTCTCGGACTTTACAAAACCGGTGAACAGGCGATTTTAGGCTTTGTAGAAGGGTAATAAGAAATAAGCACCACATGTTCGGTACGTATAAATTACATAAGGGAGCGGCATATGGAAAAAAGCATACTCATACAGGACGTAAAACAATTCTTCAGGGATGGAATGACTATCATGTACGGAGGTTTCATGGGGGTTGGTACACCCGAAGAATTGGTGCAGGCACTGTTGAACCATGGTGCAAAGAATCTCACGCTCATCGGAAATGACACCGCTTTTCCCGAAACCGGCGTTGGTCCGCTTATTGTCAATAAACGGGTGTCCAGGCTTGTTGCATCACACATCGGCACCAATCCGGAAACCGGACGTCAAATGATTGCCAAAGAACTGGAGGTAGAACTGGTGCCTCAGGGGACGCTGGCGGAACGCATCCGCTGCGGTGGTGCAGGTTTAGGCGGTGTTCTGACGGAAACCGGGGTCGGAACCATTGTTGCAGAGGGCAAAACCAGACAGATATTTGATGGAATTGAATACCTTGTTGAACGTCCGTTGAGGGCCGATATCGCTATTATCAAGGCGAAAAAAGCGGACCGGGCGGGAAATCTGGTCTATGAAAAGGCAGCACGAAATTTTAATCCACTTATGGCGCTTGCCGCAGACCTTGTCATTGTGGAGGTTGATGAATTGGTTGAGGTTGGTGAAATTGATCCCGAAATAGTTATAACCCCGGGAGTTGTTGTAGATAGAATAGTTATTATGGGGAGGAAATAATATGAATGCCAAAGAAATTATTGCTTGCCGGGTTGCCGGTGAACTCAAAGATGGAGACGTGGTAAATTTGGGAATCGGTTTGCCGACGCTGATCCCGAATTATCTTCATCCGGATATCACGATCACACTTCAGTCCGAAAACGGTTTTCTCGGTCTCGGCCCATTGGTTGGAGAACCACTTCCCTGTCTTGTTAATGCTGGTGGTGAACCATGCGGGATTATCCACGGGGGAGCCTTCTTTGATAGTGCCATGTCGTTTGCATTGATCCGTGGAGGGCATGTAGACGTGTCCGTACTGGGAGCATTACAGGTGGACAGTCATGGTGATTTAGCAAACTGGATGGTCCCCGGCAAAATGGTTCCCGGAATGGGTGGCGCAATGGACCTTGTTACCGGTGCCAAGCATGTCATTATTGCCATGGAACATTGCACCAGGGACGGTAAAGCCAAGATTCTCAAGGAATGTACGCTGCCGCTAACCTGCAAGGGTAAGGTGCATACAATTGTAACCGAAAAGGCGGTGTTCCGAATTAACAATGGGTTGGTTCTGGAAGAATTAAGCCCAGGCGTAAGCATCGATGATGTTCGTCAATGCACGGAGGCTGATTTCACTATCAGCCCGGAGTGTGTAATCCGCAAAGAAAGCAACAATGAACGTACAGGGGGTTGCGTAGCAACACCAGGGGGTGGAGCATGAGAAATGTAGTTATTGTTGCAGCCGCGCGTACGGCTGTGGGGAGTTTTAATGGTGGTCTTTCTTCGGTGTCTGCTGTGGAACTCGGCAGAACCGTTATTGAAGCGGTTATGGAGCGGAGTGGTCTTGATAAATCCGCAGTGAATGAAGTCATACTGGGGCAGGTATTTCAAGGAGGCTGTGGCCAAAATCCGGCCCGTCAGGCTGCAGTAAATGCCGGACTGCCTGAATCGATTCCTTCCTATACCGTAAACAAGCTATGTGGTTCAGGCCTTAAAACAGTTGCTCTCGCGGCGCTTGCAATTGCAGCCGGTGATGCGGAGATCATAGTCGCTGGTGGCATGGAGAGCATGAGCCGGGCTCCCTACCTTCTGGATCACGCCCGAGGCGGATATCGCCTCGGCAATGGCACACTGGTGGATGCTGTCATAAAAGACGGGCTGACGGATGCTTTTAACGATATTCATATGGGAGTGACCGCAGAGAATATTGCCGCACGTTATCAAATTACACGCGAAGAGGCCGATCAGTTTGCTTTGGAGTCTCAGTTAAAAGCAGAGCGGGCTATCCAGGCTGGCAAATTCAAGCAGGAAATAGTGCCGGTAACAATAATGCAGAAAAAAGGTGCACCGATTATCTTCGATACAGATGAGTATCCAAGGGCCGGAACGACAATCGAGAGCCTGGCAAAACTTAAATCCGCCTTTCAAAAGGATGGTGTGGTGACTGCAGGGAACTCTTCCGGTTTAAACGACGGGGCAGCTGCGGTACTCCTCATGAGTCAGGAGGCAGCAGAAAACAGAGGAATCAAACCACTGGCCAGAATAGTCAGCTATGCGTCAGTCGGACTGGATCCCAAAGTGATGGGACTTGGACCGATTGAGGCGGTAAGAAAGGTACTGGCACGGGCCTCTCTGAAGCTCGAAGACATAGATTTATTTGAGCTGAATGAAGCTTTTGCTGTTCAGTCGATCGGTGTCATCAGGGAACTGCAGATTCCTGAAGATAAAATAAATGTAAATGGTGGTGCGATCGCGTTAGGGCATCCTCTTGGAGCGAGCGGGACGAAAATTCTGGTGACCCTTCTTTACGAGATGCAAACGCGAAATGTGAAATTGGGGCTTGCTACCCTCTGTATCGGTGGCGGCCAGGGTATTGCGATGATTCTTGAACGAAGCGCGGTGTAGGGGAGATGATGCTATGACCGAAGACGAAGTCTGCCGCAATGCTTTTGCAATGCCGATCAATAATCCGGCTTTTCCGCCAGGCCCTTATCGCTTTGTAGACCGTGAATATCTGATCATCAGTTATCGTACCGATCCTGCTTTATTACGGCAGGTGATCCCTGCACCGCTTCAATTCCTGGAACCGATTGTCAGGTTCGAGTTTATCAATATGCCGGACGCAACCGGTTTCGGCAGCTATTGCGAATCTGGTCAGGTAATACCGGTCAGCATGAACGGAGTTGTCGGCAGCTATGCACACAGTATGTATTTAAACGATCATCCGCCAATTGCAGGAGGACGTGAACTCTGGGGTTTTCCCAAAAAATGGGGTGGACCTAAATTGCGCGTCCTTAAAGATACTCTGGTAGGTACCCTCGATTACGGTGATATTCGGATAGCAACCGGCACTATGGGTTTTAAGCATACCACCCTGGATTGTGAAACAGTGAAAAAATCACTGGGGGCACCCTCCTTCTTGCTGAAGATAATTCCTCATGTAGACGGCAGTGCGCGCATATGTGAGCTGGTGCAGTACAGCCTGACTGATATTTCTATAAAAGGAGCGTGGAGTGGTCCTGGTGCCCTTGAATTGCATCACCACGCACTGGCGCCGGTGGCTCAATTACCAGTGCTGGAAATCATATCTGCCGTCCACATAATGGCAGATTTGATTCTGCCGTATGGGACAGTTGCATACGATTATCTTGCTCCATATAACGCAGATGATGCAAATAAACTTTAGCCATAGATTGTTTTGAAGGTAAAGACATGAACGGCGTAATAGGTTATCGGCCAATTGACAACTATCTTGGGCTGCAGTAGGAATAGGCGCTTATCCTCGGGGGTTAGTCAGGCCATTTTGCTGTGCTGGAAGCAGAAGCAGATCAGTGCCGCTGTATCTGGGTGTGGACGCCCATGCGCACTCTGTAACGGGGGGTGGATGTGATGATTGCGCGCGGGGATGAATTTACTCCGACTCCTGCCATTTCCCTCGCGATTCTAACCTGCGACCGTGTTCGCCGATGACAGCGTCATCACGCCGTCTCATAATCTGCCCCATGACGGCGGCTTCAAATACAATCCACTACACGGTAGACCGACTGAATCCGCAGTCACTGCCTGGATTAAGTGGAGGAAGCATAGATAATCGTTAACGAAAATATGGCGGTGGATACTCACGGGGGAATGACCCAAGGAAATAACATGTCGAGCAGTCAAACAATCGCCGAAGTGCAGCTGGAAATGCTTCAACGCACATCATTCAGCTACTTTCTGCATGAGACGAATTCAGACAACGGGCTTGTGATTGACAAGACTGCAACGAATTGGCCTGCAAGTATTGCAGCTACCGGCTTTGCATTGGCGTCTTACCCGGTAGCTGTCGAACGCGGGTTTATGACGCGTGACGCGGCAGTAGAACGAACACTGACTACACTACGCTTCTTTTGGAACAGCCATCAAGGAGCTGAACCCGACGCCACCGGTTACAAAGGCTTCTATTATCATTTGCTCGACATACAGACAGGACGGCGAGCTTGGCAATGTGAACTTTCAACCATAGACAGTACTTTTCTGCTGGGTGGTGCGTTGGTATCAAGTATTTATTTTAATTCCGATACGAACGATGAGCAGGAAATCCGTTCCCTTGCCAACGCGCTCTATCGTCGCACTGATTGGCAGTGGGCACTAAACGGCGGTTCAACGGTTACACATGGCTGGAAGCCAGAAAGTGGCTTTCTAATATACCGTTGGGAAGGTTACGATGAAGCAATGCTGCTGTATATTCTGGGCCTTGGCTCGCCCACTTATCCGCTGCCCAAATGCAGCTACACCGCGTGGGCTTCTACGTATCGGTGGGAAAACTGTTACGGATATGAATATCTCTACGCAGGTCCGTTGTTCACACACCAACTCTCACATATCTGGATTGATTTTTGTGGTATTCAGGATGCATTCATGCGTGTCAAGGGCATCGACTATTTCGAGAACAGCAGACGCGCGACATATGTTCAACAACAGTATGCGGTGAATAACCCACTCAAGTTCAGCAGCTATGGCTGCCATTGTTGGGGAATTACCGCGAGCGATGGCCCCGGACCTGACACGATCAAATTGAACGGTATTGAACGTAAATTTTTTGATTATGTAGGACGTGGGGTGCCATATGGACCTGATGACGGCACCATCGCGCCGTGGGCGGTGATTACATCGTTACCTTTTGCGCCAGACATC
>CAIYZD010000480.1 GCA_903930585.1 uncultured Geobacteraceae bacterium | reverse complement strand
GGCTAACTACTGTTGCCGTGCTTTCAAGGGGACGACCTCGCCAGTTTTCGGTTATGTGGCAAAACATACGGTGTTCAATCTTATTCCATTTACTGGTGCCTGGTGGAAAATGGCATACATGAATTGTAATTCCAAGTTCAGTCGCCAGTTTCTGTAATTCATATTTCCATAGACGAACTCGACTGCCATTACTGCCGCCACCGTCAGCGGTAATTAGGAGTTCTTTGGCATCCGGATAAAGTGGCTTTCCCATTCGTTGCCACCAAGTTCTGATGGTGGAAACGGCAAATTCGGAAGTATCATAGGTAACTCCGATACTGACCCAGCCTTGATTATGGGCTAGATCGTAGACACCATATGGAGCAACTTTACCTTGATCTTTGATAACAAAATCGTAGACGTTTACCTTTTCAGGCTGACCTGAAGGTTGCCATTCTCGCCCATTGTTTTTGTAGCGACCAACAAGTTCTTTCTTTTTGGTATCCACTGAAATGACTGGAATACTGCTTTTTTGAAAATGTGCCACATTTCGGTTTATGTGCTTGAACTGTGCGTCACGGTCAGGATTATCTGAACCTTCTAGTGTCTTGCGGTTTGACTGCATACTGTAGCCAAGCTGATCCAGTAACTCCCAAACCGTGCGCTGACAGACTTTGTGACCGTTTTTACAAAGTTCATTGGCAAGCTTTGTTGTACTCTTGCTTGTCCAAAGCAAGGGAGATTCAGGGTCTCCACGAGTTGCCGGTGCAACAAGATGTTCAAGTGCCTGCAACAGTTCAGGGTGATTTTCGGCCAATCGCTTGCGACCACCGCCGGGCTTTCTGATACCGCCGTGGCATTGATGCAGGTTAGATCGCTGAACAGCCGCTCCAACGCCTCGACAATGTGTTCCACCTGCTGGCGGGTCATGTCATGCATCTGCATCGAAGAGACCACTTCACTGATGTTATTGGTGACTTCAGCCGATATGGCTGAAACCGTAGCTCCAAATTGCGTGCAACGCTCGTTGACCTGATGAGAAAGTTTTTCGACATCCATGGCCAGGTTGACGAACCCACTCCCCATTTCACCCAGGCGGGCGCTCTCGATTTTGGTCGATATACACAACATCCGGAGCGCCTTGTTCATTTTATGAAATCCTTCCATCGGTTCCGACAGGTCTCCCAGCAACGCCTTAATTCGCTCAAGTGTGCCACAACTGATGCTGCTGCGGTTGCGGGCTTCTGCCAGATAAGCCTCCATGTCGGTCATCATCTGCTGTAAACGTCCGGTCAGAGACTTGATGCTATCGCCGGAGACAACCTCGACGAGCTGGTTCGACATCCGGGAAATCTCTTCGGAACGAAGGTAAAACATCTGCATCTGGGAGCCGATCTGCAGAAATTCGTCCTCGGTAGTACCCGCCATACGACGCAATGATGCGATTGCCGGAGAGAGAGCTTCCCTCCAGATAACGAGATTTTTTGCCCCGACGTGCGAGGTCGCGGACGGGAATGACCGGTTCGTTTGAAAGTTATTGGTATCCCTCATTGCATCAGTTTGAGCTCACGCAGCTCTTTAAGCAGTTTCTGCTTGCTTACGTGACACAGATATGTCGTCAGCATAATTTTTTCTCCAATTATCCGGCCAATAAAATCCTGCATACACTTCACGGCGATGCCCAAATTTTCAGATTGTTTACCTCCTCTCCTGCTTGTATTATAGAAATGGATTTGATGTTGGTTTTTCAACATATATGCCATGTAAAAAAACAGGGATGGTGGGCAAGGTAAATAGCTATATTTACGGGGTTGTGAGCGACCGTAGGATTGCTATGCAGTAAAATTTACGCGAAAATGTCACACTTTTTTGTGTCATGCTACATTTACGATTTGTGACATGTCACAGTACATTCTCATCTCCCCCAGATTGAGCGAATCGAGGCGGATAAGATTTTTGCCCAATTGCCTATTGAACCGTTCTGCGGCTGATACCGCGTAAGCCTGGTCCTTCAAGTTGGGAAGTAAGAGAAGATCCGGAACCAAACGATTACGGCAATTTTATTCAGCAACACAGGGGGGATTTTGAAGTAAGGAGTCGGATATTACTGTCCAGCTGTATTAACAACTGGATAGCAGACAGGTTGCCAGGGCTCATTTTGGCAGAGGCGACAAAACTGGCTGATTTGGAATTAGAAATGGTTGAGAGAGG
>CAIYZD010000479.1 GCA_903930585.1 uncultured Geobacteraceae bacterium | reverse complement strand
CGTGTCGAGAATTTCTGCGGTGACAATCAGGTTATCGCCAGGATACACCTTGATACTGCCACCAGCAGTACCGTCAAATGTTTCCTTGGCGGTCGGGATGGCCGAACCGGTTACTGTCAAGCGGGTTTTTACACCTGCATCGGCGGTAATGGCGCCAACCTGTTTGCCGAGCTGTTTTGCCAAAGCAATTTTGGCCGTTACTGTACCCGGTTGCGCATTGTTTGCAGTGGTAACACTGTTAGCACCGCAGCCTGTCAGGGCGAACAACAACAGGGCACACAGCAAGTACGACATGTTACTCAAGCTCTTCCTCATAGCTACTTCCTCCTTGTTAATTTTCCGAACCGAGGTTCGGTACTGTTATTATTGGCATGGCACGTCTGTTAACTTGATCTCTGTTAAATGACACCGTTCGAATACGCTATATAACCGCATTTCGGCTGGCTTGAAGACACCGGGAATTAATTCTGAAAATTTATATAATGATATCAATGTGTAAACATCACAGAGATTTTATTTTTTACACGAATCGACAGCAGCATTGAATATTAAGCATTAAGTGCGCCAAGTTTCAATTAATCGTACTACGTTACAAGATACCGCATCAATAAGCTGTTGCTTGAATACGGATCAATTCCAGAGTACAGTCCCATTGCTAGGGAATAGCCGCTTGCGGTTCCACATAATGTACTTTTTCAGATAAAGCAGGAACATCCATGAGTATCAAAATATCCTCCAATAACAATATGCAAACACTTTCTGTCGTTCTCGTCTGTATGGCGCTTGCCGGCATTACCTTAGCGGTATATTTTCAGGCAGGAAATCACCAGTTTCTGAGTTTCGATGACAAACAGTATGTTACGGGTAACCCTCATGTAACGCGAGGAATAACCGGCGCCACTATCATGTGGGCCTTTACATCAATTGATGCATTTAACTGGCATCCAATCACCTGGCTATCGCACATGACTGACGTCCAGTTATTCGGCATGAATCCTCGTGGTCATCACCTTACGAACATCATAATTCATACCACCTCTTCCGTACTCCTGTTGCTCCTTCTTTTCCGCTGTACCGGATCTTTGTGGCAAAGTTCGTTTGTTGCCGCTTTGTTCGCCCTCCATCCATTGCATGTGGAGTCGGTTGCCTGGGTGGCAGAGCGAAAGGACGTCCTCAGCGCGTTATTCTGGTTTCTCACTCTCCTCATGTATGCCGAGTTTTCGGTAAAACGTACACGTGTACTGTATACCCTCTCTCTTTTTTGCTTTGTGTTGGGTCTCATGTCCAAGCCAATGATCGTAACGCTTCCCATAGTCATGCTTTTACTGGATTTCTGGCCTCTCGGTCGCTATCGATGTGGTGAACTGGCTCAAGAAGTGTATCAACTTTCAGACAGGCTACTCGCTCATATAAAAGAAAAAATTCCTTTTTTTGCCTGTTCACTTCTATCGGGTTTCATAACTCTCTACGCCCAGCATACGGGAGGGGCGATGATCGCGCTTAATGCCGAACCCTTCCGGTTACGCATTGAAAATGCGCTGATTTCCTATGTAACGTACATCGGCAAAACAGCCTGGCCCCACGACCTTGCCGTTTATTATCCCTTTCCAGTGACAATACCGCCCTGGCAAGCCATCAGTTCACTGGTCGTCTTGCTTCTTGTGTCTGCGGCAGCCATTCGATCCCGGCGCCGGTACCCATACGTTACGGTGGGATGGTTATGGTTTCTTATTACCCTTGCACCTGTTATCGGATTAGTACAAGTGGGGGGGCAATCGATGGCAGACCGGTACTCTTACCTCCCGGTGACAGGGCTTTTCATCGTGGTCGCATGGGGAGTGCCGGATCTGACAAAGGGCCTGAGCCACCGGAACGGTATTCTTGCTCTGCTTGCAGGTGCGGTGATTATTGTATCCGCTGCGGCAACCTGGGAACAACTTGGTTACTGGCAGGACAGTATTTCCCTTTATGAGCGTACCCTCCAAGTCACTTCCGGCAATTATCTGATCAATTACAACCTGGGAGTTGATCACGCTGAAAAGGGAAACCTGGATGCCGCAATCCGGCATTTTCAAGAGGCAATCCGGATTAACCCCAATTATGCCGAAGCGCATAACAATCTGGGAGTTGCTTTCGCTAAAAGTGGGGATCCGGACGCCGCAATTCGGGAATACCGGACAGCACTGGTGGCAAACAATAATGATATAAAGGCACGCTTTAACGGCGGGAATGCTCTTGCTCAGAAGGGCGATCTGCCTGCCGCGATCCGGGAATACCAGGCAGCACTTCGCATAGATCCGGATAATACGGAACTGCACATGACCCTGGGGAGTGTTCTTGCCCAAAATGGAGACCTCCCTGCTGCGATACGGGAATACCGGGCAGTGAT
>CAIYZD010000478.1 GCA_903930585.1 uncultured Geobacteraceae bacterium | reverse complement strand
CTGAAGTTATCAATAGGCCACGGTTTAAAGCGATGCCGATTTCCAATGATGAGGCATCTCATACTAATCGTTTTTGGCGTTTTGGTAGTTGTCTATTACAACATCTTAGATTTCAAAACAGCGCAGTGGTGTTCACAAACGACCGTTTTTGTGCATGAGAAATAGCGGCTCGAAAAAATGTTAATAAATTAGGGTTACGTTTTTTGGACATGTTCGAATGTACTGGCACCTTTTTGAACAGTAGCCGTGTAATAGAATTTTACTGGGGGTTGGCCAATAATAGCCAAAGCGCCCTTTTAACCGCTGCAGTAGCCAGATTCGTTTGCTTCATTGAGCTGTGCAATAGTGTTTTTCAGTGTAATAATTTCCTTAACTAACTCTCCATATTTTGCATCAGCAGCCGTTGACCGTTCGAGTTGTTTTCCGACTTCCTGACGTAACTCACCAATGATTTTTTCGTGCTGTTCGGCTTGTAGGTTTTGCTTAACGATCTGCCCAATTGAATCTTTAGCATTAGTTTCCGCCGCAGTTGCCCGTTCAATCAATTTTGCGATCTCATTACGGAGCTGGTCGACTGTGGCGGTTTGTATTTTTATCTGGTTTGTCAGTTCGTTGTTTATTGTTTCTGAGACTGTAACACGTTCAGCCAGTTTAACTGATTCATCGCGATAATGGTCAACGGTGGCGTTTTTGGTTTTGATCTGGTCTGAGAGGTCAACAATTTTTGCTTCAGCGTTGGCCGCTCTCTCGGTCTGCTTCAAACCTTCAATGTGTAGCTGCTCGATAGAGTTGTTAAGTTCTTTAATCTGTGTTGTGAGGGCTTCAACTGTACCTAACAATGTGGCCGTTTTTGTTTCTGCAGCTAATCTGGCTGTAGCCTGTTTTAGTAAGTCTGCAGCCGCTATCTTCGCAGCCTCGGCTGCCTCAGTTGTGATGGTTTCAATCTGGATTTTTGCCGATTCAAGTTCGGATTCGCTTTGGTCACCAAGTTCGTTCGCTTCTGCGAGCGCTTCCATCAAGCGTACTTTTTCTACCTCCATGGCTTGGCGTTCTGATTGTAAATGTTCGCTTGCAATCTGTGCGGCACAAGCCCATATCTGCGGCGCAACTTCGTTCAATAAATCTAATATTTGTTGTGGCGCTGGCTCTGCTGGTGTCGCAACAACTTCGGCGGGCTTCTGCTGCTCCTTCCATTCTCTGAAGTACGGGCCGAGATCAGTGTTGCTCCCCCTGCCGATCTTTGCACGAACGTTGCTGAGTTTAGGCGTTTCACCGCTTGCTGTGATCTGGTTTGCTGCTTCAAAAACCTGTTCTCTTGTTATTGCCATGGTAAGGCTCCTTTTGTAAGTTGTAAACGTAAATGTATTTGTAACTTACATATTATGTTTACATAGGAAATGACGTCAACAAAATTATTTGGGGTGGCTCATTTTTCGTGCCCGTCGGGTGGTGTTACCAAAGTAACGAAATCATTTGCAAAGCATACCAGCATTGAAGCAGCTGGCGGCTTAATACAAATTTAAATGTTTAACTTAAGGCCCGGAATAGCCTGTATTTATGAGTACATAGAATATATTGCTGACTACACTGGGGCCAAGAAGAGTGAAATAGTGTTATTGTTGCTTAAATTGCCTCAACATAAAACTCTTGATCGCAGTTAAAGAGCAGGGGTAGGGGGCTATATGAGTTATTGTAAGTAGCGAGTATGGTGTTTTGAGAGACCGTCACTTTGAGACAAGAACCAGTAGCGAGGCGCTTGCATGACTTAGTCGCAAAATCGCCGCAGGAACGGCAAGGTGAGACGATTTTTGTTGTCGATATTGACTGAAAGTTAGAGCTGACGTTTTGAAAAGTAGGCAGAACGCTTGAATTTTTCATATGATCTCCTTTAATGTATTTATTAGTGGGGGACATCGGTCGGATGAGGATTAATGCCCAAAGATGAATCAACAAAGGTTGGCGTTTAATTGCTATTTATGGGCAGCAATGGCATCTGACATACAATATTACGAGTGAGTACGAACGCCTTTGGTCTTATAATCAAACCGTCATAGAGCATATGGGTGCCAACCTTGACGGTGTCAGAATCATAGATAGCCTCAAAAATTACTATCTCCTCGTTGACTTCTACAGCACCTGTTTGCACATAATCAGCCCTGAATGTTAAAGCTGCTCTGAGATCAGTGAACAGTTCTTTAGCGGAATCGATCGAATTAACTGTCCCTCCTACTTTCAACAGTCCCGTTATTGCATTGAAAAACAGCAGCATATATCCGATGCCGCAAAACCGAGAATCTGCCTTCACTACCAGTTGTTTGCTTTTTGTCATAAAATCTCCTTTTGTAGTTTTTTTGTTCCCTACTTGTAAGATCAGACAGGTGTCCGGTTTTAAGTCGCACCACAATTACCGGAATTACTCAGGCACAAACGAACTAAGACCCAAAATAAGCCTGTCGTGGATCTGTCAAAGTGTGGAGTTTCCACAAATGAGAGATTGCATAGGATGAATAAAGTTAAGTGGAGTACAACAAATGTGTATTTAGAGTGAGAGTACGATGTTCTAATATACGGAGGTTAAATTGAAAGATCAGAGGATATGGCTGAGTGATGGGTGTGAATAATTAAGGCATTCCTTGAAGTAATTAGATTCCTGTTAAGCCAAAATAGAGTAAGAAACCCGGATCCATTCCACTAAATGGACGTCTTAGCTTGGAATCGACTTAGGCATATCCCCCCTCAAGGCCGAGCGGAAAAATAGCAGAAATAGTCAGGGTTACTGTCGTATAACACGCTCTTCCGCTTGCAGTCCGAGATGCATCCAGTCTTTATGAGTGTCGAACCTCTCACTTGCTTAAGTGCTTCCGCTTCGGAGGTTTCGACAATTCCCGCGCATTGGCTTGAGCTGAAATCATGCGGGCTTAAGACAAAATACCGCTTTTTCTCTCCGTGGACATCGATCGCAAGTTGGCCTCCGGATCGGCCGCAGCCAACTCCAATGGAATGCTTGCCGGGAGATAGTACGAAAGAAACATGTTCCTCGGGGAACAGTCCCGATACTGCTTGTCCGTCAACAGCAGGCCAGATCCGTTCAGAGCCGCCGACATAATTGTTGTCACGGAGGATCTTTATATTATTTGCACCAGTGTCGGATTCAGGCATGGCTTTAACTGGCCGGATCATATGCCCGTAAAAGAAATTACGAAAACTATTGAAAGTAGATAGGCCCGCATCTTTGGGTTCCTTGTGATAATGGATTTTCGTTTATGCCAAAACCAAGTGGAATAAAAGCTCACCAATCACCAATAAAAACATCCCAGCCAAACCATCCAACGTGATCGGCACCGGGCGCCAGACACTTCTCGTAAGTGAGATAAAAACCAATGAAATCCCAGCCATATCAAGGCCGAGCAGAAAAATAGCAAAATAGTCGGGGTTACTCTCGTATAACACGCTCTTCCGCTTGCAGTCCGATAACCCCCTTATGCATTCACTTAAATCTGCTAATATAAAAATAGCTCATTTGTTTAGCTTTACATTTGAATTAATATAGATATGCTTTCTCTAATTTGTTGGACCGGATACGGGGCCACTATACAAATCAAATAAAGGACCAGACGATGAAAAAGTGTCTTACAAAAAAACTATTGTTCAGTGAAGTCTCAGGATGTCTGATTGAAAAACCAGAATGCAGTCATGCTAATAAATTCGGGTTCAGTTTTATATGCAGCCATCCCGATCATGCGAAATACCACGCTCATGTCACCGGTGCATTGACAGAAAGCGAGGCGTTCGAGCTTTATGCAACGTTAAAATTAAAGAGACGCGACGAATTCATATCAAGTCTGAGCGAAACTGGCAAAAGATATTTCTGTAGCGAAACGGACTTCTTTGGCAGTCCGCTGTCCGGTGGCTGAGGTTTAGTAGCGTAAAAAAGTTGCTGTCTGCAAAGAGCCCCAGTATAGAAAGGGGCTCTAAGCCCACCTTGTCAACTTATTCCCCCATTCCACTCCTGCCAAAGAAAGGAGAACCGGTTCTGCGCCCTTACTTACTTTATAAGATCAGTCCGCTGTCCGTTTTCCTAAAATGCCTCGGTATAAAGTGAAATAAAAGCCAATCACGACGACGGGCGGCCGCCGGGGGGCAGAATCTCCTTGGCCGTTACCTACCGAGGAGAGGGAAGGGTGATAAAGTAGACAGATCACACAATTATCATCGCGTCCGATCCGGTCGTTAGTTTTTCTCCTCCTTCATCGGTGACAAGAAAAGTGTTTTCCACGCCTACTAACCCGATGCCTTCCAAACCCTTCTTGGGCTCCAGGGCAATGACCATGTTGGCCTCAAGGGGAGTGTCCACCTTGCCTGCAATGGCCGGGAATTCGTCCATAGCTAATCCGATGCCATGGCCAAGGAAAGACACCTGGTTGCTATCGAAGCCCATGAAATGTTTTTCAAAACCATGTGGATAAACGAATTCGTTGAAGACTTCGTTGTATATCTGAGATGGGATATCGCCAGGCTTGAGGCGGCACCGTATAGCCTCCTGTATATCAAGGCATGTCTTGTGAGCTTCCAACGCCGAAGCGGGCGGAACGCCAAGTGAGAAGACCCTTGTTTTATCGGTGAAATATCCCTCATATCCAAACCCGGTATCCACGAATATCGGTTCGCCCCTTCCAAGCTTCCTCTTTCCTCCAAGCAGGGGGAATGCTGGAGAAAGCCCCATCAGACCTCCCGGCCCTACCGAAGCGGTGGGATAGTTTCCTGATTCGCCAAAACTGACTATCCCCATAAACGCCTCTCCGCCAACCGCTGAAAACCTTGTAATCCCGGTGTATCCCAACGCCATCATTACCTTGTGAATCTCAACCCCGAGATCCCATTCCGTCATCCCTTCACGAATCATTGAAGGGATAGCGTCATAGACTATCTCGTGCCGAGCCCCGGCTTTTCGGATGAGCCCCACTTCGTAGTTAGACTTCACCGCCCGAATCATTCCCAATAAGGCGCTGATATCCGTGAATGCCCCTCCTGGAAAGGCATCGACCAACGTTTTATAAACGGAAACAGACAGGGATGGTTCCGTCACACCCAGGACGTTGGTTTGCAGGCCCAGATCTGCAAGTGTTGCCCGAAGTTGACTGAACCCTTTTAAGGGCAAAACTCTTTTCAAAGGAGTTTCCAGAAGTGCCCGTTCATAACTTCGTCGCACCAGGAAGACCGGTTCTCCCTCCGTTGGAACAAAGAAAACCCCCTGTTGTATCGTCCCCGTATAGTAAAACATGTTCAATGGATCGAGAATCAGTACACCATCCATTGGCCCTTCTTGTAACCGGTCCTGAAGCCTTGAAACACGTAGGGAAATCTCCCGTGCAGGAACAAGATTGTATTGAAATAAGTCATCCGTACTCATAGCGAATACTCCTTAGGGGGACATTTTTGGACGGATGAAACTTAACTTTTATTTACTTTTCTTGTTGATGGTTTGTGCTGGATTACTTTCAATAGTGCCGCCAGTGTCCAAGTGTTGGTTAGATTTCGTAAAAATAAAGCCCGGTTAAAAGCACGGCAACACCGGTGATCGTAAGTAGAGGTGCCGTTGTCAGGATGATGTCGTCTATTAGTTTTACTTTTGTTTGGCTAAATGGAGGCAGGAGCAAAGAACGAGCGTTTCGTGGCAGCGTATTGCCGATACTGCCAGTCCAGGATAGGTCCTGCAATCGTCATTACTGATCCAATAATCATTGTTAACGCGTCGATTGATTGAGTTCGCATATTTCTGCTTCCTCGTCATGTTGTTAATACAAAATTAGTGAAAAAACATCAAGGAGTTTCGGGGAGGGGAGGGCGAACGCGCCGGTAGAAAAACAGGTCCATTGAAAAATCCTTATTTGCCACACATATGCAGATCAATTAGAGAGTACAATGTAATACGTAGAGCAGAAAAAACAGTACGTCATCATACGCAAGAAAGGAGCCCCGTATGAAAAAGCCTATTTGTTCATTCTTGGCCGCAGCGTCGGCGCTGCTTTTGTTCGCATTACCAGGGCAAGCTTATAGAGGAGGAGGCAGCGGAGGAGCGGGGTTAGGGGCCTTACTTGGCTTAGGCATTGGGATTGGCATTATGGAACTGGCGCACCCGTACAACTCACCCAGCTATTATCCGCCTCCTGTTGTCGTTCAACAGGCACCAGTGATCTACATGCAGCAGGCACCGCAGGCAGTGCCTGCCCAACCGGCCTACTGGTATTATTGTCAAGATCCACCCGGCTATTATCCAAATGTTAATCAGTGCCCGAGAGGTTGGATGAAGGTTGTACCAGCGCCGCCGGGGCCATATTGATATTGTTGATGTCGCTCACAGGTGATATCAGCTTCTCCGGCAGGTAGTATCGAAACGAGCCCAATATTTCGTTGGGGAAAATGGTGACCAAGGGGCGTCTTTGTTAAAAATGGGTTCTGGTGTCAATGCCTGTCAAGATTCTAATCAGGTTTATGTTTTTATATTTTGGCACGACCACGGGAAGAAATGTAACGCTATGCAGGTCATATCACGGGAAAATCGTGACGGTCGTAGTTTTATTACAGAATTAATGAAAACTACAATTTATATCGGGAATTGACAGGCAGCGAAGCGCAGGGATATTGAAAAATCCACATTTAATACATATTTACTGCACAGTTCCAGAATATAAATAATATCCAGGTGGAATGATGATAGTTACTCTAAAACCTCCGGATCGATAAAGTCGATGGAAAGGATACGCCATGAATAATTTAAGGTTAATCGTATTGAGCTCGTTTGTGCTTGCTGTTTGCGGATGTGCCACCACAATGCCGCAAGGCCCGAGTGTTATGGTGATGCCGGCACAGGGCAAGCCGTTTGCAAAGTTCCAAGAAGAGGATGCCGAATGCCGCAAGTGGGGTGAGAAATCGTCTGGCGTATCTGCATCTAATGCACAGAATCAAAACACTATTAGCGGGGCAGCAATAGGGTCATTAGTAGGTGCCGGAGCGGGTGCGCTTCTTGGTTCGGCGAGCGGCAATGTTGGAGCTGGTGCGGCTGTCGGAACTGGTGCGGGCTTATTGGTTGGCACCGCGGCCGGGGCAGATGCCGGAAGGGTTTCGGCAAGAGAAGCGCAGCAACGCTATGATATAGCATATTCACAATGCATGGCTTCTCATGGGAATCAGATACAGCAACCAGCAGCGGTGCCGGTGCCTGTGTACTATCCCCATAGAAGGGTAATCGTCGTGCCGGCAGAACAGCCGCCAGTTTATTATATGCCACCGCCACCACCTGCTCCTGTGTATCAGCCTCCTCCTCCGCCGATGTCAGCAGTTCCGGCGTATCCGCCGCCACCGCCGGTTTATTCTACTGCTCCGTAAGGTGATATCTGGTGCGATTTATTTATAAAATATTGTGTCTACTCAGAGGTCAGCAGACATAAACCAGAAGACTGGCTGTGAATCGGAATGTATGCTGGACATTGTGCGGATTTTGACTCTCAGCCACTGAATCAAAGAGCTACACGTATCCTGACGCTATTGAGCAGAATAGCTTATGGGGTGGTAAATTGAGTTGGTAACGAGCTGGCGAACTATCCTGTTGCAGGTGCATCCGGAATAAATGGATTTCCGATGATGGCTGCCTTCAATTCCTGAAATATAGTTCGGCCCTGTTTGCGTACTGTGGAGATGTAACTACGAATCCTGGCAAAACATTCGGCACCCTCAATAGTTCTGAAGCAACCAGAGACTTTTTGCTTCACTTTCATCATGCGGGCGTCCTGTTCTGATTGGTTATTGGTGAAAGGAACTCGGAAATCGTGTAGAAACGCTAACACCGAGTCCTCATGGATTTCAAGCCTATCAAGCAGATTCTGGGCCTTTGTCTGTTTTTTACGACCACGTTTTTTCGGAGCATCTGGTGCCGGGATGATAGCGGGATTAACGTCCCGTCCCTCACGCAGTATTATTTTGTACTGTTGATGCCATTCCAGCAAGCTTTCCTCTGGAAAGAACGGAGCTATCATCTTTTGCTCCTCTCGTTTCTTATTCATATCGAGGAGGAGATCGAAGTGCGACTTGGCCCAAACTTGATTACATTCTTCATGGATGAAGACGAGTTCCCTGAGAATATGAGCATTGCATAGTGCATGCATGCAGGCGAGATCGAAATACGTTTTCCAACAATCATGAACAAGCCGGTTCTTGAATTCTGGCAGAATGTCAAAATAATCCAGTGCTTCCTGACCGCGTTTTTTGTGAACGCCGTACCAGGTCCTGGTTTCTGTGGAGAGAAGATGTAGCCATAGAAGCATTTTTATCACCCGTATCCGACTGGGAGAAACAGGGATTGTTTTGAAAAGTTGATCGCCGAAGTCAATACATACCACACGGGGGCCTTTTGGGATTGAATACTCCCCGGGAATATTTCGAGTGCGGGAATATCAATACAGTTAAAGGTGACAAACTATGCACCCACTTGAGTTGTTGAAGCGAATTAAAGAACATAATCCACCCGTTATTGTCGATGTTCGCACTTTTTATGAATTCAGAAATGGATACATTCAAGGCGCAGTTCACGCACCTGCCTGGAAAATCCTGTTTTGCTTCGCAAAGATACCGTCAGCTAAAAATGCCGAATTGGTTGTTACTTGCGAACATGGCCCTCGTGCAATCATAGTAAAAAGTCTACTGATTATGTACGGCTACAGGAACGTCTCCCTCCTTGCAGGACAAATGACGGGTTGGAGAAAATATGGGCTCCCTCTTGAATATTAGCTCCCTAAAACTGTTACGTTTCTTAACGCAGTCCATTGGCGACCAGTTTAACCACTGCCGTCTGTGCATCAGAATGTAACTGGAGACACCAGACTGGTTGCCTTTTGATTTGAAATCTTAAATCGTTAACTTATCTCCTGAAAGCGAGACCAGCGTAACCACCAGATTTTTACCTTCATGGAGAGTGGCACAAACCGATGAGATGGTCTCCCCCGCTGGGAATTTCGGCATCTACGTGCCATGATGTTGATAGTGAATACCATCAACCGGTCGAGTAGCCAGTAACGGTTGCCCGTCCCCAGCCCTCTTTAGCTCCAGCCCCCGTTTTGTGCCATTCTCCAGGTCGGGTCTGCCCGCTACGCTGAGCAAACAAAAAAAGCCGGCGCCAGGCGCCGGCCAAAACTGATTGCATTTGTGGAGAGAGATCTATCTCTCTCCACAATAGTTTACCTGATTAGTAGGTTACCGGACGCAGAACATTTCTGGTCGGTGAATCAGCTGACCTACCCTGAGCGGTTTTATGGTCAGTACAGCCACCCCAGTTACCATATGTCAATGTGCCGTCAACATCTGTGGCGCCGGCGGTAACGACATACCGGATATCATCAGTTGGGTACCCTGCTGTCTGCAGATAGTTAACTGCAGGAGTGGCAGGAGCAGCGGTCAGGGTATAGCAACCCATTGCACCAGCAACCGGATCGGTCTGGCCGGCGATCGACTGGTTTTTCCACTGTTCCCAGTTCAGATCGTTGCTGACCCCGCCGGTAGTATACGAATAGGAACCGGCTTTTTGACCGGTAATATACGGAGTGTTCCTGACCGGCAGCAAGCTGTATGTCTGGCCAGTAGTTTTGCCGCTTCCGGTGCCATTCCTGTTGCCGGAATACGCTTTGTATACAGCCTGTGTTCCGCCGGTAAAACCACCTTTGGTACCCGGAACAAACATGACGTTGTTGACACCTGGCAAGAAGCGCAAGTGCTTGGTTGTGTTACCCATGCCGTCGGTGTAGGTCTGTACCTTGGAACCGTGGATGCCGCCGTAGCCATTGTCGAGACCACTGTTGTGGCAAGCTGCACACTGGATACCGAAGATATTGCCGTAGCCGATACCGGACCGTACAAGTGCACCGGTAGTTGACCTACTATTCAGACGGGCTGTACCGGTAGCGGTGTAGTTGCCGAAGGTGTTCTGATATGAGTTGCAGTTATTGGAGCTTTCGCCGATATGGGCGCCGCCGGAGAATCCGCCGTACGCGGAAAGTGCGTGGCAGTTGTAGCAGACCAGATACGGCTTGGTGCCATCCTGGTTCGCAGCTGTCGCACCGATGTGGCGTGCATCGGTACCTGCGTTGTTGCGCAGCAGATACTCATTGTTGGCACCGTGAGCGCCGATAACAGCTTTGTTGTAGCGGCTGCCGACATCAGCAGCGCGATATTGACCAACGGTATGGCAGTCGCCGCAGTGAAGGGTTGAGTCATCGCCGACTGCAGCTCCACCATTGCGGCCACTGAGAGTGCCGGAAACGCCGGTTTCACCGTCAGCATTAGCCAATGTCGTGTAATCGGCCACAAACTTGCCGGCATCATAAATGGTGCTGCGTTTGCCAGGCATAGCAGCGGACGAATTCGCGGTGAAGGCAGCATCAGCAATTGTACCGCCTTTAGACACTCTGGACCGGCCAGAATATTTTTTCCCTTTTACCGCATGGTGCGAATTGTTGGTTGTGTTGAACTGACTGTTTGCATCAACAACGGCCGGACGCTGCATCTTGTCGTACTGGTTGGAGATGGTGTCGCCGAACGGGTTGGAAGCGGATGCGACTTTACCCTGAGCGGCAATGCCTTTCGCGTTGATCAACGCCTGAATCTGGCCGCTCATCGGTGAAGTTGCACCATTGCTGTCATGGCAACTCATGCAGAAGTTATCCATGCCGCTGTGGTTAGGTGCTGCCGGATCCCATGCAAAGTCGGCATCGGTATCGGCATTACGCAGATGGGTTTTGTTATCGGACATATGCTTGGCTGTATCAATTACCACATCGACATTGCCATTGCCGTCATTGACAACGGTACCTTCAAGGTGGCATGCAGCGCAGTGTGCATCGTTAAGAGCAACACCGGTTACG
>CAIYZD010000477.1 GCA_903930585.1 uncultured Geobacteraceae bacterium | reverse complement strand
TGAGGACGTTCCAGAATTAATCAAACTCGGATTTTAGAACGGCTATCACCCGCAGGTACAGATTATAATAAACAGTTCAAAGACGAAAAATCCGATAACTTTAAAAAAATTATCGGATTCAATCAAGTATGGCGTCCCCTGGCGGACGCACTGCGAACTTTTGCCCTTAGATGAATGTCCACTCTCTGTGCAGGATAACGAAAAAATAATACTACAAACAGGGCAGAGAGTTTGTGACCAGTACAGCCAACGGCGGTTCCGTTATCGCTATTGACGCAAACAAAAACCAGACGGTTGTAAGTGCAGGAGGTTACCTGTTAAATCCGTTCGGTATTGCAACAGTTAACGGCTCGCCCGCTATCAGTAATCTGAGCGATCCCACACCATACCGGATTGGCTCCGGAACAAAAGTTATTGATCAAGGGACACCGGCGTCCTTCGCCGAAAACGGTGTCAGTAATTTTTCTGGCGGAAAGCTTACCGTCTCGTTCACCAGCGGCGCAACAAGCGCGGATCAACTCGGCATCCGAACAAGTGGTGGCCCGTTCACCGTTAGCAGCAACATTGTTAGCTATAACAATGTCTCGATCGGTACTATCACCGGTAACGGCGTCAACGGTGTCGATCTGGTCGTAATATTCAACAGTGGTGCACAGCAGAAGCCGTTTCTGCGCTACTGGCCAACATTACCTATACCAACGCCAGTCTGACAAGCATTGCCCAACGTTCGATCAGTTTTAGGGTGTCTGATGGTGCCGGTGGAACGTCTGCCGCCACCATCGTCAATATTAACCTGACACGACCGGGATTTCATCAGTTATGGGGGTAATATCAATGTTGATTTACATCATCAATAACCCAAAACCACAATCTTAACTTTTGGCAATAAGCTAGTATTCGCGAAAACAGCCGCAGAGCCTTATCAATAAAGGTTTGCGGCTGTTTTTCTATCCTGCATTGCATAGGAGTATGCAAGACGAATACTAAGTAATAACAGATATATTATGATTTATTCGACCACGCAGTCAAAGCGCATGCGTCGGTGTGTGCAGACTATCTCACCTTCACAGCCCTTACTCGCAGAGGCCCCTTTGCCACGGTAAGTTTGCCGAAGATATTGATATACTCCAGCCCCGAACTACCACCGTTGACTGTAAGACTGTCGTTCACGGTAGTATTCAAGCCGGTTTGCCCCTGATACATGGCATCCCATCCACCATAAAGGGTAACCTGAATCGTTCTAATAGAGCGCTTGTGTTTTCAGTATGACTTTTTCTGTCGTATGTATCTGCTATTCTCCTGATATCAAGAATCGGGAGGATACACATGAAAAAGAACAACATTCAATTACAAGCGGGCCTGAGCTTAAGCCAGTTTATTGCCAGCTATGGCACAGAGGAACAATGTGAAGCTGTACTTGAAAAGTCACGGTGGCCCAACGGCTACCGATGCCCAAAATGCGGCTGCACACATCCCTATGTTTACTGGAAGAGAACAGTGAAAACGTACCAGTGCAGCGACTGCCGAAAGCAGGTTTCGCTAACGGAAGGAACCATATTTCACTCTACGAAACTCTCCTTGATACAGTGGTTCCAGGCTATGTTTTTCATGACCCAGAACAAGAATAACATCTCGACACTGGAACTGAAAAGGCACATGGGTGTCGGCTATTCTACTGCTTGGAGAGTAAAGCACAAGCTCATGCAAGTTATGTATGAACGCGAAACTACCACTAAACTTTCTGGACGGGTCGAAGTTGACGACGCCTATTTTGGCGGTGAACTTCCCGGCGGAAAGGCTGGACGAGGTTCTGAAAACAAGGTCCCATTCATAGCGGCGATCCAGACCAATGCCAGCAACAATCCTGTGTATGCCGTATTTCACCAGGTCAAAAACTTCAGCCTTGGTGAAGTCCGTTCCTGGGCCAAGCGGTCCTTAGTCCCTGCAACCGTGGTGGTTTCAGATGGACTCAACTGTTTTACTGCAGTTGCCGATGCTGGGTGCATACACCAACCCGAAGTTGTTGGAAAGCATCGAAAAAGCACCGACATGGAATGTTTCTCCTGGGTCAACACCATACTTGGCAACCTAAAGACGGCTGCTTCGGGCACTTACCATGCGTTTGGTTTTGAAAAATATGGTTATCGCTATCTCGGTGAGTGCCAGTATCGATTCAACCGCCGGTTCGACCTGCCAGCCATATTCACCAGACTGGTCTACGCCGCTACTCATACCGGACGTCGGCCAGAATGGTT
>CAIYZD010000476.1 GCA_903930585.1 uncultured Geobacteraceae bacterium | reverse complement strand
AGGTTGTTGAACTCAAGAACCACAACCCGATCAGCCACAAGATCGCCGGTCGACTTATTGAGAACCGTTGCAAGATTAATGATGGTAATGACTTTATCACGCAGCTTGATCATCCCCTCAACGCCCGGCTTGGCATTAACCACACGCGACATCTGCGGCAAGCGGATTATTTCACGGACTTTAGCAACATTTACGCCATAGTAACAGGGGAGCACGTTACCGCTCCAGTCAACTTCATCTATTCTGAATTCGACAATTTCGAGTTCATTGGTGTCGCTTTCAAGAAGAATTTTGCTCTGTTGCATGATAATCACCTTTCGTATCGCACTGTTGAGCCACAATATCACGATTTCATGTAAAATGAACACAGACAAAATTAATAATATACCAATTTCCCGATCCAGCAAAGTATATTCGCCTGAACAGTATATTCGCCTGAACTTGACTCTCCAGTGAGCCTGTGTTAGCTTTTCACATGATTAATTGATCGAGGTACGAAATGGTTTTCCCATCATATGACATATTTTCCACACTCGCCGAACAAGGAAACCTGATTCCGGTTTTCCGGGAAATCATGGCCGACATGGATACTCCGGTATCTGCATTCAGGAAACTTGACGACGGCACGTTTTCATATCTTCTCGAAAGTATTGAGGGTGGTGAAAAGTGGGGGCGGTACAGTTTTCTTGGTTCCAGCCCATCACTTATTATCCGCTCCAAAGGCACTATTGTCGAAACCATCGAAAACGGCGTTACGACTACCGTGACTGCTGACGACCCTCTCGCTTGTATCCGTGATCTGCTGGGGCGCTTTTCACCGGTGGAAGTTGAGGGATTGCCACGATTTTTCGGCGGTGCGGTCGGCTATCTGGGATACGACATGGTGCGTCATTTCGAGCACCTCCCGACGGACAAGCCGGCCCTGATTGATGCCTATGATTCCTATTTTCTGATTACCGATACCATCGTAATCTTCGACAACATGCGTCAGAAGATCAAGGTTGTATACAACGCCCACCTGAACGGCAGCATAACGCCGGAACAGGCGTATGATGAGGCGACAAAAAAAATCGATGCCATCGTCCGGAGGTTACGGGCTCCACTGCCGGAAGAAAAACGGGCTTGCTCCGGCAAACAGATTGAGTTCACATCAAACATAACCCGAGAACAATATGAGACTGCCGTAGAAAAGGCCAAAGAGTACGTCCGTGCCGGCGACATCATCCAGGTTGTGCCGTCACAACGTTTCAGCGGTGAACTATCCGCTGATCCGTTTGATATCTACCGTGTCATGCGAACCCTTAATCCGTCCCCATACATGTTCTTTTTGCGCCTGGACGATACGATCATTGCCGGAGCATCGCCGGAGGTAATGGTACGCAAGGAGGGAAGGCTGGTTGAATTACGACCCATTGCCGGCACCCGTCCGCGTGGCGTAACCATGGAAGAGGACGCACGCCTGGCCGTCGAACTGCTGGACGATCCCAAGGAACGCGCCGAACATGTCATGCTCGTTGACCTGGGCAGGAACGATCTGGGGAGGGTCTGTACGACCGGTTCCGTCAACGTTACCGAACTGATGATTATCGAACGCTACTCCCATGTCATGCACATCGTTTCCAATGTGCAGGGGGAACTTGAAGACAACCGGGATGCCTTCGATCTGGTACGGGCGACTTTCCCGGCCGGGACCCTCTCAGGCGCCCCCAAGGTAAGGGCCATGCAGATAATTGACGAACTTGAACCGGTACGCCGCGAGATCTACGGAGGGGCAGTCGGCTATTTTTCCTTTTCAGGTAACATGGACCTGGCTATTACGATCCGAACTCTGGTCATCAAGAACGGCATGGTACATCTACAGGCCGGAGGTGGAGTCGTTGCCGACTCCGATCCCGCTGCCGAGTGGCAGGAGACGGTAAATAAGGCCATGGCGGCACGTCGGGCGATCGAAATCGCCGAGAAAGGGGTGGAATAAATGCTCCTGATGATCGATAATTACGATTCATTTACCTTCAACATTGTCCAGTATTTCGGACAACTTGGCGAAAATGTACAGGTATATCGAAACGACAAAATTTCTCTGGCTGAGATAGAAGCTCTGCATCCCGAACGTCTTGTCATCTCTCCCGGCCCCTGTTCTCCCGAAGAAGCTGGGATATCGGTTTCCGCCATCAAACATTTTGCCGGGAAGATTCCGATATTAGGTGTCTGCCTTGGACACCAGTCCATCGGATATGCTTTCGGAGGCACGGTTCTTCGCAGCGTTTCCCTGATGCATGGTAAAACGTCGCCAATTCTTCACGATGGCCGTGATCTTTTTGCCGGACTGCCAAACCCTTTCCCGGCTACCCGGTACCATTCATTGGTTGTGGACCGCCCCACCCTCCCCGACTGCCTGGAAGTCACTGCATGGGTTGAAAATGGTGAAATCATGGGATTACGCCACAAGAAATTGCCCATCTGGGGAGTGCAGTTCCATCCTGAATCGATTCTGACCGAGGGTGGCATGGATTTACTTAAGAACTTTCTGACCGTAAGCAACAGATGATT
>CAIYZD010000475.1 GCA_903930585.1 uncultured Geobacteraceae bacterium | reverse complement strand
GCACTTAAACGTTTTGTTCCTCGTGCAATGGGGCGTGCCAGCAAAATACGTAAGCCTACTAGTCATATTGCTGTAACCCTTTCAGACTCGAAATAGTTTTATTACGTGGAGGTGTAGGTTGGGACAAAAAATTAATCCGATAGGCTTCAGACTCGGTGTTACAAAAACGTGGGACTCCAAGTGGTATGCTGAGGCAGATTATGCAAAGCTGCTGCATGAAGATCTTGCGATCCGAAAATTTCTGAAAAAACGCTTGTACAGTTCCGGAGTCTCGAAAATCGAGATCGAGCGTGCCGCTAATAAGTGTAAGATTAACATCTTTACTGCAAGGCCTGGTCTTATCATTGGTAAGAAAGGGTCCGAAGTTGAGACGATAAAAAAAGAGCTAGCTCAAATATCGTCTAAAGAGATTTTCATTACTATAAATGAAGTTCGCAAACCTGAGCTCGATGCACAGCTGGTTGCAGAAAATGTAGCATTGCAATTGGAACGACGTATTGCCTTTAGAAGAGCCATGAAAAAAAGCGTTACTTCTACTCTTAAATTCGGTGCGAAAGGTATTCGGATTACCTGTTCAGGTCGTCTCGGCGGGGCTGAAATGTCTCGCACGGAATGGTACCGTGAGGGGCGAGTTCCTCTGCATACTTTGAGAGCTGATATCGATTACGGCTTTGCCGAAGCAAAGACTACGTATGGTCTTATTGGAATCAAAGTATTAATTTTCAAGGGCGAGATTCTGCCCGGTAAGTAATTTTTTTATATTGCACAATAGGAGCACGTATCAATGTTAATGCCGAAACGGGTAAAACATAGAAAACAGATGAAGGGTCGTATGTCCGGTAAGCCCTGCAGAGGTATTGAACTCTCTTTTGGTGAATATGGACTGCAGGCAACTGAATGTGGCTGGCTTGATTCGAGGCAGATTGAAGCGGCTCGTATCGCGATGACTCGCTATATAAAGAGGGGTGGCAAAATATGGATTCGTATTTTCCCTGATAAACCTCTTACCGCCAAACCCGCTGAAACCAGGATGGGTAAAGGTAAAGGCTCTCCTGATTCATGGGTCTGCGTTATAAAGCCGGGTGCAGTTCTCTACGAAATGGAAGGCGTTACTGAAGAGATAGCACGTGAAGCTCTCAGGTTAGCTGCCCATAAGCTGCCCCTGTCTACCAAGTTTATTATGAGGGGAGATGCGCATGAAGCCTAATGATCTTAGAAAAATATCAACTGAAGAGCTGCGTAAAAAACAGACTGATTCTACTCAGGAACTCTTTAACCTAAAATTTCAGCTTCATACCGGCAGACTTGAGAACACTTCCAAGCTGAAGAGCCTTCGCAAGAATATTGCAAGAATTAATACAATTCTCACCGAAAGTAAGGCAGGGGGAGCATCAAAATGAGTGAACGCGGTCACAGAAAAACTCAGGTAGGTGTTGTTGTGAGCGACAAGATGGAAAAGACTGTTGTTGTGAAAGTCGATCGCCTTGTCAAGCACAGTGTCTACAGTAAGTATATCAAGCGCAGTGTAAAGTATAAGGTTCATGACGAAAACAACAGTTCCAAAGTCGGTGATCGCGTCCAGATTATTGAATGCCGTCCGCTTAGCAAAGATAAACGCTGGAGCCTTAAGCAGATAATTGAAAGTATCTCTTAGTATAGGGAGTAACAAATAATGATTCAAATGCAGACAGTACTGGATGTGGCCGACAACTCAGGTGCAAAAAAACTATTTTGCATTAAAGTACTGGGCGGCTCTAAAAGAAAATATGCAGGTGTTGGTGATATCATAGTTGCTTCTGTTCGCGAAGCTCTGCCGAATTCAAAGGTTAAAAAGGGCGATGTGGTCAAAGCTGTTGTCGTACGGACAGCCAAGGCTTTAGGCCGCCCTGACGGGTCTTATATCCGTTTTGATGATAATTCAGGTGTTGTCATCAACAATGCTAAGGAACCGGTTGGTACTCGTATCTTCGGTCCGGTAGCCAGAGAATTGCGTGCTAAAAAGTTTATGAAAATTATTTCTCTTGCACCGGAAGTACTATAAAAATATCGGAGAATGATGATGCAAGTCACGAAACCTCATGTCAACAAAGGTGATACCGTAATGGTAATTACCGGTAAGGAAAAGAGTAAAACGGGCAAAGTTCTTCAATTGTTACCCAAGAAAAACGGGGTAATCGTTGAGGGTCTTAATTTAGTAAAGCGCCATGTGAAAGCTCGTGGAAATGAAGCCGGAGAAATTAAGGAGAAAGAAGCACGGATTCATATCTCCAATGTGATGCCATACTGCTCTAAGTGTGCCAAACCGGTTAGGACCAGCAAGAAGCTTTTAGAAAATGGCGAAAAACAACGTGTATGTGTGAAGTGCGGCACAACGCTATAGAATTACTTTGGAGGAACTTATCTAATGTCTCGTTTAAAAGATATATATACAACTGAAATCATTCCCAAGCTTCGTAACGACTTTAGTTACAAGTCTTGCATGCAAGTTCCTCAAATCAAGAAAATTGTTGTTAACATGGGATTGGGTGAAGCTATCCAGAACGTTAAGATCCTTGATTCCGCGACTACTGAACTTGGATTGATTACCGGCCAGAAAGCAGTAATCACAAAGGCCAAGAAATCAATTGCAACTTTCAAACTGCGCGAAGGCATGCCGATCGGTTGCATGGTTACTCTGCGTCATGATCGCATGTATGAATTTCTTGATCGTTTGGTTAATGTATCGCTTGCCAGGGTACGTGACTTCAAAGGTGTATCCGGTAAAGCTTTTGATGGGAAAGGTAACTACACACTTGGCGTTAAAGATCAGCTCATTTTCCCTGAAATCAACTACGATGCCGTTGACAAGATAAAGGGTATGAATATTACGATTGTAACAAGTGCTAAGACAGACGAAGAAGGTAAAGCACTTCTCAAGTACCTGGGCATGCCGTTCAGGAACTAAGATATCTGGAGGATTCTGTGGCAAAAGTATCAATGATTATTAAGTCTCAACGTGCACCTAAGTTCAAGGTTCGGCAGCATAATCGGTGCCCCGTCTGCGGTCGTCCTAAAGCGTTTTATCGCAAGTTCGAGATGTGCAGAATTTGTCTGCGCAAGTACGCCTCGTCCGGCCAGATACCTGGCGTGATAAAATCGAGCTGGTAACTAAGAAGCCACATATAGATAAAGAGACAGGAGCACAATTACGATGTCCATGACAGATCCTATTGCTGACATGCTTACCAGGATTAGAAATGCTAATATGGTAAAGCATCAAAAAGTCGATATTCCATCATCCAATATGAAAGTCAGTATTGCTAATGTGTTAAAGCAAGAAGGCTTTATAAAGAACTATAAGGTTATTTCTGATAATCTTCAGGGTGTCCTTCGTGTATATCTGAAGTATATCGATGAAAAAGATAGCGTAATAAATGAGATCAAACGTGTTAGCAAACCGGGTGGTAGAGTTTATGTAAAATCGGAAGATATCCCTCTGGTAAAGAGCGGAATGGGTATTGCTATCCTCTCCACATCAAAGGGAATCATTACTGATAACGTCGCTCGTAAGTCCGGAGTCGGCGGCGAATTGATCTGCACTGTTTGGTAATAATAGTGACAAGGAGTACTTTTAGATGTCAAGAATAGGTAAAATGCCAATTGAAATACCAAAGGGCGTAAAGATCGCTTTTGCTGATTACAACCTGTCTGTTCAAGGTCCGAATGGGGCTTTGGCACGTCAGATTATGACGCTTGTTTCACTTGATATCAGTGAAACATGCATTGAAGTAAAACGATGCGATGATTCAACTGCGGCACGAGCAGCTCATGGGCTCACCCGTACTTTGATCAATAACATGGTTGTAGGCGTAACCAACGGATTCAAAAGAGACCTTGAAATTAATGGTGTCGGCTACCGTGCTGAAGTTAAAGGCAAGGATCTCGTTCTTGCTCTCGGTTATTCTCACCCGGTGAACTTTCCCATTCCGGACGGGATCACCATAGATGTTGAAAAAATGACAAAACTTTCTGTAAAAGGGTTTGATAAGGAGTTGGTTGGTCAAACCGCTGCAAAGATCAGATCGTTCCGTAGTCCGGAGCCTTACAAGGGTAAGGGGATTAAATACGCTGACGAGACTATCCTAAGAAAAGCCGGTAAGACAGGCAAGAAATAGTCTTTATAAGGAGATTTTGTGGCTAAGACAGCTATTAAGACAATCACTCGACTTAAGCGTCAAGTACGAGTCAGGAAAAAAGTACGCGGGACAACAGAACGTCCACGCCTTAATGTATTCAAAAGCGCACGTCACATATATGCGCAACTTATTGATGACACTAACGGTACAACTCTTGTTGCTGCTTCAACATTGTCAGCCGCAGCGCAGGAGCTTTCTAATACAGGTAATATAACTGCCGCTACACTTGTTGGCAAGGAAGTTGCTCAGCTTGCACTTGCTAAAGGTATTTCGTCAGTTGTATTTGACCGCAATGGTTTTCTCTATCACGGCAGGATCAAAGCGCTCGCTGATTCAGCCCGCGAAGCCGGGTTGAACTTTTAAGCGTACGGGAGGTTTTCTTTGAGTAGGATTAATCCAGCAGAATTAAATCTTAATGACAGAGTAGTTCATATCAGTCGTGTTGCCAAGGTTGTCAAGGGCGGACGCCGCTTCAGTTTCTCGGCCTTAATTGTTGTTGGTGACGGCAACGGTTATGTGGGATACGGTCTTGGTAAAGCAAATGAGGTTCCGGAAGCAATCAGGAAAGGTGTTGAACAGGCTAAAAAGAACCTCATAAAGGTTCCGGTTAATGCCAATCAAACAATTCCGTTTGAAATTGAAGGTAAGTTTGGTGCAGGCCGTCTCCTTATGAAACCGGCTTCGGCTGGTACCGGTGTTATTGCCGGGGGTGCAGCCCGCGCTATATTTGAAGCAGCCGGTATTAATAACATTCTCTCCAAATGTTTAGGTTCTAATAACCCGCACAATGTAATTAAAGCTGCTTTTGAGGGTCTCAAACGTCTTAAGACCCCGGAAGAAATTGCAGCTCGTCGCGGCATTACTGAATAATTTTATAATCGGGGAACTAATTATGAGCAGCTTGCTTAAGATAACACTTACAAAAAGTACGATATGTACTCCAAAGAAGCATCGCGCCGTGGTTGCCGGTCTTGGTTTGTCCAAGCTCAATCAAACCGTAGAGCGTCAAGACAGCCCGCAAATCAGGGGTATGATCAATAAAGTTGGTCATCTATTGAGTGTTGAATAGAATAAAGGGGTTGACTTTCATGGAACTTAATAATTTGAGACCTTCAATCGGGTCTACAAAAAACAGAAAACGTATCGGTCGCGGTACCGGCTCAGGCCATGGTAAAACCGCTACAAAAGGACATAAAGGACAGAAGGCCCGTTCTGGTGGGAGCATAAAAGCCGGTTTTGAAGGTGGACAGATGCCTTTGCAGCGTCGTTTGCCAAAGCGTGGTTTTACGCCTCTTGACCGTGTTGAGTATTCACTTGTGAATATTTGCCAATTAGACATATTCGATGCAGGTTCCACAATCGACGGTGCGTCTCTTGTCGCCAAAGGACTTATTAAATCAGAACGTCTTGCCGTTAAGATACTCGGCAATGGTGATATATCAAAGTCGTTTACGGTTTCTGCACATAAGTTCAGTCAGACTGCAAAGGATAAGATTGTTGCTGCTGGCGGGACTGTCGAGGAGATTGCATAGTGTTCGAAGCTCTCCAGAATATATTCAAGATTCCCGAGTTGAAAAAGCGGGTTATGTTCTCTTTGGGAATGCTTGCCGTATATCGTGTTGGTTGTCATATTCCAACACCTGGAATAGACAGAATCGCACTTTCACATTTTTTTAAACAATCTCAGGGGACCCTGCTGGGACTCTTTGATATGTTTTCCGGCGGTGCTTTAGAGCGACTCACAGTATTCGCACTCGGTATCATGCCGTACATCTCGTCTTCAATTATTTTCCAGCTTCTCACCGTTGTAATCCCGGCGATTGAGAAACTCTCAAAAGAAGGTGAGTCAGGCCGCAAAAAAATTATTCAATACACACGCTACGGGACTGTCGTTTTGAGTATCGTTCAAGGGATGGGTGTTGCCGTTGGACTCGAAAGTATGCGTGGACCCGCAGGTGAACTGGTAGTTCCAAGTCCTGGATGGGGTTTCCGTGTTTTAACGGTGATAACATTGACTGCCGGAACTGCGTTTGTAATGTGGCTCGGTGAGCAGATGTCGGAAAAAGGTATCGGCAATGGTATCTCTCTGATAATCTTCGCCGGAATTGTTGTGAACATCCCTAAAGCGCTTTTTAATACTGCCAAGCTTGTAAATGCAGGTCAACTTTCTCTTTTTATTCTTCTTTTTGTTCTTGCGATCATGTTCGCGGTAATAGCGATCATTGTTTTTGTGGAGCGCGGCCAGAGACGCTTGTCGATACATTACGCAAAACGGGTTGTCGGCCTTAAGACGTTCAACGCACAGACTTCTCACTTGCCGTTGAAAATTAATATGGCAGGAGTTATTCCTCCGATTTTTGCTTCATCAATTATTATGTTTCCTGCAACCATTGCAAACTTTATCAATATACCCTGGGTTCAGAACGCGGCAAAAAGCTTGTCTCCCGGACATTTGGTATATAACATTTTTTTTGTTGCTTTTATCGTCTTCTTCTGTTATTTCTACACGGCTGTGACATTTAACCCTATCGATG
>CAIYZD010000474.1 GCA_903930585.1 uncultured Geobacteraceae bacterium | reverse complement strand
TGCCCGTTACGGTGTCACGGTCGAATATCTGATCGGCACGATGATCGAGTTGCCGCGCGCCGCCCTGACTGCAGATGAAATTGCCGTCGATGCCGAATTTTTCTCTTTCGGTACGAACGACCTGACCCAGACGACCTTTGGCCTGTCGCGTGATGATGCCGGCAAATTCCTGCCGTTCTACGTCGATAATAACATCCTGCCGGAAGACCCCTTCGTGTCGCTTGATCAGAACGGCGTCGGCAAGCTGGTCAAGATGGCCTGCGAGTTGGGGCGTTCTACCCGTCCGAAGATCAAGCTCGGCATCTGCGGCGAACATGGCGGCGATCCGTCATCGGTCATCTTCTGTCACAACATTGGACTGGATTACGTCTCCTGCTCTCCCTTCCGGGTGCCTATCGCACGGCTGGCAGCAGCTCACGCGGTATTGGACGAGAAGTAGCAGTCCGGCGCCGACGTAAAACAATAAAAGTCCGTTCAGCCTTTGATTACCGGAGTGTCTGAACGGACTTTTTTGGTCTTGGCGGTGCGCTGAAGAATTACTTGATAATCATCAACGACAGATAGTCGGGAGAGTAAGCGGCAATCTCTTCGAAATCGGTCAGGACCTTCTGCCGGGGCGAACCGACCCGCTCGACAAAGACGGTGCGCCGTTCTCTTCCGGCTGACCGGAGAAGTTCTATTATCGCCGAAAAAAGGGGCTTAACCTTCAGGAGCACAACGGTTTCGCAACTGTCAAGCGCCGCTTGTATCTGCTCGACCCCGGCGGTGGCCGGAATCACCACCATCTTTTCATCCCCTTCTACCAGCGGAAGCGCCGTCTCGGCAGCGGCAGCGTTAATGCTCGAAATGCCGGGTACAACCTCGATTGTGAGCTGCGGCCACTGTTCGCGTAAAATACGGAGCAGGTAAATAAAGGTAGAGTAGAACAACGGGTCGCCAATGGTGATAAAGGCGACTGACCGTCCCGCCTCCGCATGAGCGGCGATCAGGGCTGCCGCCTCTTGCCAGGCGGGAACAAGGCGCGCCCGGTCCGCGGTCATGGGAAACTGGTGAACGATGATTTCCTGCCGGCTCTCGTCAATAAATTCGCGGATGGTACCGAGCGCCACGCTCGCTTCGACAGGGTTCGAGACAGGAGCCAGAATTACGTCAACACTGCGCAGGATCCGCTCGGCCTTCCGGGTTACCAACTCCGGATCGCCCGGCCCGACGCCGACGGCATAAACGGCCGCCACTATTCGCCACCCTTCCGGGCCGAAATCACATAAACCGGGTTTTGGGCTTCAAACATCTTGTATTCGGTCAGATTACGAGTCTTGGCAACGTTTATACAGGACGCTTCAACGGTAAAACCATGATCTTCGAGGAATTCAACCGCCCTGGTAAGCGTATCCAGCGTCACCGCATTGATCACTACAACACCTTCCGGTTTCAGGCGCTGGGAGATGATATCGATGATCTCGTCCAGTTTCCCCCCCGCACCACCGATGAAAACGCGGTCCGGATCCGGCATGTCATCAAGACCGTCCGGAGCGTCGGCTTCGATAAGGGTTATATTGCGGGCACAGAATTTTTTCAGATTTTCGGTAATAAAGCCGATGCACTGCGGATTCTTTTCCACCGCAAAAATCCGGCCTCCCGGCATCAGGTTGGAGGCTTCGATGGATACGGAACAGCTTCCGGCGCCAATATCCCAGAACACCAGATCATTCTGCAACTGGAGTTTTGCGAGAGTAACAGCCCGTACTTCCTGTTTCGTAATCAGCTTCTTCGAGGTATGGAACTCATCGTCGTCAATCCCGATCAGCGGATAGTGGACGAGGTTCGGCTCGTAGGTGCGGATCAGAATCAGGATATTTAACTCTGAAGCCGTTACATCCACCAGCCCGCGGACCGTTGTCTTGGTGAATTTTTCCGTCGGCATGCCAAGATCTTCGCAGAGCCAGGCTTCGTAACCTTCCGCGCCCCGTTCGATCAGTTCTGCGGCGATGGCGGCGGGGGTGTTGGTCTTGTCGGTCAGAATGCAGGCTTTTTCTGCGGCAATGATCTTGTCTATAGCCTGATGCATCCCCCGCCCATGAACCGATACGAAAATGCCATCGTCCCATGGTTCCTTGATCCGGGCAAAAGCGTACTGCATGCTGGTGACATTGGGGAAAATTTCGATGCGCTCCTTGGGAAGATTGCGGAGCAGAAAGCGGGAAATACCGAAAAAAGTCGGATCACCCGAGGAGAGCAACACCACTGATTTGTCGGTTTTTTTGAGAAAGCCAATCAATTCGGAAAGGTCGCCCAACTCACGTTTTTCACCGGTAAATTCGGGAAAAATGTCCAGGTGCCGCTGATGGCCTATCATGATGTCAGCTGTGCGGATAATCTCCAGCGCCTTGGCCGGGAAGCCGTCCCACCCGGTAAAACCTGCCCCTATCAGATAGATCGTGTGCTCTGCCATGGTGTCGTGTGCCCCATCTCAATAGACTGAATTATCACGGAGGACTATAGCATTCAGGCTGCTAAAAATCACCTGATTATCTTGATGATATATACATCAAAAGTTATTTTGCAAAAAAATAAAAAAAAGGCCGGGAATTTTCCCGGCCCACTATCGTCACTTTGTGATGCTCCTAGGCCTTGTTGGACCGCTTGCGGCGGGTCGGATCAAGCTCTTTTTTACGCAGGCGGATCGAAAGCGGTGTAACCTCCACCAGTTCGTCGTCCTCGATGAACTCCAGTGCCTGTTCAAGCGTCATCAGCTTCGGCGGGGTCAGCTTGATGGCGTCATCCGTACCGGACGCGCGCACGTTGGTCAATTTTTTCCCTTTGCACGGGTTAACGTCCAGATCGTTGTCCTTGGAATGCTGTCCGATGATCATGCCACCGTACACCTCAACGCCGGCGCCGATAAACAGGGTGCCGCGCGGCTGTAATGCATCCAGCGAATATGCAGTGGTTTCCCCATGTTCCATTGCCATGAGTGCGCCGTTTTTGCGGCCGGGGATATCACCCTTGTAGGGGGCATATTCGTGGAATGTATGGGTCATAACGGCGGTGCCACGGGTATCGGTCAGGACTTCACCGCGCAGACCGATCAAGCCGCGGGCCGGTATGATGAACTCAAGACGAACCATCTCTCCCATCGGCGCCATAGCAACCATTTCGCCCTTGCGGGGCCCCATCTTCTCGATGATAGCTCCCTGAAACTCGGCAGCGACATCCACTACCAGATATTCCATCGGCTCCATTTTGACGCCGTCCTTGATCCGGATAATAACCTCGGGCTTGGAAACCGCCAGCTCGAAACCTTCGCGGCGCATGGTTTCAATCAAAATTGAGAGATGCAGTTCGCCACGACCGGAAACCATGAACGTATCGGGGCTGTCGGTATCAGTTACCCGAAGGGAAACATTGGTTCGTAGCTCTTTGGTCAGGCGCTCGCGAATGTTACGCGAGGTAACCCATTTACCCTCACGTCCGGCAAAGGGGGACGTGTTGACGATAAAGTTCATCGACAGCGTTGGTTCATCAATCGAAACGTACGGAACGGCGATCGGATTTTCAGCGGAAGCCAGCGTTTCGCCGATGCTGACATTTTCAAAACCGGCAACCGTGACGATATCGCCGGTTCCGGCCTCTTCAATTTCGATCTGCTTGAGCCCTTCGTAGCCAAGCAGCTTGGTGATGCGGGATTTTGTGATAGTGCCATCCTGCTTGATCATGGCCACCGTTTCACCGGCTCTCACCTTGCCGTTGAAGATGCGACCGGTCGCCATGCGGCCGATGTAGTCGTTGTAATCGATGTTGGCGATCAGCATCTGGAACGGGGCATTCACGTCTCCCTTGGGGGGACGCACATTGGCCTCTACCACGGCAAAGAGCGGTTCCATGCTGTTCGACTCAATGCTGATATCGAGCTTGGCATAGCCCATTTTAGCGCTGGTATAGACCACCGGGAAATCAAGTTGATCGTCGGAGGCATTCAGCTCGCAGAAAAGGTCAAATACCATGTTGAGTACTTCATCCGAGCGGCTGCCGGGACGGTCGATCTTGTTGATGACGACGATCGGCTTCAAACCGAGGTCGAGAGACTTTTTCAGAACGAAGCGGGTCTGCGGCATGGGGCCATCAAGGGCGTCCACCAGCAGCAGAACGGAATCAACCATTTTAAGCACACGTTCAACTTCGCCTCCGAAGTCGGCATGGCCGGGGGTGTCAACGATATTGATCTTGTACTGGCCGTGGTGGATCGAGAGGCTTTTGGCCAGGATGGTGATGCCGCGTTCTTTTTCAAGATCGTTCGAGTCCATGACCCGTTCGGTGATAGCTTCGTTAGCTCGGTACACTCCGGCGTGTTTAAGCATGGCATCTACCAGCGTGGTTTTTCCGTGGTCGACGTGGGCAATAATGGCAATATTTCTGATTCGTTCCTGCATGGGTAAAACTCCTCAAATTCCTCAAAATAAAACGACGGGCATTGCTGCCCGTCGAAGATTTACCACTATGTCAGGTTTTTGTTGATCTGACAAGTGTTTATGTGTCGCAGCGGTAAAATATACCGAATGCTATTACGAATCAATGGTCATGGTACCCCAGCACAACCAGCAGGCAACTGCCACCGGAGATGACATTGATCCCTTTCTCACGGCAGAGCGCCACCGCACCCGAATGTTCCGCTCCCGGCTGCATCCAGATATTCCTGATCCCCTTTTCCAGAGCCAGCGGGACGAGTTTCTCGGTGACCGCCGGCGGCGTGATCATGGAGATGCTCATCACATTCGGTGGCAGATCACTGATCGTTGCTGCGCACGGAATTCCTTCGATCTCCGTTTCATTGGGATTGACCGGTATGGCGGTGCGACCGTTTTGTAGATAACAGCGCAGCACTTTATTTCCAAACTTGTGGCGATTGCCGGAAGCGCCGACCACCCCGAAAGCGGGTGAGGCGAGGAACTGATTCATCTGCTCCTGAATAATAGTCATGACCTGCTCCTCCCCGAAAAGCTTATTATTCCCGCACCTGCCCGTCACCATAGACGATAAACTTGGTGGTGGTCAGATCCTCAAGTCCCATCGGACCGAAAGAGTGCAGTTTGGTTGTGGAAATGCCGATCTCGGCCCCCAGGCCGAGTTGGCCGCCGTCGGAAAAGCGGGTCGAGGCATTGACCATCACGCAGGAAGAGTTGACTTCACGGATAAAACGTTGTGCCCGGCCATAGTCGCTGGTGATAATAGATTCGGTGTGCAGCGAGCAGTAGCGGTTGATGTGATCAATGGCCGCATCAATATCATCGACGACCCGGCACGCAAGGATCAACTCCAGATACTCGGCGTACCAGTCTTCCTCTGTGGCTGGAACGGCGGTTGGCGCATAGCTGCAAAACCGGTCGTCGCCGCGTAATTCAACGCCCAGCTCTGATAGTGTGGCGGCAATTCTCGGAATGAATTCCGCAGCCACATCCTTGTGAATCAAGAGTGTCTCCAGAGCATTGCAGACGCCGGGGCGCTGGGTTTTGCTGTTGATAATAATCTGTTCAGCCTTGTCAAAGTCGGCAGACTGATCGACGAAGATATGGCATACCCCCTTGTAATGCTTGATCACCGGGATGCGCGAGTTTTCGACGACAAATCTGATCAGGCTTTCACCGCCGCGCGGGATGATCAGGTCGATAAATTCTTCCTGTTTGAGCATTTCCAGTACCCCCTCGCGTTCCGTGAACGGGATCAATGACAGTGCCGCACGGGGAATGCCCATTTCCTTCAGAACGGTTTGCAGAATTCCGGCAATGGCCACGTTGGAATGGATCGCTTCCGAGCCCCCCCGCAGAATGACGGCATTTCCGGCCTTAAGACAGAGGGCGGCTGCATCGGCGGTTACATTGGGGCGTGATTCGTAGATGATGCCGATGGTGCCGAGTGGGATGCGCATCTTCCCAACCATCAAGTCGTTGGGTCGCTTCCACATTTTGGTCACTTCACCAACCGGATCAGGCAGCGCTGCTATTTCACGGAGAGCATCGGCAACCGCCCGGACACGTTTTTCATCCAGCATCAAACGGTCCAGCATTGCGAGTGAGAGACCCTTCTGACGGCCCCCGTCGAGATCTTTCCGGTTCTCTTCAATCAGCGGTGCGGTTGCATGTTCGAGGGCATCGGCCATCTTCAGCAGCATGGTATTTTTGGTGGTTGTTGAAAGACGCGCCATCTCAAATGAGGCCTGACGGGCTTCCTGTGCAATGGTTACGACTTTTTCTGCAATAGTCACGATGTAAGCTCCAAAAATAAATTCAACCGTTGCTCGCACGGGATAGGTAAATTGCAAACAGCATATATATGAACAAAAAAGCCCCGACCGGGCGGGGCTTTTTAACCTAGCTCTTGAGTACTTTCAGTATCTTTTCGGCAACATCCTTGCCGCTGATATTATACGTCCCTTCGGACAGTTGCTGTCTGATGGCAATCAAGCGCGCATGATGCGCTTCATCCTCTCCCATCCGGGCAGCGACCGGCGAAATAGATACGCTATCGACCCTGTTGGCGTCAGGTACCTGTTGACCGGCATTCTCCTTGACTCTGGAAGCAGGCTTTGCCGAATCTCCAAGTAAGAGCGACATGTAATTTGAAATTCTGTCATCTACTTTCATCGTTGCCCCCGTCGGGTAATTCATTGCATGTTAACCCAATCGGCTGTTTCGCTAATAAACTTTAGAATACGCCGATTCTGACGTTTGTCGACATTTTTCAGCTGAGACCTTTTCGAATCTGATACAGCTCTTCCATATTCAAACCATTTTTCTCGTAGTACTCCCGTTCAAGCTCTTCAACATAAAACCGGTCAAGACCCGAATTTTCAAGAAAATCCTCCCGCAGGCCGACGTTACGTTCGGCAATGATCTGCGGCAACAGCAGATGCAGGTACATGGCCTCTTTATTGATGGTGAAAATAGTCTCGTGAAAGAGGTGGTCCGGAATGTCGGCTGCGATCCGTTTTTTTGTTTTCAACTCCTCGACAACCTCCCGGCGCAACGCTTCCTGATCAGCCTGAGTAGTAAATTTGGAGTAGAAATTACGGATACGGTCGCGAACATGCTCAAGAAGCACGATGGCAATCCGCTCCTCCTGATCGATCTCGATCAATTGACGGTGCAAATCTTCGATGGTCAAGCGCTGCGCCTCGATCACCGCCAATCCCCCCATAAGTGCTTTCACCTTGCGGCGACCAAAGCTGCCGAGATAGGCATTCGTTAACAGTTCCCGGATAAACAGCTCATGAAAACAGTCTTCATGCAGATTGTCAAAGGCGGCCTTATGCTCCAGCAAGCCTCGCAGCATCTCTTCGTTGATCCGCACGTTTTCCATGAAAGCCAACTGGCTTATCAAATTCGATACGGTGTCAAAACGATCCAGATACGTTAATACATATGAGAAACCGTCCAGCAGTACCGGGTCGGCACCGTCGCGGATCTTTTCATCACACTCCTTGCCGGCATCCAGCAACAGTTGATCGAAGGTATGATCCCGATGTTCCATCGCCTTTTTTTTGGCCTGGATCAATTTGAGCATATCAACCCGGTCGATACGGCTTTCGATCTCTATCTCCCGAAAAAAGATCCCTTCAAGTATTTCACGGGTTGCGGCGATATAATCATGTTCCTGGCTGCTTCTGAGGTTTCGTCCCTTCTTCAGCATTTCATCCAGGGTATGGAACAGGGCGCCGGGAATTTTATTGCGAACCGACAATGTTTTCAGGCGGGTCAGGCGGGCATTGTCGAGGTTGCTTATCTCCCCCTTCGCATTGCACGACAGAAGGATGTTGCGGTACTCATCGACAATGCGCTTGTTGGCCGGACTCCGGTACATGGCATCGATTCTGATACGTTCCTGCTGATAATGATCAATGGTATGGTTTGCTGCAACGGCCACCAGCCGGGCAAAATCCTCGTCGGCAATTTTTTTGTTCTTGTAATAGAAACTGCGAAACAGGTCCCGGTATTCCCGATGATGGCGGTTAACCAGCTTCACCATAAACAACCGCGCGGTTTCGTCGTTCAAAAGCGGATATAGTTCGGAAACAAGGGTTTCGTCACGCTCGTCATCGACAGATGTCGTACGCTTGATGGTTTTACCGAGCCGTTTAACCAGCTCTTCCTGCTGATTTTTCAAGGTGTGCGACAACAGGTTGGAGTGCACGAAAAAGAAATAGTTGCAGACCGCGTTCCCCTCGAAAAACATGACGTCATATGTCTCCGAGCCCGATGTCCGATCGCTGAAACGGACGGTACCATCTTCATCGGGTCGCGCTCCGTACATGACCAGACGGTTGATTATTTCCGGTTTTGACAGATCGGAAGTGGGCTGATCCACCCCGAACATATATTCGCAGAAATTGCCGCCGTTCCCCTGATAGCTGACCCCTTCGGGCGATATGATCATTTCGTTGCCGGGAGAGAAAATACGCAGACGATCATCTTCCTGGACGATGTTGAAAAAATAGCGCTGATAGGCGTCATTACCTGCCACCATGACAAAATATTCTATCTGTTCGCCCATCATGCCATGGAGTCGAATGTCTTTATGCATCTATAGATGTTCTCCTCGACGTTACAACTGCAGGTCAAACTCCATGCCATCAAACGCAAATTCAAAGCCGACCGGCAGCTTATTGCTCTCGGAATAGGCGATCTGATGGGTAAGATGGGTCAGGATTGTGCGAGGGACTTCCAGTTGACGGGCAGCTGCGATGGCCCCGGTAATATTGAAATGAAACGGGTGCTCCATCCAGCGCAAGCCGTCTATGACCAAAAGTTCCAACCCGCGCAGAAGCTCCATCGACGATTCCGGGATGTCGCTGCAATCGGTCAAATAGGCAAAATTTCCGATCCGGTAGCCAAGCGACATGGTCCTGCCGTGCTGCAACGGTATCGGAATTATCGTCTGCCCGAACAGATCCAAAGGGGAGCTGATTTCGTGCGGCGCCAGCAATGGAGTGTAGCCGGAACCGTCATGCTCGCTGAATATGTAACTGAAACCGCTCTGCAGCGCATCAAGGGTTGCCCGTGCTGCAAAGCAGGGAATAATTTCCTGATGGATAAAATGAAAACCGCGCAGGTCATCAATACCATTGACATGGTCAGCATGGGCATGGCTGAAAAGTACGGCATCAATACGCCGGATATGCTGCCGGAGCGCCTGTTTTCTCAAATCGGTTGAGGTGTCGACCAGCACGGTGTGGTCGTTATAGCTCATCAGAAGGGATGCACGGGTTCGCTTGTCCCGCGGATCATCCGACCTGCAGACCGGGCAGTTGCAACCAACCATCGGCACTCCGGTGGAGGTGCCACACCCCAAAATAGTGATCTTCATACTGGTCAACTTTCGTGTAATTTGCTTGAAAATAACAGAATCATGGTAGGCAGGCAAGGTAGATTTTATCAGAGAAAAGAGACACGTTAACGGGACATGTCAACCAGCAAAGCGACGTTCAGTCCGATAACAAGCAGGCCGACAATCCAGAGTACGACCCTCCCGAAACGCTTGTTGGCATATCCTCCCATAACCCGCTTTGACGAAGTCAGCAGAATCAACGGAATGATCGTCAACGGAAGCTGGAGCGACAGCGCAATCTGGCTCCAAAGGATACCCTTAAAAGGGTCGGACAGCAGCATAATCGCTGCCAGCGCACCAACGAGTGTAATCATCAGACCGGTACGGGAATGGGGATCACCGATATCAAAAGGCTCGATAAAGATGCCTGCGAACACGCTCCCTCCGGCCATGGCGGCGGTCACCGACGATGAAAGACCCGCAAAGAGCAAACCCAGCGCGAAGATGGTGGCAGAACCTGCACCGAATAACGGTTCAAGTGTCCTTGTTACCTGCGGCAGCTCGTTTACGACAATCCCGTTCTTATAGAAGACGGCGGCAGCCATGATAATCATAGCGCTGTTGATAGCCCATCCGATCCCCATTCCGGTCAGCGTGTCCAGAAATTCGTACTTGAGCTGTTTTTGTATGACGTTATCACCCTGTGCATTCCACTGGCGGCTCTGGATTACCTCCGAATGCAGGAAAATATTGTGCGGCATGACAACGGCGCCCAGAACCCCCATGATGACCGTCAGCGACCCGATCGGAAAAACGGGCTTGACCCAGCCGACTGTTGTCTGTATCCACGAGACGTCTGCCAGGCAGATCTCGAAGATAAATGCCATTCCGATCAGTGAGACAAACCCCATGATCCATTTTTCCAGCCGCTGATACTTTTTTGAAAAGAGCATCCATGCCGAAAAAACTGCCGAAAAAACCGCTCCGACTACCAGTGGCAGACCGGTCAGCATATTAAGACCGATTGCCGCGCCCAGCAACTCTGCCAGAGCGGTGGCAATGCAGGCAATCATGGCGCTGCCAAGCATCAGAACTCGTAGCCATGGCTTGAAATACCGGGAAGCCGCTTCGGACAGACAAAGGCCGGTAACGATACCGAGGTGGGCAGCGTTATGTTGGACGACAATCAGGATCGCGGTAGAGAGCGTTACCACCCAGAGCAGTGAATAACCAAATTGTGAACCGGCCGCAACGTTGGTAACCCAGTTGCCTGGGTCGATGAAACCGACCGTTACGAAGAAACCAGGTCCGATATAACGGAACAGTTCCAGTGATGACAGCCGCGAAGCCTGCTTTCCGATGTGGGAGAACCAGTTCATAGTGTGGTATCATACCGTGAAGAGTGGTGATTGTCGAGTAGCGGAATCAAACGTGCGCAATTATAGTTGCCCGGCATGTATTTAAACATTTAGAATGTGGACCGGTACCAAAGAGCCACCATGTAGTGGTACACTTGTAAGAGACAAAGGAGGAGTTATGATGAAAACAGCGTTGTTGTTCCTGATCATGGGCGTATGCAGTACGGGACTAGCCGGTGCCGCGGAATTATTCGAAAAGGATATCATAAAGACGACAAAGGGTGATTTGGAAATAACCTTCATCGGGCATGGTTCGCTCATGCTGAAGTTTGACGGAAAGATCATCCATGTCGATCCGTTCAGCAAACTGGCTGATTATGCCAAACAACCCAAGGCGGACCTGATTTTTATTACCCATGAGCATCAGGATCACCTTGATCCGGCCGCTCTGCAGCAGATCAGGACCGCGAAAACGGTGCTGATACTCACGGATAAATGTGCAGAAAAACTGGCGGGTGGCATCGTCATGAAAAATGGCGATGTCAAAAATAGTGCCGGGATCAGCATTGAGGCCGTACCGGCGTACAACATCGTCCACAAACGCGACACCGGCCAGCCGTTTCACCCCAAAGGGAATGGTAACGGTTACGTGCTGACATTCGCCGACATACGGCTCTATATTGCCGGAGACACCGAGAACATCCCGGAGATGAGTCAGCTGAAACGGATAGATATCGCCTTCCTGCCGATGAACCTTCCCTATACGATGACCCCGGAAATGGTCGCCGATGCGGCCCGGTCTTTCAAGCCGAAAGTGCTCTATCCCTATCATTTCGGGGAGACGGACCCGGCCCGACTGGTCGCGTTGCTCAAGGGAAACCCTGACATTGATCTGCGGATCCGCCGGATGAAATAGCACACATAAACAGAGAAACGAAATTCATTCAGGCAATCGACACAATCGCTGCGGCATCTTCCCAGCCATCGGCCATATACTGCCGGGAATACTTCACATAGTTACCCGCCGACTTTTTCAGCCATGCCACTTCATCGGAAGTAAGGTCACGCTTGTACTTGGCCGGTGCGCCGACCCAGAGCGTGTGCGGCGGCACAACCGTCCCTTCGGTCACCAGTGCCCGTGCCCCTATCAGTGCCCCTTCGCCGACCACAGCATGATCCATCACCATGGCCTGCATGCCGATAAAACAGCCGTTGTTCAGCGTACAGCCATGCAGGGTCACGCTGTGGCCGATGGTGACATCGTCACCGATGACAAGCGGCGCGCCGGGGTCGTCGGCATGTTTCTTGTGGGTAACGTGCAGCATGGAGAGATCCTGCACGTTGCTGCGGGAACCGATACGGATGTGGTTGACGTCGCCACGGACGACGCAGTTGTACCAGATACTCGATTGTTCGCCAATTTCAACATCGCCGATAATAACGGCAGTTTCGGCAATAAAGGCGGATGGATCGATAGTGGGGGTAATGCCTTGAAACGCTTTGATCATGGTCGTAATCCCTTGTAGGTAAATGATACCAGCGCCCGGATTATACCTGCTCGATTATGACTTGGCAACCGTGTCGATTCGCTCCGGGAACATAGATTAAACTTCTTGTTGTCGCGCTCACTATTTGTTATGCTGCAAAGTCAATCTTAACCAACAAGGGGATATACACGATGAAGTTCACCAAGATGCAGGGCGCCGGAAATGACTACGTCTATGTCAACTGTTTCGAGGAGACGGTCAGCGACCCGCATCAGACCGCAATACAGGTATCGAACCGCAATTTCGGCATCGGATCGGACGGGTTGATCCTGATCATGCCGTCTGAGGTGGCAGACGTACGGATGCGCATGTTCAACTCGGATGGCTCCGAGTCGGAGATGTGCGGCAACGGTATCCGTTGTGTAGCAAAATATGCCTACGATCACGGGATCGTATCGAAAACCGAAATCAGTGCCGAAACCGGCGCCGGCATCCTGACGCTACAGCTCAGGCCCGGTGCCAACGGGAAGATTGCAAAGGTCCGGGTCAACATGGGACCGCCACGTTTGACGCGTGCCGAGATTCCGATGACAGGTGATCCTGAAACTCGCGTGGTATCCGAAGAGCTGACCGTTCTGGACAAAACCTTCAAAATCACCTGTGCATCAATGGGCAATCCGCACTGTGTTATCTTTGTCGATGATGTTGCCAATTTTCCGGTAACAACCTATGGGCCGCTCATTGAAAACAGCCCGCTGTTTCCACGACGAACCAACGTTGAATTCATTCAGATCATCTCACGCACGGAAATCCGTCAACGCACCTGGGAACGGGGCGCCGGTGAAACTCTGGCGTGCGGCACCGGTTCCAGCGCGGTGACTGCAGCATGCGTACTGAACGGATTGACGGAAAAACGGATTCTTAATCACCTGTCCGGCGGCGATCTTGAGATGGAATGGTCTGACGATGGCAACATCTACATGACCGGCCCGGCGGTAGAGGTATTCAGCGGAGAAATAGAGAATCAATTTTGAATTATGAATGTTACCTGTTGAATCAAATTCAAAATCCATAATCCAAAATCAACATTACAGGTTTTATGTCGCGTACCGTTACCATCATAAATATTCTCCTGGGAATCGTCATCATTGCCCTGCTGGCGGGAATCGCGGCTGACCGTATGTCTGCGCGTCTCGGCAAGACATTTCAGCTTACCAACGGCGTAAGCACTCCTTCCGTTTCCGCACCGTATCAGCCACGAACGGAAGATCTTTCTTTTTACGCTCCGATTCTGACCGGGGGCCTGTTCGGTAAGGCTACCCAGGGTCCACTTACACCGATTACCAACGCTCCTGCGGCGGTGCAGGCCGCTCCGGTGACCGCTCCGGCCGAACTGATGCTCCTCGGCACCTCCGTCGGATCGTTCCGCGAAAGTTTCGCCCTGGTTCGTCATACAACAAAACAGGAAGAGCGGGTATTTCGACTGGGGGATGTGGTATTTGACACCGGACGCCTGGTGGAAGTCGGCAAGGAAAAGGCATTTATTGTCATCAGGAACACGAAAGTCGAACTGTTGACCCCCATGGCGCCACCGCCATCCCCTGCAACCGGACAGTCGGCATCGGGAACACCACGTACCGTCACGGCGGTGGCAAGTACCGGGGCGGGCAATTTCGTTATCGATCAGCGGGCCCTTACGTCCGCACTGGATAATCCGGCCCAGGCAATGAGCGATGCCCGCCTGCTTCCCAGCCAAAAGGACGGCAAAGTTGAGGGATTCAGGGCTACCGAGGTTAAACCGAATGGCCTGTTTTCGATGATTGGCATTAAAAATGGCGATGTCCTGCTCCGGCTGAACGATTTCCCCATGGATTCGCCGGACAAGGCGCTGCAATCTTTCATAGCTCTCAAGGGACAGAACCGGCTGAAGCTGGATCTTATCCGCGATGGTCAGCCACAGACGTTCAATTACGATATACGATAGACTGTTCACTTCGACCCGCTCAGGAACGGGGAACCATTGATTCTAAATTGGTAACCGTGAAGCGAAGTCGAAGCCCGGTGCATAGCAAGTAGCAATTGGAGGCACTCTTGACACGATATATACTACGGACACTTTGTATCCTCGTTCTAATGGGAACGCTATTCGCTTCCACGGTTTTGGCAACCGGCCCCAAGGGGGTCGTTCTGAATTTCAACGAGGTGGATATCTCCACCATGGTGAAGTTCATCAGCGACCTGACCGGTAAAAACTTTATTCTTGATGAGCGGGTAAAGGGGAAAATTTCGGTCTACTCTCCTTCCAAACTCTCGATTGAAGAAGCGTACAACGTTTTTACCTCCGTACTGGAGTTGAAAGGCTTTACCGTCGTTCAGAGCGGTAAGGTCGCAAAGATTGTCCCGACCTCCGCAGCCAAGCAATCTGGCTTCAAGCTGCTGTCGAACGGGGAACAGGCTCCGGTCAACGAGAGCTATATTGCCCAGGTAACCAAACTGGAGTTTATCACCGCCCAGGAAGCGGTGACGTTTCTGCAGCCGATGGTTTCAAAAGATGGGCATATCTCCGCTTTTGGTCCCGGCAACCTGCTCCTGATGGTTGATTCGTCTATTAATATCCGCAAGCTGCACGGCATTTTACTGACTATCGACACCGAGCGCACTCGCGAAGGAATGGAGATTATCTACCTCAAAAATGCTTCCGCCGAAAATGCCGCAACAACCGTGAGACAGTGGCTGAGCGGATCTGACGGCAAATCAGGAGGTCAGCCCGCTACGCCGGTGGGGAACAGCACGACAAGCGTTCTGGCCGACCAGCGCCTGAATGCGTTACTGATTTTCGGCAATGACGCGAACAAGAAAGCGATTCGCGAGCTGGTAGCAAAACTGGATGTCACTCCGCCTGAAGTAAACAGCAAGGTTAACGTTTATTACCTGGAAAACACCGACGCAACCGAGATGGCAAAAGTTCTGGATGGCGTCGTCAAGGGGATCGCCGCTCAAGCAGCCACCCAACCCGGCTCCGCCGTAGCGCAGGGTTCACCGTTCGACAGCGGCAAAGTGACCATCACTCCTGACAAGGCTTCCAATTCACTCGTCATCATGGCCTCTCCCACCGATTATAACAACCTGTCTCAGGTGATAAAAAAGCTCGACCGCCGCAGTAAACAGGTTTTTGTGCAGGTACTGATTGCCGAGGTATCTCTTGATAAATCACACGAACTGGGGGTCGAGCTGGGCGCTCTGGGGGGCGGTTCTCCCAATAACAACCTTACCGTTGCCGGAATGTTTGACCCGCTTGGCTCACTCACCACCGTCGGTAGCGTCATTGCCGCCGGCGGCGCGTTGACTCCCTCCGTCACCGCCAAGCCGATTAATGTGACGGCGGTACTCAAAGCGCTCGACAAAAACGGTCTCGTGAATATCCTTTCCACCCCCAATATTTTGACTTCAGACAACAAGGAAGCCGAGATCAACGTTGGTGAGAACGTACCATTCCAAGGCTCTGCAACCCAGAGCACCATCGGCACCACTACCTCCGTCGAACGTAAGGATATCGGTATCAACCTTAAAATCAAGCCTCAGATCAGCGAAGGTGATTATATCCGTATGGATATCAATCAGGAGATATCGGCAGTAAAGGATAGTAAGGGGCAGGCCATCGACCTTGTCACCACAAAACGCTCGGCCAAGACCAGTATTGTTGTCAAGGACAAGGAAACGGTTATAATAGGCGGACTGATCCAGGATAACGAGCAGGAGACCATCAACAAAATACCGTTTCTGGGCGATATTCCGCTGCTCGGGTGGCTGTTCAAAAGCAAATCCAAGACGCGCAACAAAACCAACCTGATGATTCTTTTGACACCACACATCGTCAAGGACGCCGCTGACCTGGCGGAGATGACGCGCAACCAGCGCACAGGATTTGGGGAGTCGGCCAAGAAGATCGACTCTGTTGACGTGCAAAAAGAGATCTCCGGAAAATGAGTGCCGGCGATGTACAGATGCAAGAGTTGAAGGCTGTTGCCGACAGGCTCGGCATCCAATGCCAACCGGAAATCAAGGCTGACGAGGTTGATCCCGAACTTCTGAATCGGCTCCCTCTGACATTCGCCCGCGCTAATGCCATTTTGCCGCTCCGCGAAGCAGACGGCATCATCAGGGTTGCCGTCTCCAGCGCCGCCGGGATGTTGCAGCTTGACGAATTGCGCCTGCTGTTCGGCGTGCCGATCGAAGCGGTACTGGTACCGGCGCCACTTTTGGCGGATGTCATCAACCTTGTCTATGCCGGTGTTTCGGGAACGGCGCGCGAGGTACTCCAGGAACTGCAGGCGGAAGACCTCTCCACGATTGCCACCGAACTGAACAACCCTACCGATCTGCTTGATTTGTCCGATGAAGCGCCGGTGATCCGCCTGCTGAATTCGATTCTCTCGGAGGCGGTCAAAGAGCGGGTCAGCGATATTCACATCGAACCGTATGAGCGGGATCTTCTGGTCCGCTTTCGCATTGACGGTATCCTCTACGAAAAACTCTCACCACCAAAAATCATTCAGGATGCCCTGGTTTCGCGCATCAAGATCATGGCCGGTCTCAACATTGCCGAAAAACGCCTGCCACAGGATGGCCGCATCCGGGTGCTGGTTGCCGGGCGCGATGTGGATATCCGTGTTTCCATTCTGCCGACCTATTATGGCGAGCGGGCCGTATTGCGTTTGCTGGACAAAAAGAAGGGGGTCCTCTCTCTGGCAGACATCGGACTGGGGGCGCATGGTGAACGGACACTGGAGCGGATGCTGAGTCGGACAAGCGGCATCATCCTGGTGACCGGTCCCACCGGCAGCGGCAAATCGACGACCCTCTACGCGGCCCTGAACCGGGTAAATTCCACCGAAAAAAACATTATTACCATCGAAGATCCGATCGAGTACCAGATCAGGGGCATCGGCCAGATCCAGGTCAACGCCAAGATCGACTTGACCTTTGCCAGCGGTCTCCGCTCAATCCTGCGCCAGGATCCTGACATCATCATGGTTGGTGAGATTCGTGATGCCGAGACTGCTGAAATCGCCATCCAGGCCAGCTTGACCGGCCACCTGGTGCTTTCTACCCTGCATACCAACGATGCCGCCACCGCCGTAACCCGCCTGGTAGATATGGGAATCGAGCCCTTCATGATCGCATCCTCACTGTCAGCGGTTGTGGCGCAACGTCTGGTGCGGGTGATCTGCCCACACTGCCGCGAGGAATATCGCCCGGTTGAACAGTACGCCGGAATAACCCTGCCGGACAAACTGTATCGCGGCCGGGGATGCGATGCCTGCTTTGGCCTCGGCACCCTGGGACGGACCGCTATTTATGAAATCATGCCGGTTGATCAGGAACTTTGCTCGATGATCATTCGCCGATCCCATTCCGGTGAGATCAAGGAATATGCGATTGCTCACGGCATGAAAACGTTGCGTGACGATGGCCTTGCCCGGGCTGCCGCCGGGATTACCACCATTGAAGAGGTTCTGCGCGTTACCCAGGACGATTATGCCGACGTTCCGCTATAAAGCTTACAACGCCGCCGGTTCTTCGGTTTCCGGCACCATTGAGGCCGATTCCGAACGGCAGGCGCTCCAGCAGATTAAAGGCAAAGGGCTGCTGCCACGCGAGGTGACTGAAGAGGGTGGCGCCGTCGCCCCGGCCGGATCATTCTCCTTCCGCCGCGGCGTTTCAACTGATGAACTGTCGCTTTTTACCCGTCGCCTTGCCACGCTGGTAGCGTCATCCGTCCCACTTTTCGAGGCGATGGGTTCGCTCTGCGAGCAAGAGGAGGGAGGGCTCCTCCGCCAGGGACTGGTCCGGATAAAGGAACGTATTGCCGAAGGAGCGTCCTTGTCACGGGCCCTGGCAGCAGAGCCGGACATTTTCGGTGAAAGCTATGTCAGCATGGTGGCGGCCGGTGAGGCCGGCGGCGCACTTGATGCCGTACTGGAGCGGCTGGCTGATTTTCTGGAGGAACAGGAGCAGGTGCGGAGCAAGGTTGTATCCGCCCTGATCTATCCGATCCTGATGGTCTTTGTGGGAGGCGGCGTTATGATGTTCCTGCTGACCGTTGTCATCCCGCGCATCGTCACCATTTTTGAAGACAGCAAAGCATCTCTCCCCCTGATTACGGTGATAGTCCTCAAAGTAAGTCATTTTCTGCAGGGGTACTGGTGGATTCCCACTGCCCTGGTCGTCGCCTCGGTGCCTCTCTATCGCAACGCCATGAAACGCGACGATCTCCGTTTGAAACGAGACACTTTGCTGCTGAGACTGCCACTGGCCGGAGGGATGGTACAACGCCTTATCCTCTCCCGCTTTGCCCGCGTTCTGGGACTGCTGCTTACCAGCGGAGTGCCGATCATGAAAGCACTGGATATCACCGGCGAGGTGCTGGTCAATCGGGTGTACCGTTCATGCCTGCGCGGTGTGATGGAAGATGTTGCACAGGGGGGGAGCCTCTCCGGGAGTCTGAAAAAAAGTTCTCTTTTTCCGCCGCTCCTGGTGCATCTGACCGGTGTTGGCGAAAAAAGCGGCAATCTGGAGGAGATGTTGGTGAAGGCCGGCATTGCCTATGAACGCGAGTTCAGTGCCCGTCTGACCCGTTTGATGGGGTTGATGGAGCCGCTGATGGTACTGGGTATGGGAGTAGCGGTCGGCATTATCGTCATTGCGGTGCTGCTGCCAATCTTCGAGTTGAACCAGCTGATCAAGTAGGAGAATCTTCATGCTTCGGCGCACACTCCCCTGAAATTGCTATAAATCAGCTCTTCTGATCCGGTGATAGTATGGCGTTAGCAGCAAACATTCAGCAGCAGGTTTTCGATCTGCTTTCGCGCGCCTCCAATATCTCCTTTGTTACAGCGGATCAGGAGACGGGCGGCGTCAGCAAGCTGGCTCCCGGCCAGCGGGTCAGTGCCGAGGTTTTGTCGACGCAGCCTAACAACCGGGTTCAGGTTCGAGTCGGCAACGAGCGTTTCAACCTGGACATGCCGATGGCGATGGCGGTACGCGCGGGACAGACTCTTGAGATGACTTTCGTCTCCGGAGACCCGCGCTCGACGTTTGCCATTACGCGTCAACCGGGCATCGCTCCTCCGGTAAGTCTTTCCGACGCATCCCGCCTGCTCAGCTTACTGGTAAATAATGAACAGAATATAGATCCGCAACTCCGATCATCTCTGCAGAGTATCGGAGACATGCTGCGAAGTTCATCGGGCAAAGCCGCCGTGCTGGCTAATCTGCTGGATGAGACCCTGACGTACGGTTCCGGACATGGCACACCATCGGCTCCACTGTCAACGGTGGCGTTCATGAAAGAGCCGGACACGGGGCAGTTGACTCCGGACCAGGCACGTTTGGCAACATTTGAAGCAAATGCCACCCTGTTACTTAAAGATATTGCCCAGAATTCGCGATTTACCCTGCTTGAGGCAGCCAACCATCCGGTAACGCCGTTACCGCTCCTGCCCGGTGAAGAGGTCAATGCGACCGTTATCGGCACACTGCCGGATGGAAGAGCCTTCGTGCAGGTCGCAGGAACGGCTTTGGAGTTGCAGCTTCCCCAGAAAACCGCGCCGGGAGAAATCCTGCGCCTGACCTATCTGGGAGCAGAGCCGAAGCCAACCTTTGCGTTATCGCGTGCAATCTCCGAGAGTGTCCCGCCTGTTTTGAGCGAGGCCGGGCGCTGGTTGAGTGTGCTGGAACACAGCGAGGGGGGAGTATCGCGTCAGCAGGCCTATGTACTGGAACGGCTCAATACCGTGCTGAAAAGTCTTCCTCAGGGTTCTCCGGCATTCAGCGCCATTTCTGATGAGGCGTTAACCTATCAAAGAAGCACGCTGCCGGAAACCGCTTCAACCCCGGCCATCCTTCCGGGAGCTCCGCAGGGTCCTGCCGAACCGGTAAACGGCATCGCCTTCAACGATGATATGGCCAAGCTTCTTCAGGCCGTGATCAAAGGAAATCGACTGGCTCTGCTTGAATCTCTTAACCAGGTCCCATCCGGTTTATTCACCCCCGGCCAACAACTGAGGGGAGAGGTTCTTGCTACCTTGGGAGGGGGACGCTTCACCGTTCAGGTGGCCGGACAGATGTTTGAGTTTGCAATGCCGAAAGGAATCAAACGGGGCGACCTGGTTACCCTGTTTTTCATAACCGATGAACCGCATCAAACATTTCTGTTGGCCCGTTTCGGCCGTCCGGGAGATTCACAGGTCAGCGAGACCGGTCGCTGGTTGAGCGGTTTCCTGAGCGAGAGTTCCGGCCGGATGCCGGCCCAGGCTGCCATGAGTATTCTGCGAACGGTACTGGCGGAGCCGACTACCGACGCTTCGTTGCTCGGCCGCATGCTTCAGCAGGGTGCGCGTGAAAGTGGCCTGTTTTATGAGTCTCATCTGGCTCGCTGGTTTGGCGGAGAGTACGCGCTGGAAGATCTCATTAAAGAACCGCAGGGGCGTCTATCCCCTCGCATTGTTCTTTCCACAGGTACACCGGTTGAAGAACTTGTTCAGACCGGCGTCAGGATCGGCTTAACTGAAGTTATGGAGGCGCTCTTTTCAAAAACCGGCGCCTCCATGACGCATGAGGGAATCGCCGACCAGCGCAGCCTGCCTATTGTCAACGAACAACTATCGTCGCTGCAAAGTGGTCAACTCGTGTTTCGAGGAGATTTATTTCCCGGACAGCATCTGGAGTGGACGGTAAACGAGCGAGAGGCCGGACGCAACCCATCGGGGGGGCGTGAACGGAACTGGGAAACCGGTGTAACCGTCAACCTGCCGCATCTCGGACCGGTCTCGGCGCAACTCGCATTCGATGGGACCCGTGTCGCGATAAAAATCCATGCTGAAAACAGGGCAACCATACCGATTCTGGAAGATGGCCGAGCGCGTCTCGTCGAGCAGCTTGAGGGTGCCGGGTTGACACCGGCTGAGATGAGCGTAGGCCATGCCGCCACGTGACGATGAAGAACGCCGCGCGGCGGCGCTTTCATACAAACAGGGATACTATGCACCGGTGGTAATTGCCCGTGGTAAAGGGATTGTCGCTGAAGCCATTATCGCCTGTGCCCACGAAGCAGGCGTATATGTCCATGAATCGCCCGATCTGGTCAGATTGTTGATGCAGGTCGACAGCGATCAGTTTATCCCGCCCGAACTCTATCGGGCAGTTGCAGAAATACTCGTATGGCTCCAGTGGCTGGAGAGCCGGCAGATATAACTGAGTGGGAGGAAACGATGCAGATCAAGTTTGGGACCGATGGCTGGCGGGGCGTTATTGCCCGCGATTTTACCTTTGAGAATCTCTCGCGGGTGGCACAGGCGACCATGGATTATCTGAACCGCGACGGTTTGGGAAACAAGGGGCTGATAATCGGCTATGACCGTCGTTTTCTATCACGCGATTTTGCCCGGCGGGTAGCCGAGATCGCCGCAGGCAACGACATCCGCGTTCGTTTGACGGAAGATTACGCTCCGACACCGGCAGTTTCGTGGGCCGTGCGTGAGACCGGCTCCGGTGCCGGAATAATGATTACCGCGAGCCACAATCCGCCCGAATATAACGGATTCAAAATCAAAGAGGCGTTCGGCGGTTCAGCTCTGCCCGTAACGACCGGAATCATCGAAAAGATTGTCGCGTACAATGAGGAGAACAACCGGCGCATTATCTCGATTCCATACGAAGAGGCACTCAGCAAAGGTATGATCGAACTTTTTGACCCCTGCGAAGGATATTTTCACCAGATCAGCCGCTACGTCGACCTTGACGTCATTCAAAAGGCCGGAATTTCAGCGGTTGTGGATCCAATGTACGGGGCGGGCTGCGGTTTTATACCGCGCCTCCTGCCCGGAGTCGACGAAATCCACAACAGTGAAAATCCATCGTTCGGGGGACACCCGCCCGAACCGATCAGCCAGAACCTGGAAGAATTATCCGCCCTGGTGAAAAGCGGAAAATACCGGGTAGGCCTTGCTTTGGACGGAGATGCCGACCGGATTGGCGCCATCGATGAACAGGGGAATTTCTTTTCCTCCCACTGCATCTTTACCGTCATCCTGCGGCACCTGATCGAGTATAAGAAGCTGTCCGGTGCGGTAGTCAAAACGGTTTCAACAACCCGTATGGTGGATCTGCTGGCTGGAAAATTCGGGTTGGAACTTTATGAGACGCCAATCGGCTTTAAACATATCTGCGAGCTGATGCTGAAGCACGATATTCTTATGGGTGGCGAAGAATCCGGCGGTCTGGGAGTAAAGGGGCATATTCCTGAGCGTGACGGGATTCTGCTTGGCCTGCTATTGCTGGAAGCGGTAGCGGTCAGCGGCAAGGGATTGCGGCAGCTGCTTGACGAAACGATGGATGAGATCGGCCATTTCTATTATCAACGTATTGACCGTCGTATTGATAATGCTGCGAAAGAGCAGTTGATTACCACTCTCAGATTACACCCTCAGACAGCGATTGATGGTCAGCGGGTTGTTGCCACCAATTTCAGCGATGGCTTCAAGTTTATCTTTGAAAACGGGGACTGGCTTCTAATCCGGCCATCCGGAACCGAGCCGGTTTTACGCCTGTACAGTGAATCGGGGACAGAGGAGCAGGTTGAACGTTTCCTGCGCCAGGCGATAGTTATCGCCGGTTGTTAAAATTTATTTGCGTATCATCACTACACGGTTGCACTGACGGAAAAAACAGTTATAATCCTGCACGCTGTATCGTGTGTAACGGTACGGTATATTCGCATACCTTCATCCATACCGATTATGGAAAATTACAAAAAGGAGCACACTGCTATGGCAAACATTCTGATTGTTGATGATTCATCCACCATGCGTAAAATTATTTCCCGGTCTCTTCGTCAGGCCGGACTCACCGTCGATGAAATTTATGAAGCCGGCGACGGCATCGAAGGACTTGGAGTTATTGCGTCCGGTAAATCCATCCAACTGATCCTCTCCGATATTAATATGCCGAATATGGATGGCCTTGAGTTTGTCAAGGCGGTACGTGCCAACGGCAATTCAACACCGATTGTCATGATTACGACGGAAGGCGGCGAGGAGATCATAGCTGAGGCTATCTCGAGCGGCGCGAGTGACAGCATTAAAAAACCGTTTACTCCCGACCAGCTCCAGGAAAAGCTGGGAGGCTTAATATGAGCCTTAACTCGGACATTGCCCGAACAACCAGCCTCACGGAAGAGCAGGTTGCGGGTTATGTGATTGATGCAACAAAGGAAGTTTTCTCTACAATGGTGATGATGGACGTTGTAGGCGACTTTCCACTCACGGAGCCGGTAAGCCGCTTTAAATGCTGCATTACCGGAATGGTCGGTTTTGCCGGGACCTATTCGGGAGTTATTTCCATTCACTGTCCGATTGCTCTGGCGCTGAAAGTCACCTCCAACATGCTTGGCGTTGACTGCGATGAAGTTAACGATGATCTGAATGACGCCATCGGCGAAATTGCCAACATGCTGGGCGGCAGTGTCAAACAGGTTCTTTCGAAGGGTGGACTTGACGTCAAGCTGTCGATACCGACCGTAATCTCGGGAGAAGATTACACCGTTAACTCTCTTTCCGATAATGATTGTGTCGTCGTCCCGTTTACCGTTGAAGGCCACACGCTGCTGGTCGGGCTCACGCTGACAAAAGAAGATTAGCTTTGCATCGGCGGTCTTGACGCATGACCGCTAGAAACGAATCCGGACCGGAAGACGATATCTGATGGATGGTTATACAATGCTATACGGGATGTTGGAAACTGCCCTGAAGCAGGCCGGCGAAGAAAGCGGCATGCTATTGGGGCAGGAGCTTTCCATTTCCCTTTCAGACTCGCTTTCGACAAGCAAAAGCTCCTATTTCGGATGCCTTGACGACGGATGTTTCGTTCTCGGTGTCGGCTCGAGCGAGGCGTATGCTGGACAGTTCTACCTTCTGTTTTCGTTGCGTGACGCCATTGTTTTGAGCAGTATCCTGCTCGGCATCCCTCCTACACGTATTCAGGAAAAGAAGCGCCTTTCCATTATTGAAAATGATGATATAGACGCTTTTTCAGAGATTGCCAACATGGTGAACGGAGCACTTAACACCGTTTTCCAGGGTGCTCTTCCCAACAAAGTCCGTCTCAAACTGTTATCACCAAAGAAATATATTCCCGAAATTGACCTCCTGAGCCCGGAGGAACCGCTTCCGGATGGCGATTACCTGATGTTCCGCTCCAAACTGGAAATGCCGGGTCAGGAAATGAACCATCTCGACATCCTGATACCGGTTGCTTTGGGTAATTTGTTTGACCCGCAGCCGGAAGCTGCCGTGAGCGAAACAGGATCAGAACCGGAGACGGCAGATGCTGCCGGAGGTGAAGCCCGGCAGGCAGGAACGGAAGATGCGGATACGAAACCGGCAGCGTCCGCTGGCGTTGACAGTATCGTTGTGCTGGAGGACGACGAAGATCAGCGGAGACAGATGATCGATCTGCTTTCATTTACCGGGTATCAGGTAGTTGAAGGTACGCTTAATGCCGATCTCAAAGAGTTGTTTGAGAATAGAAACGTAAAGCTTGTTATAATCGGCTCTCAGGATGCTGATGATCGTGAATTGTCGGTCTGCATAAAAGTCAATGCCATCCGGCAGGATTTCCCTCCTCCGATCATCATGAGTGCCGAGTGCTGGACGAGAACAGCCGTACTGAAAGCGCTTAAATACGGGGCGCGGGATATTATCATAAAACCCTTAAATAGTGACGATGTGACTTCAAAGGTGCGTCGCTACTGCAAGATTACTCCGGTTTAGTATTAACGCGGGTCTGATAATGGCTCAAACGCCTACCTCACATTTTCGGTTTTCGTGCCTTTGTAGCCTGGCACTTTTTTGGGGGCTGTCTCTCCTGTTCATTGCCGTAACGCTGCTTCCCTCCCAGGCATATGCTTCCATCCCTAATCGTCTCTATCGAATCGACATTCATCCAAAACCAGATTTTACCCGTCTTACAGTACGATTGGCAGAACCTCCGCAGTATACGCTCACTGCCATACCAGGCAATCGTTTGCGTATTGTCATCCAGGATACCGGTGGCACGTTATTCAAAAAGCTGCGGAGTTATTCAGACAAAAACATTGGCGGCTTGATTATCAAAACCCGGGGTGACTCTCTGCTGGTAACTTTCCAGATTTCCCAGCAAGCTGGTTGGCGCAATCTCTCCCGCCCGGATGTAAGCGCAATAACCGTTGACGTCGGAGCGCCGTTCAAACCGGGTGCGCCACACGCTTCTCTCGGGGGGCGTGACAAGATCTGGAACGGCGTTGGGAAATTAGTACGTGACTTTGATCCACCCCTCAAGTCCGAGATACCTTTTACTCAAACAGATCGCCAGATTTTAAAGAACTTTCTTTCTGAGGAAGATCAAAGGATATTTATTGCAGCAGAAGCTGCTCTCTATAAAGGCCGCCTGACTGAAGCCGAGGAACTATTTGTTCGTTTTTCATCGCGCCAGGCTCCGATCCGCGCTCTGGCCCTCTATCGTCTTGGCGAAACATGGTACAAGCTGCAAAAGTATTCCCAGGCCCTGACGTCTTTTCGTGAGGCGGAAAGGTTGTGGCCGGCCTACCTTGGGCTTAATCCGGGAGTAACGTTTTATTATGGTGACAGCATTGCTCGAAACGGCGAACTGACGTATGCGCGCTCTTTGCTTGCGGGATTGGTCGCGCGCCTTGCCGACAAGACCTTCGCACCGGCCCTGCTCGTCAGGTTAGGCGATATTTTGACCCGCCAGGGACATGAGCAGGAAGCCCAGGCCATTTATCAAAATGTCTCCGAGCTTTTTAAAGAAAATAAAGCAAGTAAAATGGCGTCCATGCGGGTTGCTGACAGTGAATTTCTCCAGTCGACCCCGTGGAATTATCGTCCGATCAGCGACGTATATCGCATCGCTTCCCAGCAGAGCGGCGATCTTGACATGCGCGAAGAAGCGCACTTCAAGTATATATTGCTCGAATCGATACATGGTGAAGCCGGAGAAGCTCTCCAGCTGGTAATGGGGTTCCAGCGGAAATTTCCGCGAGGAGTGTACGTCGCCGTAAACAGAACCATTCGGGAAGTACTTGTCGCGGAAGTATTTCGACGCACCGTCTGGGACAAGGATTCTTCAGCGCTTGTCCGGTTTATGGATGAACAGCATGAGTATCTCGCCGGATGCGTTGAACAACCGGGATTTCTTTCTACTGTTACCCGGGCGTACAATGAAGTCGGTCGGCCTATCGAACTGGTCAGGTTATTGACTTCTTTAGTTGATCGGGTATGGGCCGCATCAGTTGCACCGGAGCTTTATACCAGTATCATTGATAATAGCGAACTTATCGGGGATACCGCAACAGCTGAACAAACCATTAAGACATTTTTGACTAAATTCCCTTCAAACCCGCGCGCACGACTTATGGCCGAGCGACTTGGTTCTATCTATTTTTCATTGGACAAATACCAGAAAGTCAAGGAAACACTTTTTTGGCTGCTCAATAAAGGGGAACATGCCGGCCATGTCGAAAGTTATTATCAACTTGGTCGATCTCTCTGGAAACTTCAGCTTTATCCGGAAGCCGCAAAATCCATGGATCTGTTTATTGCTACTCCCACGGGTCGAGATCCACGCCTCGTTCCGGATGCATATTTTATAGCCGCTTCCTCCCGGGAAAGTTCCGGAGACCGGAAAGGGGCATTGAAACTGTTTGAAACTGCACTCAAGCTGCCGGAAAATATCCGCACCGAAGAGTTCGCTTACAGAACCGGACAGATCAATCTCCTTGAAGGAAATACCCGACGTGCTAAAGAGCTGTTCGTGCCGCTCGCTACCAACGGCAAGGACCCCGATTGGAAAAAACTTGCACGACAAGCCCTGACATTTCTCGAATCCAAGCCTTCTCTTCAGTAGGACCTTCGCATAAAGTCAGTATTTTGACTTAGTCAAAATACTGTCACGCAACACTTGTTGTTGTGTCATCTCACTGAATATTCAAGCATCCAGTACCCTTTTTTACGCATTTATTCAACCCAACAAGGCACCATTACAATCACAGACTTGGTACGTTTTTTGCAAGTTTTGTTGTGGGGGAACTTGTTTATGCAAATAGATGGCATGTTTAACAGTACAGTTGCACTATTGGCAAAGAGCATTGACATGAGGGCCAAAAACCATAATTTAATCGCTTCCAATATTGCTAATGCCGAAACTCCTAACTATATACCCAAGACGCTGGTATTCGAGCAGCAATTGCAGGATGCTTTCAAAAATCGGAAAAATGGCCAGCTCACACCTTCTGCTGCGGATGCGCGCCATATACCTTTCTCTTCAAAGATTCCCGGCAGCGCCATACAGTCCGTTTCAGGCGAGGTCAGAGAGACACCAACCAAGACGCCGGGCAAAGACGGGAATGCCGTTGAACTTGAAGAGGAAATGAGCAAGATGGCTGAAAATCAGATCAAGTATAACGCATCAGTTCAAATGCTGAATAAGCAGTTAGAATTGTTGCGATCATCGATTAAGGGAGCGTTATAATGGAGTTGGACTTCTATAGCTCAATGAACATAAGCTCGTCGGCACTTTCCGCTCAGCGGACGCGCATGAACCTGATTTCGAGTAATTTGGCCAATGCCAATACCACGCGTACACCCGAAGGTGGGCCGTACAAGCGCAAAGATGCGGTTTTTGCCGCGACTCCACTCGAAGGTTCGTTCGCCCAGACCCTTGATGGTGCAACCGCCCAGCATGCACGAAAAGTTGAAGTTATGGAAATAGTCGAGGATAAAAACCCGCCACGCCTGCAGTATGACCCCGGACACCCGGATGCCAATCCACAGGGGTATGTTGCCATGCCAAATGTCAACGTTGTTGAGGAAATGGCCGATATGATCAGTGCGACACGTTCGTACGAAGCAAACGTCACCGCTGTTCAGGCAGCCAAAAGTATGGCCATGAAAGCACTTGAAATCGGCAAGTAACCCAAAAAAACATTACAATGTGTAGTTGATTTTTGAAGGAGATCGTTATGATAATTTCGGGTATTGAAAGTGGAATCGGAATGGCCAAAGCTTTTCCGGAAATGAATAAAGTCAGTTCGACACCACCGGCTGACGGGGCCGGTAAGTTTTTCAGTGAGCTCGTCTCCAAAGTGAACGATATTCAAGTAAAATCCGACAAAGCGGTTCAGGGTCTTGCAAGCGGTGAAAATAAAAATCTCCACGAAGTCATGATTGAAGTGGAGAAAGCAAGTATCTCGTTTCAATTTATGTCACAGGTACGCAACAAGGCACTTGATGCGTATCAGGAAGTAATGCGGATGCAGGTCTAGTTTCAGCCGGAATCTGCGTACTACAATTCATATCGGTATTCACTGCACTATTCAGCACACAAGAAAGGAAATACGAATCTAACCAATGCCAGAGGGAATCCGTAGACTCATAGAGCCGTTCACCGCACTTTCACCCGGCAAACAGATGTTGATTGCATCAGTAGCCATTCTGTCTGCGATGGCCTTTGCTATTTTAATTTTTGTCGCCAATCGAACCGACTACCGACCGCTATTCACTAACTTGACTTCAGAGGATGCCGGGGAAATTGTCAAAAAACTGAAGGACGCAAAGACGCCCTATCAGATTACCGCTGACGGCAAGGGAATTCTCGTGCCATCCGATAAAGTGTATGAGCTCCGCCTGACACTGGCTTCAGAAGGGATTCCCCAGGGCGGCGGAGTTGGTTTTGAAATATTTGACCGGAAAAATTTCGGCATGACCGAGTTTGTGCAGAAGCTCAATTATCAGCGAGCTCTGCAAGGCGAATTATCGAGAACAATTGCACAGTTGACCGGGGTCGAGCAGGCTCGTGTACACCTGGTTATACCCGAGAAATCGCTATTCAAGGACAATGAAAAGCCGGCAACAGCTTCCATCGTTCTTAAAATGAAATCCAACCGTGCCCTGTCGGCGTCAGAAGTCCAAGGGGTCGTGCATCTGGTTTCAGCCTCCATTGAGGGAATGGATCCCGAGCACGTTACCGTCCTCGACAGTCGCGGCAAAATTCTCAGCAAAGGCGGCAGCAGTGACGCAACATCCCGCATGACTTCAGCCATGCAGGAAAATCAACGGACGTACGAAAAAAATGTTGAAGAGCGAATCCAGTCTCTACTTGATCCAGTTGTTGGTGGAGGCAAGTCGGTAGCACGGGTAACAGCAACTTTTGATTTCAAGCAGGTTGAACGGGTTGAAGAAAAGTTTGATCCGGAGTCCATTGCCGTGCGTAGCGAGCAGCGGACCGAAGAGAAGGGCTCGTCAACTGCCAGTGGCGTAACTGCCGGTGTTCCCGGCGTACAAACCAATCTCGGACGTACCGGTGCTGGTGGCGCATCCGGTGGCGGATCCAAAAACGACGAAACCCTTAACTACGAGGTAAGTCGTTCAACGGCAAAAATCATCGAACCGGTCGGAGCCCTCAGCAAAATTTCGATCGCGGTTCTGGTTGATGGCAAGTATGAAACACCGGCAGCGGTCAAGGAAGGGCAGATTGCCAAGCCCAAATATCTGCCTCGATCACCTGATGAACTGCAAAAAATAGAAACACTGGTGAAAAGCGCTATTGGCTATAACCCTGAACGTGGTGATCAATTGACCGTTCAAAACATCCCCTTTCAGGACACTGGTGAAGCTGGAAGCAGCGAAACAACACCAATGTGGTGGACAAACCCGTTTTTCATGTCTCTGGCAAAAAATCTGATAATCGGAATCGGATTTCTGCTGTTAATCATGTTTGTGATTCGTCCGCTTCTTGCTCCGCTTCGATTACTGAAACGTCCGACACGAGATAGTTTTGAAGCGCTGGGAGTTGGTGGAGATCAGTTGACCACAGCCGATCGAGTGGCAATTGAGTCACAAATGGCTGAGCAGCACAGCCTGATTGAGCAGGCAAAGAAAGACCCCTACCAGGTTGCCCAAATATTGCAAAACTGGGTTGCTGAAGACAAATAAAATCTCAGAAGGGATGCTATGACCGGTTCAGAACGCGCTGCCATCTTGCTGCTCTACCTTGGAAATGATGTAACCGGCAAGGTTTTCGAGCATCTTGATGATACTGAAATAAAAAAAATCAGCAAAAGTATGGGGTCGCTCGGGCATGTCCCGCGTGAAACCATCATGAATGTTGTCAGCGATTTTACTGCGGTGATCGATCCGGAAGCGGGCATTTTTTCCCAGGGTGATGAATTTGTATTAAAAATCCTTGAAAAAGCTCTCGGACCTGAGAAAGCCCACATGCTGATGGAGGAGTTGCAAGCCTCAAGCTATGGTGATCTGGTTGATATCCTCGCGAATATGGATTCGAAAAGTATCGCGAACTTCCTTTCTCAAGAGCACCCTCAGACCATTGCTGTCATACTGGCCAAACTCAAATCAAAACAGACCAGCGAGATTATCAGCCTTTTGCCTCAAGAGTTGCAGGCTGAGGTAGTTTTGCGCATCGCTGATGTTGAGCAGGTATCGCCGGATATCCTGAAGGAAATCGATGAGGTTATGAAACGCGAACTTAAATCGATGGGAGGCGTCCAACGGTATAAGGTTGGAGGTATTGACAAGGTTGTTGATATGTTTAACCACTTTGATCGTAGCAAGGAAAAACAGATTCTCGATAAACTGGATGTGCTGAGTCCGCCGTTATCGGAAATTATCCGCAAACACCTCTTTACCTTTGAGGACGTGTTTGCTCTCGATGATCGCAGCATTCAGTCCGTCATGCGTGAAGTTTCGAACGACACATTGACTCTGGCCATGAAAACCTCGCCCGATGAGGTCAAGGACAAGATCTTCAAGAATATCTCCAGCCGTGCCGCAGATATGATCAAGGAAGACCTGGAGGTAATGGGGCCAGTACGACTTTCTGACGTTGAAAAAGCGCAGGGAGAAATCATCAAGATCGTACGTAAGATGGAAGAAGAAGGGAAAATTGTTCTGGCTGGCCGGGGAAGCGAAGATGTCCTTGTCTAAGGTCATAAAGCTGGCTAAAACCGACGGCGCGAACATCACGGAATTCAACTTCAGGAATATCGGGCAGGCCGGCATTGACTTTTCCGCGACACAAAACAGCGGCAACAGTTTCGTTCCGATGGGACTGTTTCAAGGCTTCGACCATACTGATTCATCCGGGGAAGAAGCGATTGATACGGGGCCGCCCCCCATTGAAATTTCAGAAGATGATCTTAACCAGCGAATCAATGATGCTTTCAATGCAGGCCTGAAAGAGGGCAAAGACCTCGCAGAGCGCGGACTGATCAATGTCTTCAGGGCGTTACGAGCCTCAAGCGAATCGATTCACGATCTGAGAGACAAAATTTTACGGGAATCAGAGGATGAAATAATTAATCTCATCATGCTCGTTGCCCGCAAGGTGATTATTCAGGAAATCAGTCAGGATCGTTCGATTCTGGCCGGGATTGTTCAAAATGCCCTCGCCGGTTTATCGGCTCGTGAGGAAATAACCGTTCGCATCAATCCGGAGGATTATCAACTAGTTACTTCCGGACGTGATGAATTGTTGCACAAGGAGCTGCTCAGCGAACGGCTACTGCTCAAGCCGGACCCTTCTGTCGTCATTGGTTTCTGTCTCATTGACACGGCCATGGGTACCATCGATGCATCTCTCGACGGTCAGCTGGATCAACTCTATCGAAGCCTTCTTGATCGGCGCACCGCTGCAGCGGCACCGTGACACGGACATGAGGCACTATGCCTGATACAAAACTTCATCTTGATAAGTACCGTACGACCCTTGCAACCGCAAATCCGGTCAGACTGCATGGCAAAGTTACACAGGTAGTCGGACTGGTGATCGAGGGGTACTGTCCCGATACATCAGTTGGCGCCATCTGTGAGATAAAACCGCTGGAAGGCAATCCGATCCCGGCTGAAGTTGTCGGTTTTCGAAATAATAAAACCCTGTTGATGCCGCTCGGTGAACTACGGGGCGTTGGTCTTGACAGTCTGATTTCAGTCAGGCGTGATAATGCAGCCCTTGGGGTTGGTCCGCTCATGCTGGGGCGCGTAATTGATGGCCTGGGTAATCCCATTGATGATAAAGGCCCGATCACATGCGAAGAAGAATATCCCATCTATGCCCTTCCGGTGAATCCGATGTCCAGGCCACCGATCCGGAAACCGCTTGATCTCGGAATTCGCAGTATCAATGGCTTGCTTACCTGCGGACAGGGACAGCGGGTCGGTATAATGGCAGGTTCCGGCGTCGGAAAATCGACCCTGCTTGGCATGATAGCCCGCTATACTGAAGCCGATGTCAATGTCATCGCCTTGATTGGCGAACGTGGCCGCGAACTGCGCGAGTTTATTGAAAAGGATTTACAGGAGCAGGGACTGAAAAAATCCGTCGTTGTTGTTGCAACATCCGATCAGCCCCCGTTGGTAAGGATGCGCGGAGCCTATATAGCAACAACAATTGCGGAATATTTTAAAAATCAGGGAAAAAAAGTTTTACTGATGATGGATTCGGCAACCCGTTTCGCAATGGCAATGCGCGAAGTGGGTCTTGCTATCGGTGAACCTCCCACGACCAAGGGATACACGCCGTCCGTCTTTGCAGCGCTGCCGAAACTGCTTGAACGGACTGGTAATTTCCCGGAAGGAAGCATTACTGCGCTCTACACGGTTCTGGTTGAGGGGGACGATTTTAATGAACCCATCTCGGATGCCATGCGCAGTATATTGGACGGGCACATTGTTCTGTCACGTGATCTGGCATCCCGTTCCATCTATCCGCCGATAGACGTTCTCGCAAGCGCCAGCCGCGTCATGACCGACGTTGCCTCAAATGAACATCTGGCTGCAGCATCCAAGTACAAGGAGGTGCTGGCAACCTATCGCCAATCCGAGGACCTGATAAATATCGGCGCCTACAAATCAGGAAGTAATCCCGGTATAGATTATGCTGTAACACATATCGAGGCAATGCAATCGTTCATGAAACAAGCCGTTCATAACCCGGTCACACTGGAAGAAGCGGTACATGATTTGAAATCGATGTTTGCATTCTGATTCCGGATGGTTGCAGTGGAGTAACAGGCGATGGCTGGCAAAACATTTGAGCTCGAACAGGTACTTGTCTACCGCCGTGAAATGGAGAAACTACGCAAACAGGAATTCAGGGTTGCGCGTGAAGTACTTGAGCAGGCAAATGAAGATTTGGAACGTAAAGAGGAGCAGGTCGAATGTTTGACACAGGAGTTCCAGCGTACCCAGCAGTATATCGGCTGTATTGACGATATGCGCATGTATGCGGATTATTTTGCTCGAAAGCGTGAAGAGATCAAACAACAAAAGGAACGGATCGAACAGCTTGATCAGGTTATGGATGAAAAAAGATCCGACTTGATGGAAGCAAGTAAGGACAAAAAGGTGCTTGAATCTTTACGAAAGAAAAAGGCAGAAGAATTTCGCAAGGATATGGCAACCAAGGAGCGGAACTTTCTTGACGAGATTTCCATCCAGAAGAAGGTTACGCAAACGTGAGTCACAATAAAATCTTTTTAGCGGCTTTTCTGTTGGCAAGCATCCTCTTTCTGACGCTCTATCGGCTTCCCGCAGTTCTTGCCAGCTCTGCGGTTCAGAATGAGACCACGGCACAGAATTCTTCAGAGTCTACCTCAACGACTCAGGCTCCGGGTAATGCGACCCGTGCAGCCCGCGAAGAAAAAGCCCTTCAGGATGCCCGTCGTAAACAATTGGCGGAAAGAGAGGCTGCTTTGGCGGCCAAAGAGCAGGAGTTGCAAAAAATGAGCGCCAGGATCGAGGCTCAGGTAAAAGCACTTGAAGACAGCAAAAAGCGCCTGGATGATTCTTTAAAAGCCAAGTCCGAAGCGCAAAAGAAAAAGCAGGAAGAGAAAATTCAGAAAATGGTCAAGCTTTTTAAGACCATGAAAAGTGAGCAGGCCGGTAAAATGCTTGACACATTGAAAGAGGATCTTGCCCTTTCACTTTTAAGCAGAATGGACACCAAGACCGTCGCAAAGCTGGCGCCGTTTATCAACCAGCCACGAGTCGTTAAATGGGTAACCGAAAACCTGCAGGAAAAATAATCCTGATTTTATGGACATCAACACCGTCCACTCCATAAAAAATCTTTACAGAAAGGAGGTGAGAAACTAATGAATACTGGACAAATAACTATGAACGCGTTTCAAGGAGTGACGCAATCCATCACTCCCGATTCTATCATATCCACATCGGCTTTGCCGGAAAGTGGACATGAGACTGTCGGCAGCTTTGCCGAAATGCTAAACGGGATGGATTCGCAGGAAAAATCTGCTTCAGACACAGGTGCCGCTGCAAAGCTTCCCTTTGTGTCTTGGAGAACAAAAACGACTGGCGATTTACCGACCATTGGCTTGAGATCGGGAATTCTACGAGCATTACGATCTGAAACCAGACGCGCTACTGATGCGGTCCTGACACCGGGCGAAAAGCCTTCCGTGGGATCATTATCTGAAAAAGTACGTAGCGAAGAGACTGCTACTATTAATGAACTTCAAACCACACTGGTAAGAACACCGATCGACGCACAGACGGTGATCGCAGCTTATTCCCAACCCGGCAGAATGCCGGAAGAAGTCTCATCAACAGTAAAGAACGCAGATACTCCGCAAGACGAGCCTGTTGCTGGTGATACACTGATCTTTTCTCAAAGTACTTCCGCTCATCCGGATATATCCGGAGTTCCTTCGGTACAACAGCCGGATATTCCGGTGCGGCAAAACGAGTCGAAGACACGGGCTCACCAGGAGCTGTTGATTCCACAAGAACCGGGAAAAACGACGGAAGTTATTCCTTTACCTGTTGACCGGGTTGTAATGGTAAAAAAGGCGACCGTTTCCGAAGAATCGGAACCGCTCACGCCAGGAGCTATTGCCTCAGACAAAACACAGAATGTATCCGCATCGTCAGAGACGACTTACGTGCCTGCACAAATCGGTAAAGTGCCGCAGAAAATATCAGAGAGACAAACCCGGCTGACTGCGAAAGCCGCTACTGTTTCCGCAGGTAGACGTACAAACAAAGATACCGGGAAACGTATGGCGTTCAACGCAGACATACCTGCACCCGTAGCAGCAACTCCCGCTACGGCACCGGAAATGGCCGTCAGGGCGCAAGCCACGATCCAGCCACAACCGGAAGCAGTTCAGGCGCTGCCGCACGATGCGCCGAAAGCGGTTCAGGCACAGCCTGTTGAAGTTATGCCGTCCGTACAGCAGCCGGTTGTAGAGGTTCCCGTACTGGCAGCAGCACAACCGCAGCAACCTGTAACAACTTCGGATGTC
>CAIYZD010000473.1 GCA_903930585.1 uncultured Geobacteraceae bacterium | reverse complement strand
CCAACTTCCGCAATCCCCATTACCATCAGCCGACGGATACGCTTGAAACGGTGAATCCCGCGTTTGCCGCCGAAGTCTGCCGAGCGGTCGGCGGTTTGATACTGGCAATAGCACATGCGCCACATTGAGACAGACACCGGGCGCCGGACAACCTGCCCGGTTACCGACTTTTTTGTATTCACATAACAGGCCGGTTTATGGTAAACAGGTAACTTACATTATCGAATCTGGGGGATTGCATGACGGAATACAAAACGCTGCAACAACTGCCTGAACCGGCGGGATACAAAGCCGGTGACGTGCTGGTGTTGATAGGAGAGCTATTTGGCCGTGGCTATGCCAACGGCCTGATTGACGAAGCCAGACGTATCGGCATGACCGTAATCGGCACAACGGTCGGACGCCGGGAGAGCGACGGCACCCTGCGGCCGCTTACCGCCGAAGAGCTGACTGACGCGGAAACGCTTCTGGGAGGAGCGATTATCAATATACCTCTGGAGGCCGGCTTTGACATGGAGAGTGTCGACGGCATCCCTTCCGTGGCCGAACAGTTGAAAAAAGCCCGCCCCGATAATTTTGCAACCATCAACTTTATCGAAGGGAGTGTGGAAAAGGCGTGTGCTGCAGGAACCGCCCGGTTCCGCTCTCACCTGGCAGAACTGGAGTCTGAACTGCTCAAGCGCATCCCCGCGGATGCCAACATCCTTCTTGCCCATTCCATGGCGGGCGGCATTCCGCGGGCGCGGGTGTTCATGCCGCTCCTGAACCGGATATTCAAAGGGACCGGCGACAAGTTCCTGGCATCGGAACTGTTCTGGAACAGTCCGCTTGGCAGACTCTGCGACGTCAGTTTCAACGAAGTTACAGCCGACACCTTTCGCTATCTGATTGAAGGTACCGCCCTCCTGCGTGAACGAAACCGCGGCGCAGGAAGGCGGGTTTCCTATTCGGCGTACGGCTACCACGGCACCGGAATCCTGGTCAGCGGCCACTATCGTTGGCAATCCTACACGCCGTATGTGCAGGGTTTTGCCAAAATGCGCCTTGAGGATATCGCCTCCGAAGCAACCGCACAAGGGATCCCGGCAACCGTTTACAACTGTCCGGAAATCCAGACCAACTCCAGCGCGCTGTTTCTGGGGGTTGAAATTTCTCTCTACCCGCTTCTTGGCGCTATCCGACGTGAAGCCGGTGAGCAGGTTGCCGCTCCGATCGAGGCCCGCTGCCAGGCCATGCTGAAGGAGGGAGAAACCATTGCCGATCTTCTGGAGCGCGCCGACCGGTACCTCTCCTCGCCGATTCTGGATCAGATCGTGGATTTCGCCACATGGCCACAGCACAACAGCCGCGAACAGGCGGAGCTGATGCTTGCCAGTTCAGCCGAGCTGATGGAACAGCATAGCGATCAGAAACTGCTGGTCTGCGCCGAATTATCCCGGATAGTATTTCTTGCCACCGGTCGCCTGATGCTGCACACTTCCTGGAACCCCACTGCGTCGGTTTTATGGCTCAATCATGATTTAATCGGTCGATTACTTGCGGACCCACGTGGCGCGGGAATCGCGTAATGCCATCACTTCTCAAAGGATCCATATGAAAACAGCTGCAAAATTATTTGCCACCCTGATTCTTACCGCAACGTTATTGCAGGGATGTTCAACCCCTCCGGTCATCAAATCGGCTGAGGTACTCTATAAAGAGGGTGAACAGTTCTATCAGGACGGGAAGTACGAAGATGCCATCTCCCGGTGGAAAAAGGTGAAGGAAACCTTTCAATCCCCGGAACTCACCACCAAAGCCGAGTTTAACATTGGTGATGCCTACTTCCTGAATAAGGATTATATCGAGGCGGCAGCAAGTTATGAGGATTTCCGGAAACTGCACCCCAAACATCCACAAGCGGATTTTGCGCTGTATCGGCAGGGAGTGAGTTATTACAACCAGATCCACGGTATCGATACCGATCAGACTCCGGTAAGAAACGCCCAGACAACCTTTGATTCATATCTCAAGCAGTACGCTACCGGAGCACAACTTATTGAAGTAAAAGAGAAACTGCGTGATTGCCGCGACAAGCAACTGCAGTATGAACTGTACGTCGGCCGTTTTTACCTGAAGACGGATGCGTATAAAGCGGCAATTGCCCGTTTAGAGCAGTCCCTCAAAATGTTTGCCGATACGTCGCGGCGCGACGAAGTTCTGTATTATCTGGGCAAGGCATATCTGGAAGACAACCAGAAAACAAAAGCTCGCGAGATATTCGGTCAGCTTACCCGTGAATTCCCCGGCAGTGCCCATACTGCAGATGCCGTCAAGGCGCTGGGGCAATGACAGGAGACGCATCAACCATAGTGGCGCTCTGTATCGTTATCGGAGCTTCGTATCTGATCGGATCGATCCCGACCGGACTCCTGCTCGGAAAAGCGTATGGGATTGACGTGCGCAACGAGGGGAGCGGCAATATCGGCGCAACCAACCTGTACCGGACAGTCGGCCGTAAAGTCGGGATCATTACCCTGATCGGTGACTGCCTGAAAGGGCTTCTCCCCGTGCTGCTCGTCAAATTCAGCGCGCTCCCCCCCGAATTTGCCGCATGGGTCGGCCTGGCCGCTTTTTGCGGTCACGTATTTTCCCTGTTTCTCAAGTTCAAAGGGGGAAAGGGTGTCGCTACCGCTCTGGGAGTATTCCTGGCCCTGAGTCCCCAGGCGGTCGCCGTTGCGATAGGACTTTTTGCCGTGGTGATGTTTCTCTGGCGCTACGTTTCTCTTGGATCAATCTGTGCCGCAGCAGCAATGCCGCCGGCGGTATTTTTTCTTGGCGGCAATAACAATGTCACGGCAGTGACGGTTGCCATTGCCGTGATCGTCATAATACGCCACCGCGAGAACATCAAGCGACTGCTCTCCGGCACTGAAAACAAGTTTAAAGCATAATCGCCTGACCATCTTCAACTATCCGGAACGCACCGGAATTTTTACCGTAAATGTTGTTCCTCTGCCGGTTTTGCTTTCAACATCGATTTCTCCATTATGTTTCTTGACGATGTCATACGCGATGCCCAATCCGAGCCCGGTCCCCTTGCCAACCTCTTTCGTGGTAAAGAATGGCTCGAATATCCGGGTGATATGTTCCGGGGAGATTCCACCGCCGTTATCTGAAATTTTTATGGTGATGAAGCCATCCGCAATCCCGGTTGTAATGCGGATTTCACCATGGGT
>CAIYZD010000472.1 GCA_903930585.1 uncultured Geobacteraceae bacterium | reverse complement strand
ACGATAATCCGCTATTTCAGAGAATATAAAGAGGGTGGTAATAGAGAATGTGGCAATGGCGATAACAACGATGATTATACTCAGGAGCCTGAACTGGAAGGATTGCCAGAAATGTAACGGCCGCATGTGTGACAACGTGGGTAGCTCCGCAAGTTATTTCGGAAAGCAAATCGATATTAGTGCGTTAGTCCCAACCGATTAAGTACGTTGCGATTGGTTTTAACCTGCGGTTGAGCCGGAGCATCAAACGACATACTGCTCACATCAGCACCATCGAGAAGTTTGGCAGCCATATCGGCAGCCTGTCGGCCTATCGCCGAATAGTTGAGATCGACAACGGCCGCTGCTCCCATGCCGAGATGGATTGACGCAAATGAGATGACCGGGACAGCCTGCTGTTGACCGAATTGGAAAAAGGCCTCCGTTGTCTCTCTGGTGACGGCGGTAGAATCGGGCAGAATCCAGAGCGCATCAACTTTTCCGGCAAGTGAGCTGAGTTGGGTCACAGCCTCTCTGGCTGTTTCGACTTTGCGCACTTCCAGTTTAATTCCGGCTTTTTCAGCCGCCACTCTGGCTTTGGCGAGGTACCAGCCGGTTTTGTTCGGATTATGGATAATGCCGATACGTTTTACCTTCATCTGCTGCAGCAGCTCGCAATAGTACTTTGGTTCGGCAAATACAGTAATTCCGGCTACGTTGGCCCTTGAGTCGGCTCCAAGCGCCATTACTGCAATTACCGGGGTACGCTGAATCTTGGCGGTCGCTGCGATAGCGGCGTTACCAATTGCCAGAACCACACGGGGACGATCTTCACGGACAATCCGGACAGCATCTACTTCCGCATAGTCCGACAATACAACCACCTGCTGTGATGCCCTGTTGACGGAGCTGATCACTTTACAGGCCTCTTCGTAACCGGCATTATGGCTGCTCTGGAGTATGAGCATATCATAGGCCTGGGCCAGGGAGGGGAGCAGGGTCGCCAGGGCGAGTATGATGAGGGTTAAGCACCGCATCAGAACCTCACCCGCAATCCGCCGTCATACCAGCGTGATGGATTGGTGTAAAGTTCTGTACCGGTGGTCTGTACGCCATTAAAGAGGTTGTGACCGGAGAAAAACAGTTCCGGTGATAACTCCGATTTCGGCATCAACTTCCAATTCAGATGCAGATCCCAGATCATACCGCTTTCAGACTGATAGCCGGTCGGGGAATTCCACCAGACGTAGTTGCCGGTCAGTACACCGCGCAGTCCGAGATCAGCTTTATTGTAATTCAGAGCTAACTTGACCACCTGAGACGGGACCGACTGATCGCTATTGGTTTTCAGTTCTTCACCGGTATCAGCATTTTTGGCGTGGAGGTAGGTATATCCGGTCGCAAGAGATACGTTGTAGAAAGGGGTGGTTCGAGCTTCAATTTCAAACCCCTGGCGGTCCTGGTTGACAAAGGTATTACTTGCCTGTAAATCATTGTTGCGCATGGAGTTGAAGAAGTAGGTGCCTTTCAGCCAGAGATAGGGGACAACTCCACTTTCAATTCCCCCCTGGATTGTCTTGACCTTCTGTAGTTCGCCGTTGGTGTTTGGTCTGGGAAGGCTGTATCCTTGCGCACCATAAGCACGGAGGGTGGTGCTTTCATAGAGCCTGTATGTGGCGCCAAGTGAGTAGCTCGTTATATCGCCGGCAATGCCGGTAAGGTCGTAACGGATGCCGGGGATAATGGTTAATCGGTCAATAGTGAGGGCACCATTGGCATAAAATCCCCAGCTGTCCCAGGTTAAATCGTAGTTCGGCGGCGGGTTTAAAAGGTCTCCGGTAACGCCATGGACATGGCCGTATTCTACCCCGGCTACCAGATTATGCTGGCCATCTCCCCACGTTAGCCGAGCGTTCGCCCCACGATACTTTTCAGTTGTAGCATTGTCATTGAAAAAGGTGACTGCACCCTGACCGTCGAGACCGCCGTACTTCATATGGTCATCATTGTTACGGAAAAAACCGTCAAGATCGAGAGTGAGTTTTGCTCCGAGAGGCTGGCTGAACTTGAGGAAGCCACTCGTATGGTGGTTCTCGGCGTTGTCGTGGACCCAGCCCCACTGTACTGTATTTCCCTCATCCATTCCTGAACGGACATCAAGTTGTGAAAATCCGATTGTTGCAGTGCCGCTACTGGGGAGCCGATACACAAGCTTTCCGTACAGGTTGTTCAGGTTAGTGGCGGTATTGGGGGTGAGACCATCAGAATGAATATTACCAGCGGTCAGGTAGTAGCCAAGCCGGTCTACAGTGCCACTCAGTTCAGCCCGTGAGTCGGCAGTGAATTTGGAGCCAACCGAGCCTGAAACCATCCCCGATACCGGCCGTCCCGTGTTTGGCTCTTTTGTAATGATGTTTACCACGCCTCCAAGGGCAGCACCCCACGCAGTTGAAGCAGCGCCCTTAACAATCTCAACCCGTTCAATATTCTGAACTGGGATCAAGCTGGTCATTGCCATACCTTGATCGAAGTCGTTTTGGCGAATGCCGTCAATCAGCACCAGGACAGTAGTGTTGAGGGCTCCTTGGATATTAAAGAAACTCTGAGTGGTTGGGGTTCTGAGATAATCAAGCTCGATGCCTGGAACGGTTTGGAGAACATCGGCGAGGGTGTGAGCGTTAAGACCGGCAATCTGCTCAGCGGTGATGACAGTTATATTTTCTGCTGTTTTGGAAATCGGGCGGGGTAATCGAGATGTTGAAACAAGAGGATCTCCAGACTTACTCTCAATCCCAAAGGGCTCAAGGCTTTCTTCTTCGGCAAATGCCGGTACTACGCTGCTGAGCAGGAGCGTCAGTACTACGAAGAGAAGTTTTTGGAATAGGGTTGGTCGCAGAATAGTGCCCTTGTAAAGATCAAATGAAGAGATTACTAATTTATCCAGCTTCGTAAGTTATCTTGAATTATGCGTTTTTGTATAACGATTATTTGCGGTTTTGTATAGCCTAAAATTCAAGAGACCTGAAAAGCACACAAATATACCACGCACGGCAACACAGTATATTCGTATGATTACTTCTTTCTATGATTCTGAAACAAAAAAAGTATGGGAAGGCACTTTCTCTCGCAAGCTTCCTCACGATATTCAAACGATAGCTCGACGTAAGCCAAGGATGATAAAATAATGCTCGTACGGTCGATGATCTGAGGATTCCGCCCCAAAACTGTTTAGAGAAGTTAAAACGGGATCGGGAAGGACACTTGAGAACCCAACTGAATTTCGTCTGCCACGAAAACACACCTGTTTAAAATTCTCGATTTCTATTATCCCAACCAGTTGTGCAGCCTCAGCATCTGGCGGGACCTCAACATAGTGCGACATTTTGTACGGATTTATCCCCTCTCCCACTCCCTGTCTGTGTACCTTTACTTTTTTAAATCGTAAAAACAGCCGGTTGCAAAGTTTTCCCCCGACAATTCCTGCCGGCACCATAGTTGCTCCTCTGTATTGAAAATATAAAAGAAGAACCGTATGAAAAAAGTAAGGACCGTACCTGCTACCAGTACTATGGTGGTTTTTTCACCGAATGTTGCACTGAATAAGCGGCAAAGGAGTGATCATGAGTAAAGTACTTTTTCTATGTGTTGCCGGAATTTTTGTCGGGGCTGTCATTTTTGAATTATATAACCGGTCAAAAACCAAATTGGAATTCGAACATATGTTCGAGGGATTTATTGTAAAGGAAGCCGACGAATTGTTTGTAGGCTCACTTTCAAAAAATGAAGAACAATTTATGGACGATTTCAAAAAGTAATTTATAAATTTCTCCGGGTAATTATATCAATACAAAAATTTTCCCGAGGCCGACTGAAAAGATACGCTTACTCGTACAGTAGGATAACTGAGGCCAGTACACATGTATACGTTGCCGCGAAAGGAGCTGTTATGAAAACGACGATATTGAGACCTTCATGGTGGATTACGCGAGCCGGTTACTTTGGTATTCTTTTAGTATTTGTCATTTTAAGTGCGTGCAGTGGCAGCAGCACCTCCTTACCTGCAAAACCGACCAACCTGGCCCACCTGACTAATCCGGCAACCTATACTGCCGGGACCTTGATCGCCTCCAACACTCCGAGCAGCAGCGGCACGGTAGCATCATACTCCGTATCACCGGCTCTTCCAACAGGGTTAAGCTTAAACACAACCACCGGAGTAATAACCGGGACTCCGGCCAGTGCAACATCTTTAGCGCCATATGCAATAACTGCCAGTAACGCCGGGGGTAATACGACGGCAATTTTAACTGTTACCATCAACCCATCTGCAGTAGCCGTAAATACAACAGCAGCAACGATGGATCCGGGCTCGCAACGTATTTTTTCCGCTACCGTCACCGGCTTACCCAGCTCAGCGGTAACGTGGTCAACAGTGCCGGCCGGAACGGGTACCGTAACAGTACTTGATGCTGACAATGTTGCGTATACAGCGCCCGCCACAGGTGGCCAGATCCGGCTGATTGCCACAAGTGTGTCCGATGGATCTGCAACAGCTACTATTACAATACATGTAAGTGCCGTTGCAGCCCAGACGGAGAATGTTTTCAATAACTGGAACGTTGGGGGAGTAAGCAACGGTCCAACCAGTCCCACGACCTTTAGCATTACCACGACACGCCATATAGTGTACTTCGACACCTATCACTATTTTAACGGTGGGGTTCTTCCCGGCCTTCTCAGTCTCAAGCACAGTGACGGAACCGTTTACGGCCCCTGGCAGACAACCGGATCCCTGGGGCAGGGAGGGGTACTGAATGCCTCATGGATCTGTTACCCGGATATGGATATAAAAGCTGGTACCTATACCGTTATTGACTCAGACCCATCAACGTGGTCCTATGACAGTGAGTCTTCGGGAGAAGGCTTTTCTCACATAATGGCACTTACGTTATGATTATGTACAATCCGCTGGAGAGTGATCCATTCACTCTCCAGCCGGTTTTTATGTAATCAATCTCTTCAACTACCCGGACATTCTTATTTTACCCCAGCAAACCATTTGCACACTCCAGCAGTGCCAGCCTCAGCTTTGTTCCATCGACAGGTTTCATCTCATGTCTCAGCTCACCAAGCTCACCGGATTGTCTCTGATCTTCAGCTATTTCAAAGGCTGACAAGACAATTGCCGGAAGTGATTTATTATGGGTGCGTACCTGCCGCATCATGGCAAGCCCGTCCATCACCGGCATCTTGATATCGGTGATGATAATATCCGGATGGTGTTCGTGGTAGGCAGTCAGACCTTCAGCGCCATCTTTGGCAGTTATCAGTGTTCCGACCATACGCGACAAAAACTGGCTGTACTGAAAACGTGTTTCATCGTCATCTTCCACATACAGCACGGCAAGTCCTTTCAATCGGTCCAGATCATTCTTGCCGACATCAACGATTTTACTCCGCAATGGGTGTGCCGGCGAAAGCCATTTTTCAAGGACAGCGGCAAGAGCTTCTTTTTTGACCGGTTTTGAAACATAGTCATCCATCCCTGCATCAAGGCACTTCTCTCGATCCTCCCTCATTGCATTGGCGGTCATGGCAATGACAGGCACATTGTGGTTCAGCACATTCGAGTTCGGGTCGCGTATAGTTGCCGTTGCCTCAAAACCGTCCATGATCGGCATCATGCAGTCCATTAATACCAGATCGTAATTGACTTTTGACAGTGCTTCCACCGCCTGCGATCCATCCGTAACCGCATCAACGGTGTAGCCTGATGTTTTCAGCATATGGAGAGCGACTTTCTGGTTGATGGCGTTATCTTCAACCAAAAGAATGTATGCGGTGAGGTCATCTAATTTTTCAGCAGAGCGGAGCGAGCTGGTTCGGGGGTGACCGACCGTATCCAGTTTAGCTTTCAGAGCTTCGGCACTCAGTTTTTCCAGCCTGGCAGTAAACCAGAACGTGGACCCTTCTCCCTCTTTGCTTGTGACACCGATCTCACCACCCATCAACTCAACCAGCCGTTTGCTGATAGCCAGTCCCAGACCGGAACCGCCATATTTGCGAGTGGTAGATGCGTCAACCTGGGTGAACGGTTCGAAAATTGCCGAAAGCCGAGATTCCGGTATACCAATGCCGGTATCGCGAATCGAAAACGTAACTGTTGCAACTCCGTCCAGATCAGTTACGAGCGATGCGTTAACCGTAACAGAGCCTTTCGGGGTAAACTTGAGAGCATTCCCAACCAGATTGGTAACAATCTGCCGAACCCTGCCGGGATCACCCCTCAGAAACAACGGCACATCCGGCTCAATATGGTAGATCAGCTCAAGCCCGGCATCATCAGCCCGATAGAACAGAAGCCGGCTTATGTCATCCAGCATATGTTGCAAATTGAAATCAATCTGCTCCAGTTCAAGGTTACCGGACTCAACTTTGGAAAGATCAAGAATATCGTTAATCAATACCAGCAGGTGTTCTCCGCTCCTACTGACTATTTCGGCATATCCTCGTTGCTCAGGGGGCAGATCACTTTCCAGAAGTATGCTGGACATGCCGAGTATGCCGTTCATGGGAGTTCTTATCTCGTGACTCATGGCGGCCAGGAATTCGCTTTTTGCCCGGTTGGCAGAATCAGCAGCTTTTTTTGCACTCTCCAGTTCCGCTGTTGCGGCTATACGGGATGTAATATCGGAAAACCATCCATAAGCTAACCTGCGACCGTCCGGTTTTTTCAAGTAGTTAGTCGTTATTTCCACCGGTACAATCGAGCCGTTGGCAATACGGTGCCGGCTTTCCGTAAGCAGTTTCTGTTTCTGTTCCACCATTTCAATACCGTCCGGCAATGTATCAACGGTGATGCTTGGATCCCAGTCCGGCAGATGCCAGGTATAGATCTCCTCTTGAGACGCACCAAAGTGACGTACCGCCGCTTCATTGACGTAGCACATCCTGCACCCGTCATCCAGATCAATTATGTAGAAACAGTCCCCGGAGCTATCGATAAGGATACGGAACTGTTCTACCTGTTCCATTGATTCCCGGAGTTCCTGCTCACTCTTTTGCAGCATATCCTGTGTGGCCTTCTTGTCGGTAATGTCTTCTTTGACCGCCAGATAATGCGTAATAATTCCATTACTATCCCGTGGTGGCGAAATAGTGGCATGCTCGTAGAACAGTCGCCCGCACTTCGATATGTTAACAAACTCTCCTTCCCATGAATTACCCTCACGTATGGTATTCCAGAGCTCTTTATGTGTCTCTGACGAGGTTTGCCCCGATTGAAACATTCGCGGGTTTTGTCCTATCACCTCTTCAGCGGAATAGCCGGTGATATCAGTGAACTTCGGATTTACAAATTCAATAATTCCGGCAACATCTGTTATCACGATGCTGACAGGACTCTGCTCGACCACACGAGAAAGTTTGCGCAGCTGAATTTCGCGATTTGTTTGTTCAGTTACATCTGTAATAACGTTCAAAGATGCTGGGCGCCCTTCCCAATCGATGACTGCAAAGTTATTTACAACCCAGATAACACTCGCGTCCTTCGCCAGTAAACGGCACTCATAACGGCCGCGAGGTTTTTCTCCATTCAGTTGAGCACAATAGATTTCAATTACCCTGGAATGGTCGTCAGGGTGGATAAAGGTCTGGAAGGGGGAAGTGGAAAGCTCAGACTCCGAATAGCCGGTCGCCTTCTGCATGGCCGAATTGACCATACAAAACGCTCCGTCCTGGATCACACAAATAATTTCGTTGGCACAGTCAACCAGCGTGCGATATTTATTCTCGCTCGATTGGAGTGTTCTAAGCTCAGCCTCTTTTTTATGGGTTATGTCCGTAAAAGATACTACGACACCTTCCGTGATTCCTGTTTCCGTCTTGAACGGCAGAATCCGGATTAAAACATATCGGCTCCCGGAAGGTGAGCAATCCTCCTTCTCTATAGCAATGTCGGTAGCGAGTACCGAGCGAATATCATCCAACATACGTGACTGGTCTGACAGCTGGTAGGCGATATGATCTATGGGGCGACCGATATCATAGGGCACCAGACGGAAAAATCCTGACACAGCCGCATTGAATTTTCTGATACAAAGACGGCTGTCAACGAATACTATTCCCACATCTATACTTAAGAGGAGATTCTCAAGATCGTTATTGAGGTTTTTCAGCTCGTTATTTTTTCGTTCGAATTCCGAATTTACGGTATAGAGTTCTTCGTTAACCGAATGCAATTCTTCGTTTGTGCTCTGGAGTTCTTCGTTGGCAGCCAGCATCTCTTCATTGGTGGCCTGTAACTCCTCATTACTTGTCTGCAACTCTTCATTGGTGGCCTGCAGGTTTTCCCTTGACTGGTTAAGGTCAAATTCCAGATCAGCAATGTGCTGTCGGTATAACGCCTCTTCTTCAAATGTGATCGCAGTCACGCCACTTTCATCGGCCTGTACGGACGGAAGTACCGGAGATTCCTCTGCACTGAAACCGACGAAGTAATGGGTCATTTTAACACGTTCATCGAAGAGCGGTTCCGCTTTGACTGTCACCTTCTTGGGCGAAGCGTTCTCCCTCATGAGGTGTATGCCCCCCATGGCTGCCGGGGCATGGTCCCTCATTGCCCGTTGTATAGTGGTACTGACGGCAACGTGCAACTCCGAAACCAACAGGGAGGTCATCTCAGAACTATTACGCCCTTCCATTATTTTCATGTAGGGCTTCATGTTGCCGAAGACGTGCAACACTTTCTGGTTTTCGTCAACAAGTATACCGGCAGGTACATAACGGGAAAGCAGTAGATCGTAATCTTTCAGTAATTGGCGATCAAGAGTCACCGAGCGCGAATGTGATGGGGCTGTTCTGGCCGCTGCCAGAAATTGAGTGGGCGTCGGAGACACCCGCATGTCGTGCTGCAATCGTATCTCGCGCTTTTTACGAAACAGTTTGTAAAGGGTATCTACCGTTTCGAATTCGGTTGCCAACGGGCCGATTCCTTCACTGCTGCCAAGGAACATGACCCCGGAAACTTTCAAGGCATAGTGAAACAGTGCAATAATTTTATCCTGCACTTCAGGTTCAAGGTAGATAAGCATGTTGCGGCAGCTGATCATGTCGAGCTTGGTAAAGGGAGGATCACTGATGAGATTGTGCGGGGCGAACACCACCATTTGGCGAATATCCTGATTCAGACGCCACGAGTCATCCATTTCCCGTCGAAAAAACCGTGAGAGGCGTTCCATTGAAACATTTTTGAGACGGTCCTGGTGATAGACACATGCGGCTGCGGTTGCAAGTGAACGCTTATGAATATCCGTGGCAAAAATGGTGATTTTGCCAAAATATCCGGCATATTCTGCCGCTTCTGCGAAGATGATGGCAAGGGAATAGGCTTCTTCTCCTGTGGCACAGCAAGCGGACCAGATACGCAGCTCTTCTGATTTTTGTGCAGAGGCAATAAGTTCCGGCACAATAACTTTTGCAAGATGGTCAAAGGCATCCGGATCCCGGAAAAATTCAGTGACACCTATCAAGAGGTCCCGGTACAGTGCATCAAGTTCTTCTATGTCTCCAGCCAGTATGGAAACGTAATCTTCAACCGATGAAAGTGATTTTAGATCGATCCTCCTTCTGATGCGCCTTCCAACGGTAGTTGGCTTGTATTTGGCAAAGTCAACGTTGAATCCTCTTCTCAATAGAGCAAAAATTTCAGCATATTCTCCATCTTCAGGAAAAACTTCGAACGTGTGTGACACCTTTGAGCGTACTGTCACAGGGTTTTTGCAGTACTCAGTGAGAATCTTGGGCATCCGTTCCGGAGTAAGCTGGAAATCGTAACACCCGCTGGTAATTGCGTTGCGCGGCATTCCGTCAAACTGTGCCGAGTCAGGTGACTGGATTAACACCAGCCCCCCCGCATTATGTATGGAGCGTATCCCGCGGGAACCGTCTGAGCCGGTGCCCGATAATACAATGGCAATTGCGCGATCACCAAAGTCCTGGGCAAGAGAATTGAAAAAAGAATCAATGACCAGTTCAATAGGCTCATTGTTTGGTTTCTGCCTCAAAGTTATGCGACCGGACCGGACTCCTATCTGTAAGCGAGGTGGTGACAGGTATATGACGTCAGGTTCAAGTTCGAGACCATCTTTAGCCTGAATAATGGTCATGGCCGTGTGCCGTGCCAGTAGATCATCCATAAGGCTTTTGAAATCGGGGGACAGGTGCTGGACCACCACAAAAGCCATGCCGCTGTCAACCGGCATGGCGGAAAAGAATTGTTCAAGGGCTTTCAAACCACCCGCTGAGGCGCCAAGACCAACTATAATGAGGCTTGAACCCATAACTCCCCCCGTTTTTACTGCATTCAATATGGTCATAAAATGTACGTTCAAATTACAAACAAAAAAACCCTTCACTCGAAAATAGAAGGGCTTATGGACAACCCTCTTTTGGCAACCCGACTATCCATATTCTGGACTCGTGGCTTTGCGTCCCAAGATTACCCTTGGTTTGCTCTTTGCTGAGAGATAATTTTATTTTATGCAATTATATTAATTCTACAATGCCAACATATCTCATTGTGTACCATCAGAACAGTCCGATAAATGCTGATTCTATACCTGATGTACTGTTTCTGATCTGTCAGGGGCAAGCAATCTGTTGATCTTCTTCAGAAGCTCGAACGGCAGGATCGGTTTAGACACTATCTCATCAGCAGCACCGAGTTCACCCTCCCGCTCGATGACATCGTTAGAATGTCCACTGACAAAGATGTATTTCACATTTTCGGACATTCCTCTGATTTCGTTGCTTGCCGACTTGCCGCTTTTCCGGGGCATGACGACATCGGAAATCACCAGATCGATTTCTTCTTTGTGAGCGGCAAATTTTTCTACTGCGTCCTGACCATCCACCGCAGCAATCACCCTGTAGCCGGCTCGCACCAGAAGACCTTCCAGCATGAGACGGGAGCATTCGTCGTCTTCGGCTATCAGAATCGTCCCTGATGCTTTTCCGATTTTATCTTCCGCTTGTGCGGCGGGCGCTGCCGGGACCTCATTCACCAGAGGCAGATACAGCCGGAAGCTGCTCCCACTGCCCGGTTCGCTCTGCAGGTCAATGAAGCCTCCATGCTGCGCTATGATTCCCATGACCATCGCCAAACCGAGACCGGTCCCCTTGCCAATCTCTTTGGTAGTAAAGAACGGGTCAAAAACCCTGGCCTTTGTCCTGGCATCAATACCGGTACCGGTATCCGTGGCCGTAATAATGGCATAACGCCCAGGTTCACCGTAGCCATGGGTTGTAATGAATTGTGCATCAATACATCCCGTCTCCGTCGCGATAGTAAATGCTCCGCCGTTCGGCATCGCATCGCGGGCATTAGTGGCAAGATTCAGCAGTACCTGTTCTATCTGGACCGTATCGACGTTCACGCCAAGGGGAGCATCCTGAAGTGAAAGGGTAAATATGATATTGTCATGGATGATGCGAGCAATGAAGGAGCTGACCGTTTTAATCAATAAATTCAGGTTCTGGTTCCGCTGATTCATCACCTGCTTGCGGCTGTACGCCAGCAGGCTATGAGTAAGCGAGGCGGCGCGTGAAGAGGCCCTTGTGATCTCATCGATATAGGTATATGCCTTTTGATCTTTACCAATTTCGTGCCGAGCCAGAGCGGCATAGCCATTGACCACGCTCAAAATGTTGTTCAGATCATGGGCCAGTCCTCCGGCCAGTTCGCCAATCGATTCCATCTTCTGGGAATGGATCAACTGCGCCATGATACTTTTCTTTTCGGTGAGGTCTTCCTTGACCGCCACATATTGGGTGATAGCTCCATTACCATCGTAAAGCGCAGATATCGTGGCATGCTCATAGAATATGCTGCCATCTTTACGCTTGTTGATAAATTCTCCTTCCCATATTTTACCAGTTGTGATCGTTGCCCACATTTTTTCAAACGTTTCCGGTGGAGTCAGGTCCGTTTTAAATATGCTGGATTTCTGTCCAATGACCTCTTCAACGCTATAACCGGTGAGCTCGGTAAACTTCGGGTTGACAAATTCAATTGTCCCCTCCGTATCGGTAATCATAATGGTAACCGGACTCTGCTCGACGGCGCGTGACATTTTGCGCAGATTATTCTCAGCACGCTTACGCAATGTGATGTTTTCATGAGAAATAACGGCATACGACTCTCCGTCGATAAAAAACGGGTTAGCCCTGCAGCTGAACCAGCCGCAATCTCCACTCGGAGAATGGCAGTCATATTCGCTCACAAATCCTGGCAAGGTCCCGCGAAGTACGGCTTTAATACTCGTTGCATAGTCATTAATTGAAGCTTCCACTTGATTTTCGGTTGGTTGAAATACTGAAAAATAGTTCGCACCTATCCCGCACCGGGATTCGATACCGTTATTTTCACGTGTGTAATTTTTCCAGGCACGGTTGATGGTAACGATAACGCCTTCCGCGTTAATAACGCAGATGCTTTCCGGTAGAGAATCGAGAATTGCCGTTCGATGAAGCAGTTCTTCCTCAAGATGAGTAACATTAGTTATATCGGTAAACATGACCATCAGATTGTCAGCATCAATTTTATGAATGTTGATATCAAATACCATGGTGTGACGGCCTACCGTATTGGCAGCAACAGGCACTGTCAGATGATTGCATATGACCCCGCAAGTGCCTT